>JABDFC010000001.1:0-124739 GCA_013286785.1 Gammaproteobacteria bacterium
TTTCCCCTCGATAGTTTCTCTGATCGGCCAATTTAAGCGCTATTTTTTTACGGCTGGTGACAACGGTGAGACTTTGATGAGCAGAACAAATGGCAACCGCTGCAACCGCGCTGCCTTTGGCCAATGCCATTAATTTATTCCCTTTGCCTTTGATCATTTCTGAAACCTCCGCCAGCGGATACAACAACAATCGCCCGTCTTGACTTGCCAAAACAATCGACATATTGCTTCTTTCTTTAGGAAGCAAAATCGCCGGTAATAACGTAAAGCCTTCTTTGATCTTGACAATCGCCTTGCCTTTACGATTTTTACTGATCAGTTCACCGAGCGGTGCAATAAAACCATAACCTGCACTGGAAACCAATAAACACTGTTCGGCGGGATCGCCTATCATCACACTGGTAAAACTTGCCCCTGGAGGCGGAGTCACTAACCCCGTTAAAGGTTCACCTTGACCACGCGCAGAAGGCAATTGTTGCACGCTGACCGTATAAGAACGCCCCGTAGAATCTAAAAAGACGACCGATTGATCACTCTTTCCATGAGCCGAGAGCTTAAATTCATCCCCCGTCTTATAGCTTAATTGACTGGGATCAATGTCATGACCCTTGGCGGATCGCACCCAACCTTTGTTAGATAAAATAACGGTCACCAGTTCTGTTGGGGGTTTATCGATGTCGACCATCACTTGCGCTTCTGGCCGTTTCACAATAGGGGAGCGCCGCGCATCCCCATAGGTTTTCATGTCTTGTTCAAGTTCTTTTTTGATCAAAGTTTTTAATCGTTGTTCGGAACCCAGTATTTTTTCTAAACCAACTCTTTCTTCCGACAATTCCGCCTGCTCACCGCGAATTTTTATTTCTTCTAATTTTGCTAAATTTCTCAATTTTAAATCTAAAATCGCATCGGTTTGCTCTTCGCTTAACCCAAAACGTGCCATTAAAACCGCCTTGGGATCATCTTCCTGACGAATAATCGCGATGACTTCGTCGAGATTCAGATAAGCAATTAAAAATCCATCTAACAAGTGCAAACGCCGATTCACTTTTTCTAATCGGTATTTTAGGCGGCGACTGATGGTTTCGGTCCTAAAGACCAACCATTCACTCAAAATTTCTTTGAGATTTTTGACGCGTGGACGCCCATCAAGACCAATCATGTTTAAATTGACACGATAAGTTCTTTCGAGATCGGTGGTCGCAAAAAGATGCGCCATTAATGCATCGACGTCCACCCGAGCGGATCTCGGCGTAATCACCAAACGGGTTGGATTCTCGTGATCGGATTCATCGCGCAAGTCGGCCACCAAAGGCAATTTCTTGGCTTGCATTAAAGCGGCAATTTGCTCTAATACTTTGCTGCCAGACACCAAATGCGGTAATGCGGTAACAATAATATCCCCGTCTTCTTCGAGGTATACCGCCCGCATTCTTAATGTCCCACCCCCAGTTTGGTAGATTTTTAAAATCTCCTCCGGCAAAGTAATAATTTCGGCCTCGGTGGGAAAATCGGGACCTTGAATGTGTTCCATAAGAACACTGATCGAAGCAGTTGGATGATCCAACAAATGAATACATGCTTTGGTGACTTCCCGGAGATTATGCGGGGGAATGTCGGTCGCCATCCCAACCGCAATACCCGTGGTTCCATTTAACAATACATTCGGCAATCTGGCCGGCAGTAACTTTGGCTCGTCTAAAGTCCCATCAAAATTCGGTGTCCAATCGACCGTACCTTGTTCTAATTCACTGAGCAAAGCACTGGCATAATTCGAAAGTTTTGCTTCGGTATACCGCATCGCCGCAAAAGATTTGGGATCATCCGGTGAACCCCAATTCCCTTGGCCATCCACAAAGGGGTAGCGGTAAGAAAAAGGCTGTGCCATTAACACCATCGCTTCATAACAAGCACTTTCACTGTGTGGATGAAATTTTCCTAAAACATCCCCGATGGTGCGAGCGGATTTCTTATATTTGGCTTGCTGTGATAACCCGAGCTCTGACATGGCATAAATAATTCTTCGTTGTACCGGTTTTAATCCATCCCCAATATGAGGCAAGGCTCGATCCAAAATGACGTACATAGAATAGTCTAGGTAGGCCCGTTCGGTAAAAGTTTTAACCAATTCACGTTCTTCTTGAGGATAGTTTTGAACTGTTTTTTTAGACATCTGCTAAATTTCCTTTACTTTCTAACCATTGGCGCCGATCGGGAACTCGTTTTTTGGCTAATAACATATCCATCAGACTGAGAGTATCGTCTCCCTCTGTTAGCGTAAGCTGCACCAGACGCCGCGTATCGGGAGCCATTGTGGTCTCACGAAGCTGCATGGGATTCATCTCACCCAACCCTTTAAAACGCTGGACCACAATTTTACTCTTTGATTTTTCGGCGGCAATTTTATCTAAAATCCCCTGTTTTTCCGCATCATCTAAGGCATAATACACTTCTTTACCCACGTCAATGCGATATAAGGGCGGCATCGCGACAAATAAATGTCCCGTTTCGACCACAATTCTAAAATGTTTCACAAACAACGCACACAGCAATGTTGCAATGTGTTGGCCATCCGAGTCTGCATCCGCCAGAATACAAATTTTACCATAACGCAATTTTTCCAGAGAAGTTGCCCCAGGATCGATTCCAATAGCAACCGAAATATCATGGACTTCTTGCGAAGCCAATATTTCGTTGGAATCGACTTCCCAAGTATTTAATATTTTTCCTTTTAATGGCATGACTGCCTGGAATTCTCGTTCTCGGGCTTGTTTGGCAGAGCCGCCGGCAGAATCCCCTTCCACTAAAAACAATTCGCAGCGATTTAAATCTTGTAATGTACAATCCGCTAATTTTCCAGGCAAAGCCGGTCCTTGCGTGATCTTCTTACGAACCACAAGCTTACCCGATCGTAAGCGTTTTTCTGCATTCTCGATGACAAATTCTGCCAAAGTCGTTGCCATTTGAACATGTTGGTTTAACCATAAACTAAAAGAATCTTTGACCACTGCAGTCACAAAGGCTGCACATTGGCGTGAAGCCAAACGCTCCTTCGTTTGTCCAGAAAACTGGGGATCCAAAATCTTAACCGATAACACAAAATTAATTTTATCCCAGATATCATCGGGCGCGAGCTTCACCCCCCGAGGTAATAGATTTCTTAATTCACAAAACTCTCGCATGGCATCTAATAAGCCTGCCCGTAAGCCATTCACATGCGTGCCACCTTGCGAAGTTGGGATAAGATTGACATAACTTTCCTGTAGGGATTCACCTTCCAACGGCGCCCAAATGACAGCAAAACTCGCAATTTCTTCATTCCCTTCGAATACTCCCTCGAACGGTTCTGTGGGCAGCAGTGTACGCCCTTCCATCTGTTCTAATAAATAAGCCTTAAGACCCCCTTCGTAACACCACTCATCGCTTTCGCCGGTTTGTTGATCCGTAAATTGCACAGTCAGCCCCGGACACAATACCGCTTTTGCTTGCAGTAGGTGTTTTAAAGGTTTGCTTAATATCCTCGGAGAATCAAAATACTTCGCTTGCGGCCAAAATTTCACCGTAGTTCCAGTTTCATTCTTTGCAGCCTTCCCAATCACTTTCAGTTTTGAAACGCGCTCCCCTTCTGCAAATTCCATGTGATAAATCTGACCGTCTCGTTTAACCCAGACTTCCAGCCGTTCCGATAAGGCATTCACCACGGAAACACCAACACCATGTAAACCACCCGAAAAACGGTAGTCTTTTTGTGAAAATTTCGCCCCTGCGTGTAAGCGGGTTAGGATCAATTCAATACCCGGGACTTTGTGCTCTGGATGAATATCAACAGGCATTCCTCTGCCGTTATCCGTTACCTCAAGTGAACCATCCACCTGTAAAATAACTGCTATACGAGACGCATGCCCGCTTATCGCTTCGTCCACGCTGTTATCGATAACTTCCTGCGCCAAGTGATTGGGCCGGGAAGTATCGGTATACATCCCTGGACGCTTGCGTACGGGATCAAGACCGGTTAATACTTCGATAGACTCGGATGTGTAACTTTTTTTTGCCATAGTCATTCAGGATCCATTTTAATGTATATTTTCAATTATAACAGAGCAACGGCTCGAGCCTCGGCAGCTTGAATCAAACCTTCCAAGACGGCATTACTGGCATCTAAGTCTGCTCCCTCCAGCACCTCAAAAGGTTCGCCCAAATAAAAAACTGCTTTACTAAAAGGTTTTGGGATTTCATATTTATCCCAAGCCTTATTGACTACCCAACGCCGACTAAAAGCACTGCCAACGGGAATAATGGGGATCTTGAATTTTTGCGCCATGTGCGTCATCCCCGGTTTTACTTTATAAATGGGTCCTATCGGCCCGTCAATCCCAAACCCCAAAGAATATCCAGTTTTTAGCTTACGCATCATGCCAACGAGGGCTTCAATATTGCGATGACGCGAAGAGCCCCTTACTACCTCGTAGCCTAATTTTTCTAAACAGGTGCTTAAGATATCTCCATCCCGTGAAGGGCTAACCAGCACCGCCCTCGCTGTTTGGTGGTGAACCAATTGCAGAACCGGCAACAACTGTTTGCCATGCCAAAAAGCAAATAAATATGGTCTTTTGGGATCATAACTGGAATGTTTTAGGGTGCTCACTCGCAATGTTTTCCCTAAAAGGAAAGTTAAAAAATAAGCAGCATACCCTATCACTCGGCGTTTTATATTCATATGATCATTCTTGTTCCAACTCGTTGCTTCACTGAATGAGTTTCCTTATCTTTCTTTTCTATCCCATATTTTTGTGGTAAATTCCTGATATTTTTGTTCGGAAATACATTTCCATTCTGCCCAATTGACGGGCGGGAAAAATGCATCTCCTTCATGTTGCTCATGCACCTGCGTGAGATATAGCCGCGTTGCCAATGGTAAAAATAATTGATAAATATTGGCTCCGCCAATGATCATCACTTCTTCGCACGCATTTGCAGCGGCTAGGGCTTGTTCCACCGTATGGACTACCGTACAACCCTCAGCTAACAAATCAACCGAACGAGTTAAAATAATATTATGCCGTTTTGGCAATGGTTTATTGCCTATCGACTCAAAGGTTTTTCGTCCCATGATCACTGGTTTTTCGGCAGTCATTTTTCGAAAGTATTTTAATTCCTCCGGCAAATGCCATGGCAAAGTATTTCCCTTGCCAATCACACCATTTTCGCTCATTGCTGCAATTAATGATATTCGCATCTTACACTGCTATCGGAGCTGATATTCTGGGATGACATTCATAATCCAGCAAACTAAAATCTTCATATTTAAAATCAAAAATAGATTTTCTTTCTGCATTAATTCGCATTTTAGGCGATGGATACGGCTTACGACTTAATTGCTCCTGGGCTTGTTCTAAATGATTTAAATAGAGGTGGGCATCGCCCAGTGTGTGAATAAAATCCCCTAATTGTAAACCAACCACTTGTGCGATCATCTGCGTTAACAAAGCATAAGAAGCAATATTAAAGGGCACTCCTAAAAAGATATCTGCGCTTCGCTGGTACAATTGACACGACAATCGATTTTCTGCAACAAAAAATTGAAATAAACAATGGCATGGCGGCAGTGCCATCTCTGAGATTTCAGCCACATTCCAACTACAGACCAACAAACGCCGAGAGTCTGGATTCGTCATTAATGTGTCTATTAACTTGGTAATCTGATCAATGCTACCCCCTCGCCCATCGGACCAGGAGCGCCATTGTTTTCCATAGACCGGTCCAAGATTCCCTTCGTTGTCTGCCCATTCATCCCAAATAGTTACGCCCACTTCATTGAGAGAACGAATATTGGTATCACCCTTTAAGAACCACAACAATTCATGAATAATCGAACGTAAATGCACTTTTTTAGTGGTTAACAAGGGAAACCCTTTATTTAAATCAAAACGCATTTGGTAACCAAAAACACTTAATGTGCCCGTTCCAGTTCGATCGTCTTTTCGAACTCCATTTTGCAAAACGTGTTGCATTAAGGTCAAATACTGCTGCACACCTATCTCCTATTCAGCTGCCTGTTCTGGTAGGCGTAAAATAAAATAACAAGCCCAATCAGAATCATGGGCAGCGATAAAACTTGTCCTTTCGTAACCCAACCCAACGCGAGATAACCTTGATCCGCATCTGGCTCTCGAAAGAATTCCACTAAAAACCGAAAGACGCCATAACCCGCTAAAAACAAGCCGGATGCTGCTCCCCTGGGCCTTGGTTTTCGGGTATACCAATATAAGATGATGAATAATCCAACACCCTCTGTTCCAAATTCATACAATTGTGAGGGGTGGCGAGGCAATGATCCCGCGCCAGGGAAAACGATTCCCCAAGGCATATCTGTCACTCGACCCCATAATTCCCCGTTGATAAAATTCCCCACCCGCCCCGTCGCAAGACCAATCGGAACAGCTGGCGCAATAAAATCACCTATATCGAGCAGAGCACGTTTGTGTACTCGCGCAAAAATCATCAATGCAATCACAACGCCCAACAACCCACCGTGAAACGATCTGCCCGCTTCCCAAAATCTTAAGGCACGCAGCGGGTCTTGCAGGAACATTTGAGGATCGTAAAATAAAAGGTAACCCCAGGTTCCCCCTAAAATAACGCCCCAGGCCGCATAAAAAAAGAGATCCATGATCTCATCGGTTTTCCAAGGGGTCGACTGCGCCAGGCGACTTTGATAACAACACCCGAAAGCCCCCAAGAAACCGATTAAATACATCAGGCCATACCAATAAATGGTGATGGGACCAAATTTAAGCGCAATGGGATCAATATAGTGGTAAGTTAGCATACTTTTATTTTTACTCTGGTCTTAATCGATCTAAGCCTTGCATCCTAACATCCCCCCCCTTCCCTCGAAAGAGATAAGGTGCAAGTTCTTTTAAAGCTTGGCGGTAAACTTCCCTTTTAAACAAAACGATTTGCCTCAGGGGAAACCAATAACTCACCCACTCCCAATGATCAAACTCAGGCTTCTCGGTCGCATCCAGTTGAATGGCGCTGTCGTCCGTTTCCAAGCGTAACAGATACCACAATTGCTTTTGCCCGATGCAAAGCGGAGTCGCTTTACGAACCATTCGGGGAGGAATGCGGTATTTTAGCCAACGCCGGGTTCGCCCCAAAACGGTCACATCTTTTTCTTGTAACCCAATTTCTTCCTGTAATTCGCGAAAGAGCGTCTGCTCTGGGCTTTCGTCTGGGTTCATCCCACCCTGCGGAAACTGCCAGGCATCTCGCCCCAACCGTTTCGCCCAAAAGACGTGCCCAGCCCGGTTAGCAAGAATGATCCCAACATTATGTCGAAAACCATTCGCATCGATCACAAAAAAACCACCTTAATGTTCGATTCTTCATTTCATTTTTTCACAATAGACGAGAGAGTCGCAAATTTAAATCTTTCGAGGCCTGTTTTAATAATTAAGTAATAAAATAAACTAACTACTGCCAAGCAACTCCGACTAAATTTACCAAACTGCCCAATATTTTTTTGTTATTAGGATAATTATAAAATTCATTAACTATTTTAATCCCAGTCATTGATTTTTATTGATAATTATCTTGACGCTCACGTTTCCCACAGATATTATCTGACAGATTCTGACAGTTTGATTTGAATGGCAATCATGGAAAGAACACAGAGTTCTTATTTACACTAATCAAGGACAAGGACGAGTTACAGTAATTGAACATCAAAGCCAACAATTTCATTGATTCCGTCTATCAACTTTACGAAAAGATTAGCCCGCTTGTTTATAATACCCCCTTAGTACAATCTTCACTGGGACGTGGAAATATTTTCCTTAAATGTGAAAACTTACAACAAACAAATTCATTTAAGTATCGCGGCGCACTTAGTGCAATTTTATCCTACAAACTTTATGAACCCAAAAACTGGGAACATATCTTACAAGATGGAATTGTTACCTACAGTACTGGCAATTTTGCAAAAGCTTTGGCCAAAATTTCAAAGCAATATAACCTGAAATTAACTGTGATTGTACATGAATGGATAGATGAAAGAAAACTGACAGACGTTATAGTTAATAATTCAAAAACCAAAATTATTCACACCTCATTAGAAGAATGGCAAAAGATTGTTATTGCAGGAGCCTACCCAGAAACACCAGGTTTTTTTATTTCTTCATTCAATCAATACGTGAATTTAGGGAATGCAACCATTGGTTTAGAAATACTCCAACAATTTCCAGAAATTGAAGCAATCATCATTCCCTACGGAAGTGGAAGTTTAACTTATAGCATCGCTTCTTTCCTCAAACATTTTAAACCCAATCTTGATATTTACACTGCGGAATCAAGTTCTGGCGCTCCTTTCTTCACTTCTTTCAAAATCGGAAAAAATTCCAGCGTTGCTTATCGAAAAACCTTCGTAGACGGGATTGGCTCAAGTTTTGTGATTCCTGAACACTTTAAACGCATCAAACCTTATATTAAGGACGCCATTACCGTCACACCAGATCAAATCGCCAATACCGTTGTACAATTGGCCATGGAGGATAAACTGGTGGTTGAAGGTGCTGGCGCCGCCTCCGTCGCAGCAGCATTGCATTATGGAATTAACCAATCTTGCTGTTGCATCCTAACAGGAGGTGGTATTCAACAATCAGTTTTATTAAATTTGTTCGAAAACTTCTATTATGAGAGGGCGGAACATGAATAAAAGTCTACCCATTGTTACCCCATTAAGCCCTGCTATTGGAGTGGAAATTAAGCAGGTCGATCTCAGTCAACCACTCGAGCAACACACCTGGAATATTATCAAGAAAGCCTTCGATGATTATAGTGTTCTTGTGTTTAGGGACCAACACATAACCGTTGAGGATCAAAAGAGATTTGGCCGTCATTTTGGTGAACTTTTTATTCAAGAACACTTGCTGTCGCTAACGATAGAAGGTCATCCTGAATGTATGATCCTACATAATAACGATAAGAAACCACCTGGGCTAAACTACTGGCATACCGACAACAGTGGTTGGGAAAGACCCCCACTTGGGACCATGTTATATGCTAAAATCACTCCTGAAGTAGGTGGAGACACACTGTTTTCTAGTATGTACAAGGCTTATGAGAGTTTATCCCAACACATGCAATCCTTTCTCAAACCATTAAAAGCTGTTCACGATGTTAGAAAAGCATTTGGCTCTGAATACGGCAACTTACAAAATGCACTCAAAAAGTATGGATTAGATCCTGATAAACATTTTGCAAATTTTCAACCCGTACAACATCCCATTATTAGAACCCACCCAGAAACCAAGAAACTTGCTATATATATTTCACAACCTTATGTCACTCATATTGAAGGGCTAACTAAAGCTGAGAGTAACTCTTTGTTAAGTTTTCTTTATGAGCATATTCAAATCCAAGAATTTGTTTACCGTCACCGCTGGAAAACGAACGACGTCGTCATTTGGGACAATCGATGTGCCCAACATTATGCCGTCGCAGATTATTATCCTGCCGAACGATTAATGCACCGATTGAATATCAGTGGTGAAGTACCTTGTTAAAACATCCTCATTGGATGAAAAATAAGGCAGGCCATCTCTTCCCCCCAACTTGCCCTAATATCGCCATTGTTTCTGGGATCTTGGAAGGTAAAATCTATGGGAATCTTTGGTTAAACTCAGAAGAAGATGCTTGTCTATTAACGACAAATTCTCCTTTCAATTTTATGTCTGGGAATGTGAGTGACGATTTTTTAAAGAAAGCACTTTCTTTAATCAATATTTCCCCAACCTCGCTTTTAGTCCATTGTAGTGAGCAGGATTTTTTTCATAAAAAAGGACTCCCGACCAAATTAAGACAACATTTTTCCGCTCATCCCGGTGAGATCAAAGATTTACCAGAAAAAATAGACAATAAAATCGTTAAACAGTATCGTCTATCAACTGTTAATGCTCACTTATTTGAACATTGCTCCTGGAATATGCGCTTACTTGAATTCTACCAGACTAAAGAGTTTTTCCTTGAGTTTGGTTATGGATCTGTGTTATTAGACCAACAACAAATTATAGCTGAAGTTTATGGAACAATTGGAAGTTCTTTTTTCGAATTGGGCGCCTTTGTTGATCCAAAATACCGAGGTATCGGGCTAGTCCCTTACATCGTAGCGCACTCTATCAAACCCTATTGCTTATCGAACAATCTAGCCATAACAGCAAGCTGTGATGCAACCAATGTTGTCTCTCAAAAAACCATCCTAAGACTTGGGTTAAACGAAGCTTACCACTATTCTGCACTCGATGTAACAAAGGCACAAGCGCTAATTCATTAAGGATCATTAGAGCAAATGGTTTTTCTTAAAAAAATGCTTTTTATTCGAAGATGTTTGAATTGTTGTACAACAAAAGCAAGTTTGGTTGCTTTTCTAGGATCTGTCATATAATAAATATAGGTCTGGTATATTTGGAACTCACAGCCGCGCGGAGAAAAAATGCAAATTTCATACGACTACAATCAGTTATCCCAGACTGAACAAAACCAAATTGAAGCCGAAATCAAAACAGATCTAGTAGAGCATTTATATCGATCTTCTCCCACAGGCATCGTGGCCTCTTTCGTTACGGGAGCGAGCCTTTTTTCCTGCTTTTATTTTTTAAGTCACAACATCAATAATACCATCATATCAAGTTGGTACGCTGGCTTTAATTTTATAATTTTGCTGGCCTGTCTCTTATATAAGTGCTACCGAAAACTGCCCTCCAAACTCGAAGTTCAACAATGGGAATTCTTACTTTCCACAGTGCTGTCTCTTTATGCCGTTTTTTACGGCTCTTGTATTTATTTCATTGCACAAGAACCTAATCCCACCAATCAATTCTTGGCAATTGGCATTCTAGTCATGATCGCCGCAGCACTTGGAACCAGTACAGTTGGGTTTTTCAAATTAGGTATTGTGTGCGTCAGTTTTATTTTAATCCCTGTAGCCGCTTGGTTTTTTTTACAACCGGCGACTTATTACAAAGCCAGCACTGTTATGGTGGTTGTCTATTATGCTTTTCTCTTAGGAATGAACCGTCGCAGCACAGAATGGCTAAACCACTCTTTAAAACTAAAGCTTGAGAATACGTTATTCACACATCAAGCAAACTTCGACCTATTAACGGATCTCCCGAATCAACGTCTTCTGACCAAATATATCGAACAAGCGGTCAAAAATTCAAATGGACGCAAAGAAAGCTTTGCTTTAGTTTGCTTCGCAATTAACCGCCTTGAAATTTTTAACAACAGCTTGGGCTATTATGCAGGTGATCTTATTATTAATTCTGTCGCAAAAAGACTGAAATCACAATTGAGCGCTGAAAATAACGAAGATACAATACAAAGAATTTTAACGAGACCACGCCCGGATGCTTTTACTATTTTATTCAGCCCCATCAATATTGCTAATACCGAAAAAGAAGTGCAAAGTTTGTTTACAGTCTTGGAAAAACCATTTCATTTAGGCAACCAAGAATCTCGATTGACCGCCAGTGCAGGCGTCACAATTTTCCCTAAAGATTCTCCCGATCCTGAAAAATTGCTAAGCAACACCTACGCTGCAATGCTAGAAGCAAAAGCCTCCGGTGGCAATCAAGTCGCATATTACCAGACAAACATGACGAGTAAAGCTCCATTATTATTGGAACTGGAACGAGATCTGAGTGAAGCCTTAGATAAACAGGAATTTGAAGTTTATTATCAACCCATCGTTGACTTGCAATTAGGTTTGATAAATGAAGCTGAAGCGCTCATCCGTTGGAATCACCCAAGACGCGGTATTGTTCCCCCTAATGATTTTATCCCAATGGCTGAAGAGACCGGCCTGATTATCCCGATGGGAGAATGGGTGTTAGAACAAGCCTCTGCTCAAGCCAAACAATGGCATAAGCAAGGCTATAAATCGATGAAAGTTGCCATTAACCTTTCGCCCAAACAGCTTAGACAAGGTAATCTTATCGCAGCTATTGACCGAGTGCTAAAAAAGACGGGAGTTGATCCTACCAAGCTGGAACTAGAGCTCACTGAGACAGCCATACTCGATGAAAGTCTGTCTCCTTTGGTCAAGGAAATATCACGACGCGGCATTGCCTTAGCCATTGATGACTTTGGAACCGGCTATTCCGGTTTAAGTTATCTGAAATATTTTCAGATTGATAAAATTAAAATCGATAAATCATTTATTGACGATGTTGTTACGAATAATGACAGTGCAACCATTGTTTCTGCCACACTTGCAATGGCTAAGGAACTTGGCATTAAAACACTCGCAGAAGGCGTTGAAACCATAGAGCAATTGAGGTTCTTAAAAGAAAGAGGCTGCCAGTTCATACAAGGCTATTATTTTAGTAAACCCCTAAAAATACAAAATTTCACGGAACTTCTGCGTCACGGAGTCACAGAAAAACTCTAGAACTTCCCTGCAGATAGCCGATCCCCCTCCATTTACCCTTTCAACAGGACAAAATAGCCCAAAAATTGTTAGTTTTTTAACAAAAACTAACAAAAAACTCTATTCCCATCTATACTCCTTATAAGCAGTACATTACCGCCTAAAAAACCACGGAGGGTTTTAGATGAAAGTTCGGAATCATCACTTTTATAAGCAACTGGCTGTTCTAACCGCTTTAGGCAGTCTTAGCCAAACCAGCTGGGCTGGCGGCTTTCTACTGATCGAGCAAAATGTCACTAACCTAGGAACTGCTTACGCGGGATCCGCTTCATTAGCAGAAGATGCCAGTACCAATTATTACAACTCCGCTGGGCTAACCAGGCTTAACCAAGAACAAATCGTCGCGGGTGGTGTTTTAGTCATCCCTAATACCAAGCTACAGGTTGATAACGCTGTCTCCACATTTGGAACCCCCTTATCCCCCAGCTCAGGGCAAACCCGGCCCAGTGACAATGCCCTCATCCCTTCCCTGCATTATGCCAAGCGAATAAATGAAGGTTGGGTCTTTGGGTTCAGCGCTACCCCTATTTTTGGTTCAAAAACCATTTACAAAAACGATTCTATCGCTCGTTATATGGCGACTCGCTCAGAAATGATGACGGTTAATTTAGGCCCCAGTCTTGCTTATGAGTGCGGACATGGATTCTCGCTGGGAGCCGGTGTAGACGCTGCTTATTTGATTGCAAAATTAGACAGCCGTATTGGATTCGGTAATACCTCGACAGACGGATTTTCTGAAAACACGGTTAGCAACTGGGGTGTAGGATACCATATCGGCGCCTTATACGAAATGACCGATGACACGCGCTTTGGCCTCCAGTTCCGCTCGAAGCTCAGTGTTAAGGGTAAAGGAGACTCATTAACCCAATTTTCTTCTGTGGCTCCGCTGGTCCGTCAAGGCGTTAAGGCTAACATTGATCTCCCAGAAAGCGTGCTATTTAGTCTCTATCACGCTTTTAATGATCAATGGGCCGTGATGTCAGATGTTCAATGGACTCGTTGGAACCGTTTCAAACAAGTGAATTTGACTTATGACAATGGAACGCAGCAAATTGCGCCCGAGAATTATAAAAATAACTACCGCGTCTCTTTGGGGGGCAGCTACCAATACAATGAACGATGGCGGCTGAAAGCAGGAGCACTCTTTGACAAAAGTGCTTCACGTGATGGGTACCGAAATATTATGATCCCCGAACAAGATATTACCGCGGGAGCTTTGGGTGCTCAATATCGAGTCAGTTCAGCATTGGCAGTGGAATTTGGTTATCTTCATGCTTTCTATAAGAACGCCAATATTAGACAAGTCGCACCCACTGCAGTCAATGCTCCACAAGGGGCACAAAGCTTGAACGGTACAGTGAAAAATCAAATGGACTTATTTGGCCTACAATTGACCTGGGACATTAAGGCCTAAACAGCGTTTCTCTTTATGACACTCTGTCGGGTGAGCTTAAAAAACTCACCCTTTTTTTATTCAATTTTTTTAAAAAAATACCGGTGAAGTTACAGACTTTTTGAGTGCATAAGCAGTGACAATTTTTATTGAAAACTCAGGAAGATACATCAAAAACTTGATCTTAGTGCACGAAAGAGTATAATGCTTTGGTTCGAACATATCTGGATCAAATAAAACGAATTCAAAGCAGGCATTCATGAAAAGACACACTCAGCCAACAAAAACGACTCCCCCTCAAAAATCCCTGGCTGAACAAGTCGCAGAATTCCAAACATTAGCAAAGAGAGCGAATGTTCTCGATGGACTTGCCCATCATTGTTATACAACCAACGACATGAAAAAAGCGCGTGTTTTTTACCTACAACAACTTGAAGTGCTCAACCTTCTCAACACTCTGCTCCCGACAGTGGCAAGTGAAATCTCTGCTGATTTTAGCAACAACTTTCTAAATACCCATTATATGCTGGCAAAAGCTTATTTTGACTCGGAGGATTATCCCAATACAAAAATCCATCTGGCTGCTGTACAACAACGCAGCGCCGTCTATCAATACCACAGTATTCAGTGTCTGCTGGGGTATAGCGCGTACAGGCAAGCGAATTACGGCACAGCAGAAGTTCATCTGAGAATGGCTTGTCAAGCAGTGCTGGGGCAAGAATTCGTCGGATTTGATTATTACCTCTTAGCAGTAGGCCTGCAAGCAGGACATTTTAAACGCACACCAGAAGAACAACAGCCCGAAACATTAATAACCTATTGGTCTAGATCTTTAGCACACCGACCTCAAGAAACCCGTCTTGCCTTAGGAACCTATTATGCCAAAGATCTGGGGGATGTCGAAAAAGGCATTGAGACTTTAAAGAGTGACGCAGATTCAGGCTCCGTAGAGGCCTGCGCACGAATAGCACCCTGGTATTTAAGCTTAAACAATATTGAATCCTATATTTTTTACAGTGAAAAAGCGGCTCGTTTGGGGGATGCCACGACTGCTTTTAACTTAGGATACTTTTTTGATATTGGGAAGGAAACACCGCGTGATCCCCTTCGTGCCCTGTATTGGTACAATGTCGCTAAAGATCTAAACTTTCCCGCAGCTTTTCATAACCTGGCCTGTAAATATCTCGCAGGGGAAGATGTTGAAAAAGATGAAGTGCAGGCTGTCGCCCTGTACACTGAAGCAACTGCGCTAGACTATGCGCCTTCCATCAATGATCTCGGCCGGTGCCACCGTTATGGCTTGGGAAATCTGGCCCCTGATCGAGCCCAAGCGATGGAATTGTATCGCCGTGCCTACGAAAAAGGGCTGATCCAATCTGGGCATAATTTGGCTTTTCATACTTTTGAGGAGAGTGCGTCTGAACCAGAATTGGTTCGAAAAAAAGCATTAACTGAAGAAGCCATCACCGTTTGGACTGCCGTTAGCGACCAAAATCATCTCTTGGCTTCTTTAAATCTTGCCTTTATCTATCAGGGTGGCTTAGGCGGCGTCCCTCCAAATTTCGACCGAGCAGAATTTTATTACTTGCGTGCGAGAGCTCTGGGTGCCGCACAAGCTCACTCAGGTCTAGCCATTTTATACCTCAATGAATTTTCAGAAACAAGAGATCAAGCGCTCTCCCAAGCCTTATTAGAAAAATTTAAACAAGCCATTTATTTTGGTCGAAGCCAAGGAGATGAGCTTTCTGAAGGCATTCATCAATCCTTAGTAGCATGTAAGGACTATACGGCTGTCTTTGAACAATACAAAGTACTACAACATCAACACTGTATTCAAGAAAATAACAACATCTTAGGAATTGCGGCAGACGCCACTCTCAGCCCAGAACGGCGGATCCAACAAATATTTTCCAGTTCTCTCAGCAAAGATTTGGATACGATTAATTTGTCAACCCTGATGTATATCATTGGGAAGTTGTTCAAAGAATCGGATTTTAGCCCTGCTTTTTTGAGCGCTCATTTTGAAAAATTAATGCGCATTCTGGCTCGCATCCAAAGACAGGCAGAACATTTTAATACTTTCAGTCTCATCAATATTATGCAAGGATTGACAGCCTTGGCACTAGATCCCACTCAAACGGCCTTGGTCAACTTAATCACGATATTAACTCATCAAATCAAACTAAAAATCAGTGAACCTGATTTTACATTAGAACAATTGTTAACTCTATTAAATGCCATAGCTGGGCTTGGAGTCAAACACCCTGACTTGACAGAACTGAGTCAAATACTCGCTAAAAAGGCAATGGGTTTTTCGTTTGATTCGGATAAAATTGGCCGTTTTCTTTATTCGTTAGCGGTATTAGAAAATCATCATCGCACCCCGCAAAATAACTCCGGCCTTTTTCCACTTGAAATACTGCAAAAAGCAATGAGTCAAATCCCTAAACCTGCTACAGTCACCTCCCCAATTGTTTTAAACCAATTATACATGGGTCTTTTTTACTGGGGGAATGTCTTAAAGATAGAACCGGACGGTGTAACCAGTGCAACGGTCAGCGACTATTTTAAGCCGGATGTTGTCAGGACACTCCAACAAGCCTCACAACACAGTTTTACTTCAAAACCTAGAATGACTCAATTACAAAGACAAGTCACTGTTGCAGTCAAAAAAGAATTGCCTAAGGCACGCTCTGAATATTTTATCCGGAATTTACCTGTCGATATCTTTATTGAAAATTGCTGTTTTATCCAAGTCAATGGGCCCAGACACTTTTTGTTTGATCCCACTCGAAAAACCAAAACTCCCGCACCCAAGGACTTATTGCGCAAAAGACTGTTATCCCAGATGGTACCCGAACCAGGGGTTGACGTTCCCTTTGATGATTGGGAAGATGCTGTCTCAAGACGAGCCACTACAACGTATCTTCGACAGTTATTGAAAGATTTCCTAAAGCAGACCACAACTCTACCACCTGTGGGTGAAGGATCGGTAACCTTTGATTACTCAGAAAAATCAAACCAAACACGAAAGTCAGGCAATACTGTTTCTCAAATATCTGGACAATCCAGTTCTCGTTCCAATATTTCAAACTTTCAATGAGCCCACTCATAAACAACATCTAGTTCTCGTGCGGCTTTTACATCATCTAAGCGCACGACCGGCAGTGTGTGCGGGGCTGTTCTTACTATCTCTGGTGTTTCTTTCATTTCTCTTCTTAAGTCTTTTAAAACTTCGACAAAGTGATCCAGCTCTTCTTTGGTTTCGGTTTCGGTGGGTTCGATTAACCAACATTCTGGCACAGAGAGTGGAAAATAAGTCGTCGGCGCATGACACCCAAAATCTAAGATTCGTTTGGCTAAATCCATGGCATTCACCCCGAATTCTTTGGCTTCTCGTTTTAACGTTAGTACGAATTCGTGTGCAGCACGACGCTCAGGATAGGCCAAAGTATATCCCAATTGCTGCAGCCTCTTCCTAAGATAATTCGCATTTAAAACGGAATATTCACTAACTCGCGCCAAACCTTCCCGCCCTAACAAACGAAGATAAAGATAGGCTCGTATAATAATCCCTGCATTGCCCATAAAAGTCGAAAGCCGACCAATGGTATGCGGTCTTTCTTTTTCTGTTAACCAATGGTAGTGATCATTTTGCTTATCCACCATTGGAATCGGCAAATACGGCAACAGCCGTTCATTCACTGCCACTGGACCTGCTCCAGGTCCACCACTGCCGTGCGGGGTTGCAAAAGTTTTATGTAAATTCATGTGCATGACATCAAACCCCATATCCCCCGGGCGACATCTGCCTAAAATCGCATTCAGATTTGCACCATCATAATACAGTAAAGCCCCCGCTTCATGGACAATCTCTGCAACCCTTTGAATATTTTCTTCGAACAACCCTAAGGTTGAAGGGTTGGTGAGCATAATTCCAGCTGTTTTCGGTGAGATCGCTTTTTTTAAGGCTGTTATGTCTAAATTTCCCTGTGAGTCTGTGGGAATTTCCTTAACTTTATAAGCACACATCGCAGCCGAAGCAGGATTGGTTCCATGCGCTGAGTCTGGCACTAACATTTCATTTCGTTCATCTTCACCCCGTGCGTGATGATACGCTTTGATCATGAGAACGCCTGCAAATTCTCCAGCGGCACCTGCCATGGGTGTGAGTGAAACGCCTTTCATCCCCGTGATCTCTTTTAACATTTCTTGGAAATCAAAAGCGATAGCCATAAATCCTTGACTGTGCGACAGAGAAGCCAATGGGTGACGCGATAAAAATCCTGTTAAGGAAGCCATCCGATGAATACCCCGAGGATTATATTTCATCGTACACGATCCTAAGGGGTAAAAATGGGAATCAATTGAAAAATTCTTTTGTGACAACTGCGTATAGTGCCTCACCACTTGTAGTTCGGACACCTCGGGCAAAGATAACGGCTCTTCACGCAAAAAATGTTTCGGAATATCCGAGCAATCTCCCATGGCTTCTGATCTATGGTGCGCGGTATGGCGGCCTTTTTTGGACTTCTCAAAGATCAGCATGCCACACCTTTTGCCAGGATCTTCTGTAGCGCGGCTGAAAAAACCTGGATATCAACTGCTGTTTTTGTTTCGGTCGCACAAACCAAAAAGCATTCACCGAGCTCTGGATAATGATCCGTT
Organism: Gammaproteobacteria bacterium; assembly: GCA_013286785.1. Taxonomy (GTDB): domain Bacteria; phylum Pseudomonadota; class Gammaproteobacteria; order UBA6186; family Azoamicaceae; genus CADEGZ01. The sequence continues at coordinate 18,549 of JABDFC010000001.1, forward strand.
AATGAAAATCCGGGTTCAATGCCTTCTGCCTGTAATTGCGCGCAAACGGATTTCACGGGCAATGGTAAATGGATCACCCCTTCGTGAAAAAAAGGACTGTCAAACACAACCGTAATTCCTGGAATCGCGCGCAACGCTTCTAGTAACTGGCGCGTTCGCGTATGGCTTGCAATCGCTACCTGTTTTAATCCTTCCGCGCCTAATAAACTGAGATACAGTGTCGCAGCAATCACCAATAAACCTTGATTGGTGCAAATATTCGAAGTGGCTTTGGAACGACGAATATGCTGCTCGCGCGCTTGTAACGTTAAGGTAAACCCTTCTTTGCCATTGCGATCTCGGGTTCGGCCTACCAAACGCCCGGGTAATTGGCGAATGAGTTTTTTTTGGCAGCATAAAAATCCAAAGTAAGGCCCCCCAGAAGCTAAGGGAACGCCCAAAGGTTGGCCTTCGCCACACACAATGTCCGCCCCCTGTTTCCCCCACTGTCCTGGCGGTTTTAAGAGTGCCATACTCATGGGATTCACCACACCCACCACCAGCGCACCCTGTTGATGTGCCCAATCCGTTAAGTCATCTACCGCTTCTAACGTGCCAAAAAAATTGGGTTGTGGGATTACTAAAGCTGCAAGCTGTTGATCAGAATAAAGGCTTAATTGCTCAACCAGCGTTTGCCCCTTTCCCAGGTCAAACGGGATTTCCAGAATTTCGATGTGTTGCACCCGGACAATCGTTTTAATGACCTGTCGATAAAATGGATGAACGCTGCGTGGAATTAAAACGCGACGAATGTTTGAATTTGATTGACACCGAATTGCCATTAAAATCGCTTCGGCTAAAGACGAAGCGCCATCATATAACGAGGCATTCGACACTGGCATGGCCATTAAATGCGCCATCATACTTTGGTATTCATACAACAGTTGGAGTGTTCCTTGACTGGCCTCCGCTTGATAGGGCGTATACGCCGTCATCCACTCTCCCCTAGAAGCAATCTCCCAAACGACCGCTGGAATATGGTGTTCGTATGCCCCCGCACCGGTAAAATTTAACCGAATTTCATCTTGCTTGGCTCGATCCTGCATTTGTCTTTGCAAGGACATTTCGTTAACAGCGGGCGCAAGCCGCGACCAATCACTGTGTTGTAATGAAGGGGGGATTTCCGCAAACAATTGATCCGTCGAACTCAACCCAATCGTTTCTAACATCAAACGGATGTCGTCTTGGGTGTGGGGAATAAACGGCATGTTGGACCTCGATCAGTTAATCTTCGTCCTCTTCCATATAGTGGCTATAGTCGTCGGCGTCTAATAATTCACTCAACTCATCGGGATCCGCAGGATCCATTTTATAAAGCCAGCCATCCCCATACGGATCGGAATTCACCAAGCTTGGTGATTCTTCTAAGTCCTCATTCACTTCTAAAATCTTGCCTGACAATGGGCTATACACATCTGAAGCGGCTTTGACCGATTCGATGACGCAGACTTCATCGGATGCATTGACTTTTACGCCAACATCCGGCAGATCCGCAAAAACCAACTCTCCGAGTTGAGCTTGCGCATGATCGGTAATGCCAATCACCACGGTGCCATCATCTTCCACCCGAACCCATTCATGGGTTTGGGTATATCGCAGTTCCGCAGGAACTCTGTTCATTTTTTTGCTCCTCTCACAAATGGTAACGGTGTCACCTTCGCCGGATGGGATTTCCCTCGAATATCCACCGAATACTCTGCTGAAACTTCAGATACTCGAGCCAAAGCAATCGCTTGCTTTAAAGTAGGTGAAAAAGACCCACTCGTTACTTCTCCCACTTTGACGCCATCGACTAACACGGCTTGATGACGCCGGCATACCCCTTTTTGTAATAATATTAAACCAATGAGCTTTGGCAAGAAACCCTCTGCTTTCGCTTTTTCACACGCATCTCGTCCGATAAATAACCGATTAGAAGGTTCAAAGGCAACTGTCCAAGCCAAATTAGATTCAAGGGGGGTAACCGACTCATCCATGTCTTGCCCATAGAGGTTAAACCCCGCTTCTAGACGCAAGGTGTCCCGCGCCCCTAAACCACACGGAAATACGCCTTCTTGTTCACACAAAGACCAAAACGGGTTAGCCTCTTCATTCGGGACAATCACTTCCAATCCATCTTCCCCGGTATAACCGGTTCTGGCAATAAAATATTCCCCGTGTTGAAAAAAATGAAAGGGACGAAGGGCTTGGATGGGTTCGTTCAACACAGGAAAAGCACGCCCGACTTTTTGTCGTGCTTCTGGACCTTGTACCGCCATCATCGCAAGATGCCGTTTCGGGACAATTTCAATGGAGAAATTGGCAGAATTTTGAGTGATCCAAGCGAGGTCTTTTTCGGTCGTGGCAGCATTGACCACCAATCGATAAACCTCGGGCGCAATATAATACACCATTAAATCGTCCAGAACTCCCCCTGCCGTATTTAACAAACACGTATATAACGCCTGCCCAGGTTCGGTTAATTTTTCGACGTTATTCGTCAGCAAATATTGTAAAGCCGCTTTTGCATCGCGACCCTGAATATCGATAATGCCCATATGTGAGACATCAAAAATCCCGGCATTCTGACGCACATGATGATGCTCTTCGATTTGGGAACCATAGTGAAGCGGCATCTCCCACCCGGCGAAATCGAGCATGACAGCATTATGTGCCAGGTGGATAGGATGGAGGACCGTTTTCTTGGGCATTCAAAACCTCAATTCACACATGTTTTTTTCCCTGATGTTTGTTTATCACGACTTACACCTCATCATTCCCATAAAAAGGCTTTAAGGGTAGGGATGACTACTCGAAAAGAGCTGGTTTTACGCATTTAAATCCCCATCGCTTCTAAGATCAGAGCTTTCTTTAAGAATTTGGTTTTGTTAATCCAATTTAAACCCAGGCTTCGAAGACCAATGGCCCACGAATGCTGTCCCGAAAAAGTTTTATTGAGTGAATCCATGGCCATCATGGTTCTCATCACTTTCCCTTTACACGCCCGCTCAAAACGACGCAAGATTAAAGGATGGCCAATATCAATCCCTTGTTGACTGGCTTCGGCAAACTCGGCTGCCAACTGTTTGGCATCAAAAAGGCCTAAATTAACCCCTTGGCCTGCCAGCGGATGGATGACGTGTGCTGCATCTCCAATGAGGGCAATTCGTTCACTCACAGTAGGCTCGGCTCTTTGCCGCACCAAGGGATAAGACAATCGCTTGGAACTCGACAAAATATTCCCCAAACGATAATCAAAGCGATGTGCAAGTTCCTCACAAAATGCCGATTCCGATAAACTCATTGACGCTTCAATGGTCACGGGATCGGCGGTCCAAACAATAGAACAAAGATGCGAGTCTACCAAGGGTAAAAAGGCTAAAGGCCCTTCGGGTAAAAATCTTTGCCAAGCGGTTTCAGCATGGGGATATTCGGTTTTGACGGTTGCAATTAATGCACGTTGCTGATAATCGTGCCGAATGGTTTTACACGAAAAATGTTCTCGCAACCAAGATTTTCCCCCATCGGCACCGATCAAACAAGATGCAGGCCAACAAGTGCCACCCTCGAGCTCTAAAGTCACTGCCTCTTTCCCCACTGTAAAAGCCACAGGTTTCGCCGATGTCATGAGGTGAATATTCGAGTCCTGCTCAGCTTGCTCCCACAAGGCTTGCAACATGACTCGATTTTCAATGATATGTCCTAAATCCGGTTCGGCAACATCTGCCGCATCAAAGGTAAGTTCTCCAAATCCTAATGCATCCCAAATCAGCATACGACGATAAGGACTCACGCGTTTAGAAGTCATCCCTTCCCACACACCCAGTTGCTGAAAGAGATCTCTGGAAGCCTTAGAAATAGCACTATACCGCAGATCAAATTCGGGATCCTCTTTTGAAAAATCTGGTTTTTCTTTCTCGATCACGCCCACTTGGAAATTCTGTTTAGACAATAAGTGTGCTGCGCTCAAGCCTACCAAGCCGCCCCCTAAGATCAGAATGTCCACGATTTTTGGCTTCAATTTAAGCGCACTCCCCGACACAATTTGGGCAGGTTCTCACCTCGACCCAAGCCCTTTTCCATGATCCAACGTTTCACGGGCCGTAAGCCTTGACAGGCCATAATCCCAAACCACTGCAACAACTTAGGTTTTGCCAATTGAGCCGTTAATTGCCGAATAGTCTGATGATCTTGTATGCGTGCATTGGCATAAGCTCGTAATACCTCGATGGAACCGATGTCCTCACCCGACTGTATTGCCAAGACCACTTGTTCTGCCAAAGTGGCCACATCTCTTAATCCTAAGTTAAATCCTTGCGCTGCAATCGGATGTAAGGTATTCGCTGCATTGCCCACCAATACCAAACGGTGATCATAAATAGACTGGGCTGACTGGGTACAAAGCGGATAATAATCCCGCTTGCCAACCGATCGAAATCGCCCCAAATGATACCCAAAATTGGCTTGGAGCAATGCCAAAAATTCTGAATCGGCAGTCTCTGCTAACATCCTGCTTTTTTCTGTTGGAACTGCCCAAACGCTTTTCACCCGATTGCCCTCGCGACCAAACGGCAACATGGCAATCGAACCTTCTTTGGTAAAGCGTTCGAATGCTTGATCTTCGTGCGCTTGATCTAATTCGAGATTTGCCACAATAGCCGTTTGTCGATGATCGTTTTTTATCACCTCGATGCCCTGATGTTGTCTCACAACCGATCCTGCCCCGTCTGCTGCAACCAGTAAACGGCATGACACCGTTTGTTGTGATTTCAATTGAAGAGTCCAGCCACTTTCTTGATAGTCAAACTGTAAAATTTCATCGGGCCGAAAGATTGTCAGATTAGAAACCGTAGTCAGTGTCTCATTTAAAATATGATTGAACTCTGCGGCATCGACCACAGAACCCAAAGACGGTAATTGATTTTCAGCAGCCTTAAGCGTTGTAAAACCAAAGTAGCCTCGCTTAGAAACATGGATCTGCCTTAAAGAGGTTGCAATTGCTTCTACTCTTGGCCAAATCGTTAAGGCTTTTAAACATTGAATCGTGCTCCAAGACAGAGCAAGCGCGCGACTTTCTAAAGGCAGAGGACGCGGCAAAACATTTATTTTATCAATGAGAACCACGCGAATATTTTGGCGGTCTAAGGCACAAGCTAAGCTCGCCCCCACCAATCCTCCGCCAACAATCGCAAGATCACATTGCATGCTGGCGTCTGCTTTGATTGGCTAGATTCATGATGCGTTCAATGGCCTTGACTGTTTTAGGTGCTTCTTCGGTTAATACTTCGTATCCGGTTTCAGTGACTAATATATCATCTTCAATGCGAACACCAATACCCCACCATCGTTTATCCACTCCTGGTTCACCAGGGGTAATATAGATCCCAGGTTCAATGGTGAATACCATCCCCGGTTCTAGAAGCCGATATTCACCGTCCCGTTTATAGTCCCCGGCATCATGAACATCCAGACCCAACCAATGTCCACTGCTGTGCACATAAAATCGTTGGTAGGCCTTGGTCGTAATCAAAGACTCAATCTCGCCACTTAAAATTCCGAGTGCCACCAAGCCTTCCACCAAAATTTTCACCAGTGTGGTTTGTAGGGTGTCCCAACGAAGATTTGGGCGGACGATTTCAATCGCAGCCACTTGCGCTTTTAACACCAACTCATAGATCGCTTTTTGCTCGGGCGTAAACTGGCCATTGACGGGAATCGTTCGCGTGATGTCGGCAGCATAATTTTGATATTCTCCTCCGGCATCAATTAACACTAAATCACCCGATTTTAAAAGTTGATCATTTTGCGTATAGTGCAATGTACAAGCGTTAACACCACCGCCAACAATAGGCGTATACGCCATCGCACGACACCCCTTGCGATAACACTCATGTAAAAACAGTGCTTCTAATTCGTACTCTCGTTGATTGGGTTGACACTGTTTCATGAGTTCAACATGCGCCTTTGCAGACAGTTGACACACGCGACGTATAACAGCTATCTCGTCTTGGCTTTTAATCAATCGTTGTTCCTGGATCAATGGCTTTAATTCTGCCCATTGCCGAGGGAGATCCTCACTTTTTCTCTTATCTAAAGACCGTGGTTTTTTCCAAGCAATCACGCGTTTATCCCATTGCTCACATTCTCCTAAAGAATAATAGAGGTGATCATACCCTCGCAATAACTCTGGCATACTTTGATCCAATTCGGTGTTTGCATAAGCTTTATTCGCACCATAAAATTCTATGGCACCTTTTGGCCCAATGCGTTTACCCGTCCATTTTTCTGCTTCGGGATCGGGAGCTTCGCAAAACAAAATATATTCTAACACTCCGGTTTGGTTTTTTCGGAGCACCATACAAGCCAGAGATTCGGGAAATCCCGTGAGATAATGAAAATTGCTTTCTTGACGAAAGGGGTAATCGGCATCTGCATTTCTCGCTTTCGTTTTTGCTCCCGGCAAAATCGCTGCACTCATCGGTGTCATTTTTTCCGCCAATAGCTGCCGGCGAGCGGCGAATTCTGCCATCGTTATTTTAAGCGTGTCGTCCATACTGAACCTCTCTACTTATAGAAATCAAACTCACTTAATCTGTGTCTCATTGACGATCTCAGGGCATATTTCATTGACCCGCCCTCAAAGTCACTCTATCCTTATAACAAGCATAGTCCCTGAGAGATAGCCATTGTGAGTAATGTTAAACCAGTTTCCGTTAAAATTTTAAACAAAGCATTCCAAATTAATTGTCCTGCCGGTTCAGAAGAACAATTATACGAGGCGGCCCACTATTTTGATCAAAAAATGCGAGAGATCCGCCTGAATGGCCGCGTCATTGGGATTGAACGGATGGCCATCATGGCAGCTTTAAACATTACGAATGAGTTACTGACCTTTCGCCGTCAAAAAGAAGAGTATATTCACTCGGTCACACAACACATTGAGCGCTTGCAAAATAAAATTGATGAAGCTTTAATAGGAAACACACCCTCGAAATCAGATGATGTGATCGAAATTTAAAGTTTACTGGCGTTACTCTCAAGTGTTTGCAAGTGCGACCGAAACATCTTGAGCCGATAATCAAAGACCTGGGAGCCGTTCTGCTGCCGTTGTTGTGCAAGTCTGCCTATGAGTAGAAAGCCTGATACGACACACTTGGCCCCCACCTGAACCATGGGTTCAAGGTCAGTGTTGCGCGGCGGCAATTTGGGAGACGCCACCCTTATCATCTTTGGAAAAGGTTTTGGCCACAAAACAGGATCTTCGACAATTTTTCACCCAGCAGAGGCAGCAATTGTCGCCTGCCATACAGCACCAAAACGCCATTGCTTTGGTTCCAATCATACAAGCCTTACCGCTGTTTATCGAGTGCCGTCACTTAGCCGTCTATTGCCCTATCAAAGGAGAAATGAGTCCGCTACCAATCTTAGAGCTAGCGCTCCGCCAAGGAAAGCACTGCTACTTACCAGTGATCCACCCTGATCAAACGGGACACCTTGCATTTGTGGAAGTCAAAACCGATGATCCCTTAACCCCAAATCGATTTGGTATTTTAGAGCCAGTGTATGAGCCCACACGCACCCTTCTACCCGAAGCATTAGACGTCGTGCTAACGCCTTTAGTGGCATTCGATAACCAAGGCAGACGCCTTGGAACCGGCGGCGGGTATTATGATCGAACCTTTTCATTTTTAAAGCGGGATCCGAAGCCCAAAAAGCCCGCCTTAATCGGGCTGGCTTATGCCTTCCAACACATACAAGAACTGCCAGAAGAAAGCTGGGATATTCTACTCACCGGAATTCTGACAGAAAACCAGTTCATTCCCATCCCCTAAGTCTCCTCTCGACGCTCGATATTCAAACACCGTACAATGACTGTATTCTCGTTTTTAAGGAAGCCGAAATGCGATTTTGGTTAATGAAATCGGAACCGTCGACTTATAACATCGACACCCTGAGCCAAGCTCCAAAACAAACGGATCATTGGGAAGGGGTGCGCAATTATCAAGCCAGAAATTTTATGCGGGATGACATGAAAAAAGGGGATCACGCTTTCTTTTATCATTCGAATTGCGAAACCCCTGGCATAGTCGGCAAGATGGAAATCGTGCGCGAAAGCACTCCAGACTTTAGCGCCTTGGATCCCGAATCGCCGTATTATGATCCCAAAAGTACAGAACAAAACCCACGCTGGTTTATGGTCAGTGTACGCTTTTTAGAAAAATTTACCCATCCCATTGCACTACACACTCTAAAAAATTATTCTGCTTTACATCAAATGATTCTGTTAAAACCGGGCAACCGACTGTCCGTTATGCCGGTCACACCTGCCGAATGGCAATTTATTTTAAACCTCAGCAAGGAATAATCCCCATGGATCAGGAAGATCAAAAAAAAGCCGTCGCAAAAGCCGTTTTGGAATACATCCCAGAAAACAGTATTATTGGAGTCGGCACAGGCAGTACCGTCAATTATTTTATTGAAAATTTAGCAACCCTAAAACATCAAATCGAAGGAACGGTTGCCAGTTCTCTTGCAACCGAAGCGCGCTTAAAAGCGCTCGGAATTCCAGTCTTTGATCTCAATACCGTACCCGCCCCTGTGCTGTATATTGACAGTGCAGATCACTACAATGCTCTCCGCCAATTGGTGAAAGGGAAAGGGGGAGCATTCACCCGCGAGAAAATCTTAGCCGCTGCCAGCCAACAATTTATCTGCATCGTCGACGAATCGAAAGAAACCGCGGTGTTTGGCGAATCCCCCATTCCAGTTGAAGTCATTCCCATGGCTAGGAGTTTTGTGGGACGCGAGATCGTGAAATTAAACGGAGATCCCGTGTATAGAATCCATACACTGACCGACAATGGAAATATCATTTTAGATGTGCACAATTGGAGCATTACCGAGCCCATTAAGCTTGAAAAAGCCTTAAATAACATTTCGGGGGTGGTCGCCAACGGTTTGTTTGCGGACAACCCCGCAACCCTCTTATTAATCGGAACAAAAGCGGGGATTAAAAAAATAAGTTGATTAACTAATTCTGAAAAGTACAGTTGCCAGCCTAACCTTTACTTCTATGTCATTTAACAGTACAATTGTTAGAAATTATTCTAAAGATCGTGCGTATCATCGGGTTTATAGATAAGCATAATTGATGATAAAATCCGAACAAAATTAAGGGGATTGATCATGTCTACAATACCATCCGTAGAATTCGGAAAATGGCGTTCATTTTTTTGGCCAGTGCACCGCCATGAACTCAAGAAATTACTCCCCATGTTTTTTATGTTCTTTTTTATCTCTTTTGTTTACAGCGTCTTGAGAAATGCAAAAGATGCTTTACTGATCACAGCTCCGGGATCAGGCGCAGAAGCCATCCCCTTTTTAAAAGTCGGCGGCGTTGTGCCAGCCGCCATTATCTTTATGCTCGTTTATGCAAAACTCAGCAATCTATTAACTAAAGAAAAACTGTTTTATGTCACGGTATTACCTTTCATTATTTTCTTTATTCTGTTTGCAACGGTTCTATACCCTTACAAAGAAATCCTCCACCCCACGGTGCTCGCCGACAAGATGGAAGCCTTTTTACCGAGCGGCTTTTCTGGCTTGGTCGCCACGTTTCGCAATTGGACCTATTCGCTGTTCTACATTTTTGCTGAACTCTGGGGCAGTTTTATTCTATCTCTATTGTTCTGGGGTTTTGCCAATGACATCACCAAAGTCACTGAAGCCAAACGCTTTTATGCCTTATTTGGCCTGGGTGCCAACTTAGCATTAATGGCAGCCGGACCTGCTGCAAAATACATTTCGCACTTACAAAGCGGACCAGAATTTGCCGGAGATCCTTGGCAAACCCCTTTAAATTATCTGATGGGCCTTTCGGTGCTCTCGGGTATTTTTATCATGATGATTTATCGTTGGATCAATCGCAATGTCTTAACCGATCCTCGATTTTTTGAACAAAGCGATCAAGTTCGGGTGAAAAAAGAAAAACCAAAGATGTCACTAAAAGAGAGCTTTTTATTCTTATCTCGGTCACAGTATATTTTATGCATTGCCATTCTAGTGCTCGCCTATAATATCTCTATTAATTTATTGGAAGTCACCTGGAAAGCGCAATTAAAAGTACTCTACCCTAATAAGTCAGAATATTTAGATTTTATGGGTACCTATTCAACCATATTGGGCGCCACAACCATCTTCATGATGTTGTTTGTCTCCAGTAATGTGCTCCGACGATTTGGCTGGGCCGTCGCTGCCTACATTACCCCGGTTGTCCTCTTGATCACGGGCGTTGGCTTTTTTACATTCATCATCTTTAAAGAGCCTCTTTCTCCCTTTATGATCACTTTAGGGGCTAGTCCTTTGTTTATTGCTGTGATTTTTGGCACTATTCAAAACGTCATGAGTAAAGCGGCAAAATACTCGCTCTTTGATCCCACGAAAGAAATGGCCTACATCTCTTTAGATCAGGAATCCAAAGTTAAAGGAAAGGCCGCGATCGATACCGTGGGTGCTAGACTTGGCAAAGCCACCGGTTCTGGGATCCAGCTAGGACTCATCACCATTTTTGGCTCTTTGTCTGCTGTCACACCGCATATTGCTATTATCATGTTCGTGATCATTGGCGCATGGTTGTGGTCAGTTAAGAGGCTTAATGACATAGAGTTTAAGCAAATCGAAAAGCGAAATCAGTAGAACAGCTCTGTTTTCCCTGGTATGATATTCTTATTCAAATCACTTAGGAGTATGTGCGATGGGATTGGAAAAAATTGCTATTAAAGCCGCATTAGACAAAGACAGAGATCGTACGCGAATAGCTTTAGCCGCTGCTGAAAAACGTAAACAAGAAGCTGCAAGCTGGGTCACTCAAGCTGAAGCCCTGATTGCTCCCGTGAGTAGCCTTCCACGACCCACAACAGGACCCAATGTTGCACAGATCCAAGAACAAGATAGGATTTGCCAGCGGATGTTGGCCGATATTAAAGTGATGCAGCAAACGGTCGGCAGCCAAGAACGAGCCACTCGAGACGGACATGACGCCTGCAACAATGCGCCCACGTCTAGCAAAAGTGTTAATACCGGCATTGATAATGGTATTAAGGGACGAGAAAAAGCAGAAAAAGCCGCTACCGCGATTGAACAAGCATTCAAAGAAGCAGAAGATGTGTTTAAATATATCAGCGATGCGGTCGGCCAATTAAAAGTATTACTCCAACCGCCTGCAGCCGCAGCGTCAGCCTCTACGACTACTTCGACATCTACGACGACTGCTACCACTTCAACCAGCCCAGTGCTGCAGCCTCCTGCACCGACTGACAGCAATAAGGCATCTGATACATCGGCAGAGATGGAGAGGCAATTAGAAGCGTTGCGTCTTAGAAAACAGATGCTGGAAATGCAAAAACTCCAAGAAGAAATCGCTGCAATGGAAGCTGAGGAACAGAGAAGAAGGCAAGGCGTGCAACAGCAAGTCAGCGGCTCTGATGTCGCAGCAAGCAGTAGCTCTCTTCCAGCCGCCAGCAGTTCTACTGCGAATACCGGAATGCTACACCAACAAGAACGCCATCAAGCTGCGTCGGCAGCCAATGAGGATGGTGTACGAGCGGCTGCACCCCCATCACCCACCTTGTCGGGGCAAGGCGGTACTAACTCTGACACTGATGATTGGGTTGTTCCCAGCGACGATGACGATGACGATGACAATAGGGAACATGTCCGTCGGACTCATCCTAAAGGAACAACGAATAAATAGAGGTTTATCCTTCCCCCTCATCCGCCCTTCGGGCACCTTCTCCCCAAAAAATTGGGGAGAAGGATCGCGTTTTATTTAAGCTTTCGAAAATGCACATGCAATAGCAATATTCGTGATCTCTAGTTTAAAACGGAATAATCACCTTCGTCGCTATGCAATATTTCACTTGGACTCTACTGAAGTGAAAGGGGGGAAAGACGGGCGCGTCTTTTGAGACACTGCCTCTTTTATTTTTTCTTTTGATTTTAAAATTTTAACAAATTGACTGGCAATAGGGACTGTCAAGAACGAATACAGCACCTTAAAGCCATAACAAAAAATCATAAATTTCAGCAACTGCTCATTCGATAAGATGCCATAAAAGGCTAATGGGATGAAGATGGCAGAGTCGACGAATTCTCCAATCCAACTCCCACACAATGCTCGCAACCAAAATAACCGCCCCTGCATTTTTTCTTTTAACTTGGACACAATATAGGCATTGGTCCATTCTCCGGTAAAATAACTGAAGGCAGAGATCGCCATTAAACGACTAGAACTGGTTAATACTTGTTCGTAGGCTTGATTATGCTCCCAAGATTCTAGGGCGGGTAATTGGAGTACCATGCGACACGCAAAACTCATGAATAAATTGCACAGCATCCCCATCCATACGACCCGGCGAGCAGCGGCAAACCCATACACTTCGGTTAACACATCGCCTAATAAATAAGTCAATGGAAACAACAATAAGCCGGCAGGAATAACGAAGGTCGCCAACACCACGGGTTTTTCACCCATCACATTGTTCGTGAGCAACAAGGTGATAAACATCATTGCGATCAGCGGGTAATATTTTCCCGTCACTTCGACTTCTGGAGAACCCAATCGATAATTCACTCGCAAACCCCGTTAAAGGATCACCTGATCCCATTCCCCTTTGGCGTAGCGTTCTGCTGCTTTCTCGAGCATCATGGGTTTGATCTTTGCCGCTTGACCAGCGGTCCCAAACGCCTCATAACGGGCTTTACAGATTTCTTGCATGGCCTTCTTGGCTTCTTGGTTATATTTTCTGGGATCAAATTCAGCGGGATTTAACGCCAAATAACGCCGAATCGCACCCGTCGCTGCCAACCGTAAATCGGTGTCGATATTGATTTTTCGCACGCCGTGTTTAATCCCTTCTTGGATCTCTGAAATCGGAACCCCGTAGGTTTCTGGGATCTTTCCGCCATATTCATTAATGATTTGCAACCAATCCCCAGGGACTGTCGAGGAGCCATGCATCACCAAATGTGTGTTGGGAATTTTGCGATGGATTTCCTTGACCCTGTCCATGACCAACACTTCTCCGGTTGGCGGACGGTGGAATTTATAAGCCCCATGACTGGTACCAATCGCAATCGCCAAAGCGTCGACTTTGGTCGCTCGCACAAAATTGGCGGCTTCTTCGGGATCGGTGAGTAACATTTTCTTCGATAATTTACCCTGTGCACCAGAACCGTCTTCTTCTGCGGCAAGCCCGGTTTCCAAAGAGCCTAAACAACCCAGTTCTCCTTCTACCGAAACCCCGCAAGCATGCGCCATTCGCACAACTTCTGCCGTCACTTGAACATTGTAATCAAAATGAGACGGCGTTTTCATATCTTCTTGCAAGGAACCATCCATCATGACAGAAGTAAATCCCAGTTGAATGGACCGTTGGCAAACAGCGGGTGATGCTCCATGATCTTGGTGCATACAAACCGGAATGTGTGGAAATTCTTCTATGGCAGCAGTAATGAGATGTTTCAAAAATGAGGGCCCTGCATATTGCCTAGCACCGGCTGAAGCTTGAACAATCACCGGACTGTTGGTTGCGTTGGCCGCTTCCATAATGGCTCGAATCTGCTCTAAATTATTCACATTAAAAGCAGGCACGCCATAGTGATGTTCTGCAGCATGATCCAACAATTGGCGCAAGGTAATAAAAGCCATTTTTTATCTCCACTTCATACAGTTACAATTTTCATCGTGTTAGCACCGCTCTGGGTATTTGGGGCAGCACTGTGCGTCACAACCACTTGATCCCCCGATTGGATTGCTTGCAGTTTTAAAAGTTTTGCTAAAGCGGCTTCTGTGATATCTGCCCCCGCATAAGACTGGGTGTCGAAATCTACCGGATATACACCGCGATAGAGCGTCATTCTGCCACGGACTTCGGGATAACGACTTAAACCGTAAATGGGGATTGCTGTACGGATCCGAGACATCCAAAGCGGTGTAGAACCCGTTTCTGTCAACGCAACAATTGCCCGAGTATCGATATGGTTCGCAACATACATCGCCGCCATTGCAATCGATTCGTCGACGCGCGTGAAACGACATTCTAATCGATGGTGAGAAACTTGAGTAATTTTTTGGCGTTCTGCGGCCAAACAAATTTCGACCATGGCTTCTACGGCTTTATCGGGAAATTGCCCCGTTGCCGTTTCGGCAGACAACATCACTGCATCGGTATTATCGAGCACGGCATTCGCCACATCAGACACTTCCGCACGCGTTGGAATGGGACTGTGTACCATCGATTCCATCATTTGCGTGGCTGTCACAACTGGCCGATCGAGTGCTCGAGCTCGACTAATAATATGCTTTTGAATCGCGGGTAATTCAGCGTAGCCAATTTCAACGCCTAAATCCCCTCGAGCCACCATGACACCATCGGAAACTTCAATGATTTCATCAATGGCTTGCACCGCTTCGGCACGTTCAATCTTTGCCAATACTCCTGCACGACTGCCCGCGGCTTCTAGCAAGTGTCGTGTTTGCCGAATATCGTCGGCAGAACGCGGAAAAGAAACGGCGACATAATCCACATTCATCTTGGCTGCAAATTTAATATCTTCTTTATCTTTGGTCGTCAGAAATTTTGCGGTTAATCCGCCCCCGCGACGATTGATGCCTTTGTGATTCGAAAGCTTTCCACCCAATTTCACCACACAGTGGATCTCAGTGCCAACGACTTGCTCAACGGATAAAACAATAAGACCATCGTCCAACAACAATGTATCTCCCGCTTTAACTTCCTCTGGGAGTTTTTTATAATCAACACCGACTTTCTGTTCATTCCCTGCATTTTTGGGCAGATCCGAATCAATCACAAAAGAGGCGCCGGGGACTAATTGGATCTTCCCTTCCTGAAAACAGGCGATTCGAATCTTCGGCCCTTGCAAATCGGCCATAATACCGACTTCTTTACCCAACTCTAATGCCATCGCCCGCGTTGCTTCGATGCGCGCGTGATGATCTTTGATTTCCCCATGTGATAAATTGATCCGCACCACATCCACACCGGCAATAATCAAAGACCGCAGCATACCCGGTTTATCTGTCGCAGGACCTAAAGTCGCAATAATTTTTGTTCGCTTAAGCACAATGGTGTTCCCGATTTGACTTTGTTGTTTAAAGCTTAGCGCATTTCATTCAAGCATCCGCGTAAACCAATTCGCTTTTTTATCCGCTGGGTCCTATTGACACAAGCCTTTTAATGATTTAATCAGCTAACCATAAATGGGGATATCACGGCATTGCCGAATTTTATCTTAGCCCCCCCAGCGAAGCAAGGTAAAAATCCCTGGGTTAACAGGCCGATTGCTCACTGTTAGGATACGACTCTCTCATTTTTCTAAGGAGGCTAAATGGGCTATACTCTAGCAAATGGGATATGTAACGGAAAGAGAAGAAGCCATCAAATGTATTCATCACGCCTACATAAGATAAGTACCCGGTCAAATCGAGGTTTCACCTTAATTGAGCTTGTCATGGTGATTGTCATCATTGGCGTATTGGCAGCCGTTGCCCTTCCCAAGTATGCTAATCTCACCAGTCAAGCACAAACGGGTGCTAACCGCGGTGTGGGTGGTGGGCTTGGATCTGCTGTTAACATTGCTCATGCGCTGTGGATTGCGAGCGGGGCATCAACTGCGGTTGGTGGAAGTTCCATCACCTTAGAAGGCAACAGTATTCACGTGAATTCTGCGGGCTGGGTGGACGCTTCTGCGGGCATTACCCCTACGGCATCGAATTGCATCACGATTTGGCAAACCATTCTTGATAATTACCCCACGGTCAGCTCGACGTCTTGTACTGGCACAGCCGACTGTTATATTGCATCAACCGGGGCGGGTTCATCGGGTAACAGCGCTTGCATTTTTACGTTGAATGGTGCGGCCGCAACCACCGTTAAGTATGATTTAAATAATGGTGCAGTCACGATAACGCCGTAAGATTTTATTTTATATTCAAATTCAACAAAACCAATTTAATGAACACTCCCAGGCTCAGAAAAACCCTCCGGCTCGTCTTTTTGCTGGAGGTACTGATATAGTATTTCTAATTTTTAATTCTGTGTCATCTCCAATTTTGTTAATTTCATCTACAAAATGATGGCGATAATCTAGTGCAGAGAATAGTGTAATCTCATTAGCTTTTCTAAGTCCATCAATGTACACACTATAGTCAGATATTTTACCAGAATAAACGAAACTTGTTGCTCCTGATATTACCCCCTCGACAGTAAAAGCTACACCTTATAGTACTATTTAGTAACCGTGCTTTTTAAAACTCTCTTTGGATTTTTCGAGGCCACTTTGTAATGACTCTCGACGTTGCGTTCTAATAAGCCTTGCTAATTCTTCAGCATCTTTTGGCTCTCGATTTAAAATTTTTAATGCATTTTTTATATCCGCAGGCGTTCCAGATACTCTACCATCCCATTTCTCCCAATTTAAATAAAGTTGTTTTCCTAAAGAATCAGCTGGTAAGGTACTGAAATTGCTCTTAGAAGGTAATAATTTATATAATTTGAACATAACCTTATCCTCCTCTGTTGCTTACTGAGTCATAATAGCATGAAGCTTAAAAAAAATATACCTGTACGTCTTTGGCATTTAATTAAAAACCAAAAATCGCCCAAATCAAGTTTATTGAAGAATAAGCGCTTTCCTAATTATTTACCAAAAATCCTTTCTCTATTTTGAAAACTTTGAAGAAGCACAGGTATTTCTACCAGAAATAAGTCTGGCTAAAGTATCCATTCTTCTTTCGAATAGATCACGATTAACGGATAACTTTCCACGAATCAAACTTTCAATATCTTCTGCAGTTGTTGTCATATTTATTTAATATGGATCCTAGAATTAAATGCGTCCTGGTGTCCCACCATACTGCTTTAACGAATCCCCGAAACTGTCTACTACTTTTTCCGAAACCTGCCCATGAGCAAAGATGGTCTCCATACCTGCATGAACCTCTTCAGCATCTATTGCTAATAACAACCTAAATTTTTCGACTCTGTTTTCTACACTTGTTTGACTTGTCCAATGACAAGCTTCCATGCCTATCTCTGAAGCTATCAACGCTTTTAATACACTGCCAGCATTCTGTTTTAGTACCTCTCTCAATACAGGAGTTGGTATATTTTCACAAAGGAAATGAAGGGCATTGAGATTCGGCGCATTGGTAACTGCCCACGTTAAAATAAGGCGCCCTTCTTTAGAAAAAAACTCTTGTATTGACACGCCTTTCTGCTCACAATTGGATAAATATTGCTTTAAGCCAACGTAATCATTCTGGTCAAAATACTCGAACCATTTTTTTCTGATCGCGGAAAAATGAAGTTTCCTTAAAGGAGTAAATGTTGCATCACTTACCTTAGTATCTTCTGAAAATTTCACATGCTTAGCATCAGGTGGTCTTTCCATACTAATATCCTTTCTCTTTCTTGTGATTGTTTTCGGTGTGATTACCATAGTTTCCCCTGGATTTCACTACTATGCGAGAATAACCTAATAATCAGACGTTTCTGTCAAGATGGCTCCGCGTAGATCTGCTCAAAAATGAGCGATTTTCGAGCACAGCCACGGCCGGCAAAACTTTCCCTTCTAAAGCTTCTAAGAAAGCACCACCCCCCGTCGAAATATAAGAAAGTTTTTGACTCACGCCATATTTTTCAATAGCGGCCAAAGTCTCACCACCGCCTGCAACCGAAAATGCCTTTGATTCCGCAATGGTATGCGCCAATTTCTCGGTCCCCTGCCCGAAGGCTGGTATTTCAAAAACCCCTAATGGCCCATTCCATAGAATCGTCTCGGCTTTTTGCAATATTGCTTGGTATAAATCCGATGTTTTTGGGCCCACATCAAAAATTTTATCGTGATCAGCAACGTGCGCAACGTCCACCGTTTTGCTTTCTGCACTCCGTGTGCGATCGGGTGCAACAACAACATCTAAAGGAGCTGTGACAGCCACCGATTGATCTTTAGCCAGTTGTAAAATCTCTTGCGCGGTTCCAACTAAATTTGGCTCATATAACGATTCCCCCACAGAATGTCCTAATGCTTTCAAAAATGTATTGGCAATCCCGCCCCCAACGATTAAAGTATCTACTTTTGCTAATAAATGTTTCAAGATTTGTAATTTATCGGAGACTTTCGCCCCGCCCACAATCGCTACCAGAGGACGTTTGGGAGCATCCATGACTTGAGCAAGGGCCTGCAGTTCACGCAACAATAAAGGTCCTGCAACAGCAATCTTCGCATACTCTGCCACACCCACCGTTGAGGCTTGCGACCGATGCGCCGTTGCAAAAGCATCCATCACAAAGACATCACCCAGTTTTGCTATTTTTTTGGCAAGCTCTGGCGCATTGGCTTCTTCGCCCACATTAAACCGAACATTTTCACACAAGACAACTTCTTGCGGCGCTAGACTAAATCCATCGATCCAATCGCTTACCAACCGCACCGGCCTGTGTAATAATTGCGCCAAGCGCTCTGCGACAGGCTGTAATGAAAATTCAGTCGAAAACACCCCTTCTTGCGGACGTCCTAAATGAGACAATAAGATAACGCTGGCGTTGGATTGAAGCACCTGTTGAATCGTTGGGATCACTGCCCGAATACGAGTGTCATCTAAAATCGTTTGGGATTTTAGGGGTACGTTTAGATCAACTCGGATCAATACCCGCTGATGGGTTAAATCGATTGAATCCAATCCCAACATCCGAAGTCCCTTATTTAGCTGCTGCTAAAACCACTGCTGTATCTATCATTCGATTGGAAAAACCCCATTCATTATCATACCAGGCTAATACTTTAACCAAATTACCAATGACTTTTGTTTCTGATGCATCAAAAATGGAAGACGCCGGATCATGGTTAAAATCAATGGAGACTAACGGCAGATCGTTATAGTTTAAAATACCTTTTAAAGATCCTTCAGCCGCTTGTTTCATCACTTGATTAACCTCGTCTACCGTGGTTGTTCGCGCGGCCGTAAAGGTAAGATCGACCACCGAGACATTTAACACTGGAACTCGAATGGCAAAACCATCTAATTTTCCGCTTAATTCAGGCAACACCAAACCAATCGCAGCAGCGGCTCCCGTTTTAGTCGGGATCAAAGAATGCGCTGCCGCACGCGCACGTCTGAGATCGGCATGATAAACATCGGATAATACTTGATCATTGGTATAAGCATGCACGGTGGTCATCAAACCTGCAACCACACCAATCGCATCGTGTAGAGGTTTAACCACCGGGACCAGGCAATTGGTCGTACAAGAAGCATTGGACACAATCGTGTCACTGGCTTTTAGCTGATGATGATTGACCCCATAAACAATCGTGGGGAGATCATTGCCAGCTGGCGCTGAAATTAACACTTTCTTGGCTCCGGCTTTAAGATGAAGTGCTGCTTTTTCTTTGCTGGCAAAATGCCCGGTACATTCTAAAACGACATCAATACCCAACTTACCCCAAGGCAGATTTTCGGGGGATCGTTCTGAAAAGACCTGAATTTTATCATTGTTCACCACCAAATGATTATCCGCAAAACTCACTTTTTCTTTAAAGCGCCCGTGCGTTGAATCATATTGCGTCAGATGCGCATTGGCTTTGAGATCGGCCAGATCATTGATAGCCACGATTTTAACTGAATCGTTTCTCTTCGATTCATACAAAGCGCGCAATATATTACGACCAATGCGCCCATATCCATTGATTGCCAGTTTAATGGTCATCTCTCTTTTTCTCCTTTTCCATAAGCCAATACTGCTTGGACCTTGCGGATCACGCCCTGCACAGTGATCCCCAATGCTTCGAATACCTGTGATCCGGGCGCAGATTCCCCATAGCGATCAACCCCCAACACGGCTCCCTCTAAACCCACCCAACGATACCAATAATCCGGTGATCCGGCTTCGATCACAATGCGTCGTTTGATCGAACGGGGTAAAACCGACTCTTGATAGGCCGCGTCTTGTGTTTGAAAAACATCTACAGATGGCATTGAAACCACTCGAACCTGCACACCTTCCTGACTCAATTGTTGTGCCGCCAAAACTGCCAACGATACTTCCGATCCTGTCGCAATAATAATAGCATCGACGATTCCTACACACTCGACCAAAATATAAGCCCCTCGAGCGATTTGATCACATTGCTCTCTGGTTCTGGTTTGATGTGGAACGTTTTGCCTTGTTAGAATAAGACTCGTTGGCCCCTGTGATCTTTGCAAGGCTGCTTTCCATGCAACCACAGTTTCGACTGCATCACACGGCCGCCACACCGACATATTGGGCGTCATTCTTAACAGATTTAAGTGTTCCACGGGTTGATGCGTTGGGCCATCTTCCCCTAAACCAATAGAATCGTGGGTGTAAACAAAAATCACTCGAATTTTCATCATGGCAGCCAAGCGCACCGCATTACGCGCGTAATCTAAAAAGGTTAGAAACGTCCCCCCATACGGAATAAAACCTCCGTGCAAGGCAATGCCGTTCATCAGAGCAGACATGCCGAATTCACGAACGCCATAATGCAGATAATTGCCTAAAAATTGACCGGGTATAATCGTCTGAGAATGTTCGCATTGAGTTAAATTCGACTCGGTCAGATCCGCCGAACCCCCGAGCAATTCCGGCAGCAACGGACATATAGCATTTAAGACGTTTTGCGAGGCTTTACGTGTCGCAATATTTTCTTTCTTTTGCTGAACTTCCGCCAATAATTCCGTGAACGAGGCCAAGAAATTCGTCGGAAGAATATTGTGTAAACGACGCTGCAGTTCCTCGGCTAGAGCAGGATAGGCATCTCGATAAGCCGCGAAATGCGCTTGCCAATCGCTTTCCCATTGTGATCCTTTTTCTGTTGCATTCCAGGCTTCGTGAATTGCAGCAGGGATCACAAAAGGCTCTGCTGTCCAGGCTAATTTTTCGCGTGCAGCGGCTATCTCTGATTCTCCTAGAGGAGAGCCATGACATTTTTCAGTGCCAGCCAGCGTTGGTGCACCAAATCCAATCGTTGTTTTACAACAGATAAGGCTCGGTTGCGTGGGATTATTTTTTGCAGCCAAAATGGCTTGCCGAATCGCCACGGGATCATGACCATCGATATCCGGGATCACCTGCCAATGATAGGCGGCAAATCGCTGCGGGGTATCGTCCCGAAACCAACCGGACACTTTGCCATCAATGGAAATACCATTATCATCCCAAAAAACAATCAGTTTTCCCAAACCTAAAGTCCCTGCTAAAGAAGCAACCTCATGAGAAATCCCTTCCATTAAGCAACCATCCCCAACAAAACAATAGGTAGTGTGATCAATGATGGGGTGCTCTCTGCGATTAAAGTTTGCCGCCAAGAGGGCTTCTGCTAAAGCCATACCCACGGCATTTCCAAACCCCTGACCCAAAGGACCGGTCGTGGTCTCAACGCCAGGCGTGTGTGCGTATTCCGGGTGTCCCGGTGTCTTTGAATGAAGCTGTCGAAAATTTTTGAGATCCTCTATCGAGACGTCATATCCCGTTAAGTACAATAGGGCATATTGCAACATGGAACCATGACCATTGGATAAGATAAATCGATCACGGTTAGGCCATAAGGGATTGGTTGGATTGTGCCGTAAGAAATCATTCCATAGAACCTCCGCAACATCTGCCATGCCCATCGGCATCCCCGGATGTCCTGATTTCGCTTTTTGAACCGCGTCCATGCTGAGGGCGCGAATAGCATTGGCTAGCTCAAAACGAGAAGGCATACGAAAAATTCCTATAACTAACTCAAATAAATCACAATCACGGGCTCGACCTTAAGCTTCTCTTATAACATAAAATTCCTTAAAATTATTTTTCTACAAAAAACCAAAGGATTAAAACATGTCTAAAAAGCAGAAATATCGAATTTGCAACTGCAGTGATTATAACGAAGCATTGATCAGGAGGGGAAGCATTACTTTATTGGTCGCTTACCCTTCACAAGAATAATTGATAATGAATTTAAAGAAATTTTTAAAAAGTCGCACCCAGATTCCAGTATTTAGGAAAATAGTTATGAGAAATCCCGATTAAGAGTGCTTGATAATCCCCGGGTTCTAGATGCACGCACAAGGGGGCTCCAAGCTATACCCAACGGCGTCATTTGTCAATGGCAAAGCGCTTTGAAGGGTGAGGCTCTCCCCCAGGTACCGCTGCAGCCGCAGCGGCATCCGCACCAGGGGTAAACCTACCTGACTCACCTGTGGCCGCAGCTATTCCAGCCTCTCTTGCAACATCCATACTATGTTCAAGGCTAAAGTGTTTAAAATGAGCAGACATTTCTTGACCAACAAGATGAGGGTTTTGCAGCACTTTCAGCACAATTTTAGGAGCAACCGACAAGCCTTGTTCTTGCAAACCTCTTGCTAAACTAGATAAATCATTTAGAAATCCCTGCACGTTTTTTTCTTCTAAAATTAAAGAAAACCGGTCTAGTTCATGCAGCTTTATTGCTATATTTATAAAACTAATAACATTTTCAGCAGTAATATTCTGATCATCTCTCTGAAGTTGTTGCAGTAACTCCAACTGCCTTTTTAATAATTCTTTTTGTGTACTTATTTTTGCCAAATGTAAATCACCATCATCACTAGAAGAGTAAACTGCAACCATAGAAACTCCACTCGGTTTCTTTTCTCTTTTTAAAGCATCTATTCTATGTTTGCTCATAAAACCAATCTTCTCTTCTAGGGAACTTCCTTCACTTCCAGCTTCATACCCCACTTCAAATGTTTTGGGAGGCAACCAATTGGCGCCAAAATCTAAATCATGGCGCCCTCGAGTTTGTAGAGTGATGTTTATTTGATTGTCCTTAAAAACATCATTCGCCACTTCCAGCATAGCCCGACAATTTAAACAACAAAGCTTGGAGATACCAATATATAATACAACTGAACCAGATGGCTTAAATTCACCTCTTCGAATCATGTCCATCAAATGGCTCAATATTTGTACTTCCGCATGAATAGGCTTTTGGTTTTTAGCGTTTCTTTCCTTGCCAGCCGCGGCTGCAACTGCCACCGCACTATTCGGTTCTTTTTGTGGCGGTTCAGCCCTTAGTATCACGGGATATTGCCTCAATGCAACGATTTGTTCGTCTGTCATCCCCCCATCATTTTCCCTGCGAGAGGCTGATGGTGAACTCACTTTTTTTTGAATACTCCTTTCTACTTTCAAAAAGTCCCCATATAACTTCCTAAATTCAGCATGTAAAAATCCTGCACCTTTTGCATGTTCTCTAAACTGACGTTCAAACTCTAACAAAGGCAAATCTTGATTTCTTAGTATCATCTCTATAATTTGTAAACTCATATCGTTTGGAATTAAAATATCTGATGGAAGAGAACCTTATTTCTGTTGACAAATATGAATGAAAACTTCTCGATGCCTAGCAGCAGGTATACTCTCTTGAGTAGCACAGTCTTTAAAATACGCTGTAACCTCTTTAATTAACCTCAAAGTTTCATGTCTTTCAGTAGTATTACTTTTAAATTCGTTGGCAGCAATATAAAGTTTCTGGTCAATAACCAACACCGCAACACACTCACTTTTACCAGAGAGCAATCTTGCAAGACTATCCAATCTCCTCTCAAAAGGGTCTCTGTCCGAGGTAAAATCTTTCCTTCCCCGCAGTATTTCTGTAATTCCTTCGAAAGTATCAGCCACGTTAAGTTGTCTCTTTATTTAGGAGAATATGCACATGCTTGTAATGCCACGCCAAAACTACTTCTAACCCCATCAGATACCCAGTCTTCAGAAGAATTTTCTCTCATAAAAGCTTGCACTCCTCTCGGGTCTATGTTTAATAATAATTTAAATTTTTCCACTCTCCAAGCTTGCTGAGTTTCATCAGTATACCGATATTGATCCATAGCCGACTGGCCCGATATAAAATTTCTCAATATAAAATAGTCGTTTTTGCGAATAACTTCTTTTAATACATCATTCGGTACATTTGCGCACACAAATATAAAAGGCTTAGGATCAGGTAAACTAACAATTACGCTATCTAAAATAACAGTTCCTTGGCGCAATAGAAAACTTCCCGCTGTTACGCCTTTTAATTCGCATAAATTAATATATTCCTTCAATTGTTCAAACGCATTTTCTCTGAGACATTTGAGCCATTGTTTTTTAATAGCAGAATCATGAGGTCTCCGTGATGGGGTAAAAACATTATCGTCTCTAAATTCTCCAGTAAAACTAACGCTTTTAACATCTTCTAGCCTATCCCTTTCCATGACAATTCCCTCCGTCATATCCCTATCTACGGGATTATCCCCCTCATAAAGAGTAACTGCCTTCTCAATCCTTTTTGCTAATTGAGTCTGCATATTCTC
The DNA here is from genome assembly GCA_013286785.1 of Gammaproteobacteria bacterium. Classification (GTDB taxonomy): domain Bacteria; phylum Pseudomonadota; class Gammaproteobacteria; order UBA6186; family Azoamicaceae; genus CADEGZ01. Next base: position 42,991 of record JABDFC010000001.1, read on the forward strand.
AAACGAACCAGCCATAATTTTACCTCAATTTGAACGCTCTGCTCTTATGGGTTAATATGTCACTTTTTATTAAATTATTCACTAAAAATCTAATAAGAGCTGAGTTTATATACAACAAATTTAGCTGTCTTCATGCAAAACAATCAAACTAATGGAGACCAAAAAGTTGGGTTAAGCACTTCTTAGAAAATCACTCTAGACTTACCCTCTTTTTAGCGTACAATAAGCGCCATGACTAAAAGTGCTGCCACAACTACCGTACCCGTTTCTTTAGACTGGCCATCGCACGCCTGGCAAGGCGCATTTTGGAAGGTCGTTTCCTGTCTGTGTTTTGCCGGAATCAATGGGATTGTCCGCTATTGGTCTGGTGGCATGCCCGATCCCAACATTGATACTCTGCCAGTGAATGTCCTCATGTTTTTTCAAAATGTCTTTGGCACATTGTTCCTCTTACCCTTGATTTTGAAATCAGGGTTATCAGAGCTCAAAACAAAATATCCCGGTTTACACCTTATTCGCGTTGCCAGCGCCATTGCCGGCATTTATTTATGGTATCTCACGTTACAAACCATGCCAATTGCAGAGGGTGTTGCGCTCAGTTTTACCGGCCCGATATTCACAGTACTCGGCGCCTGGCTTCTATTACACGAAAAAATAGGATTACAACGGTTAATGGCTATTTTGCTCAGTCTGCTAGGTGCTTATATCATTTCGCGTCCCGATGTCCCCTTAAGAGGCGGAATGCATCAAGTGGGATTCTATGCATTGTTGCCACTGTCTTCGGCCATCATATTAGCAGGAAACAAATTGCTGACGCGCAGACTGGCCAAATTAGGCGAAACTCCCACGACTTTAGCAACGTTTTTGTTAGTCTTTATGGCACCGGTTTCTTTGATCCCAGCACTCTTCGAATGGACAATGCCACACAGCGTTCACTGGCCATGGTTAGTGTTCATGGGTGCACTCACGGCTGGAGCGCATATTTCCTTTAGCAAAGCATATCAACTCGCCGAAGTCACTTTTTTAACGCCGGTTGGCTTTACTAAATTTTTCTTCAGTACGATGGTCGGTTATTTTGCTTTTTCTGAATTACCCACCAGTTGGACAGTGTGGATTGGAACCGCCATTATTTTTACCAGTATACTACTGCTGGCTTATAAAATTTCTTTATACTCTTGGGCTAAGCGTTTTAAGTCTAATTGATTTAAAAATAAAGAGTAACACATCCAAGAACTTAACGCGGCGAGATCTTTAAATTGTGGGGGAATATATTTAGGCATGACAACCAACCCTTCTTCAATTAAATCACTTAAAACACGAATATCTTCTAGCGTTGTCTTTCCCAAAAATAACAATGGGATTTTAGACAAAGAACCTTTTTGAATGGCCAAACGAATATAATTATAAATCAATATAAACCCTTTGTTATAAACCAAATCTTTGGTAAAGGGACCTCCTGTCACCGTACTGCCCCGAAAAACACGCATGGTTCGAGCGTAACTTTCTTCTTTCGAATTTCCTTTTTCCATATAAAATTGAAATAATTCAATAAAATTTGCCCCGTTTTCGACCATATTGATTGCCGTAATTCTATCCGTTAAAGCTTGCATTCGCCCAGGGTGAGACGAAAAAGTAAAAATTTCCATGATGATTGCCAAGCCCTCTTGCGTAATGGTAGAAGACGGTGGCCCTTTACTTAGAAATGTACAAATGGGTTGGCTAAGGCCGTTGAGCGTAGTTCCCAAATGAACCCATCCTTCGTGTACCTCTAAAACTCTGATGTCCCGCTCACTAAAAACAGCGTCACTGCGAAGCCGAATAAACTCTGCACCCGCTGCTGCATCGGCAACAATGTTATCACTCACTTTAACTCGAATCTGCTCTGTTTCATCCTGAAAATAATTGGACAAACGTTCGCCCAACAGAACGACAGCTTGTTCACCCTGATATATTTTTTTGTCTATGTCCATATCAACCAGAGGTTGAATAGAAGCCAATGTACCACTAATGAGTGCCGCCAAATCCTTTAATGTCGGGGCCCCGGCATAGAATGCATCCTGTGAGCCCCCGAAAAGCTGTTGCGAAAAATGCGCAAAATTGGGAGTCCCACGAACCTTTAACATTTCAATGACGGTACAATACTCACGGCACATTCTCTGCATGATTGAACCAACACTGTTAAACTGGCCCAGTTCACGACGAATGTCTCGCTCTATTTCATAAAATTCATCTATTTTTTTATCGGGATCAAATCGCAGCGGATTCTTTTCATAGTACTCTGGCCCCGTCACTTTTGGGAGCTCTTTGCAGCCTTTCTTAAAAAAATGAGACTCTACACTGCGATCCCATTTTAATGCATCTAAAATACGAATGGGGCGTTGTGCAGCGACAATTCTCTCTGAAAGATCACGAATCACTTGATGGTATTGGGTATCTATTTTTAGTCTCCTCCGTCTCTCTATTAAGAATAGTCGATCCTCCTTTTAAATATGATATACTTCCTCGGATGAGCCCGAACAAAAGCTTTCTTTTTACCTCAGAATCCGTCTCGGAAGGACATCCAGACAAAATGGCCGATCAAATCTCGGATGCGGTACTAGACGCTATTTTGACGGAAGATCCCAATGCCCGTGTCGCTTGTGAAACCTTGATTAAAACGGGAATGGTCCTCATTGCCGGAGAAATTACGACTCACGCCTGGGTTGATTTAGAACTCATTGTTCGAAAAACCATCCAACGGATTGGTTATACCGATTCAGAAATGGGATTTGACGGCCATTCTTGCGCCGTATTGAACGCCATCGGAAAACAGTCTTCGGATATTGCAGCAGGGTTAATTAACCCTTCGAGTCAAGAACTTGGCGCCGGGGATCAAGGACTAATGTTCGGTTATGCTTGTCATGAAACAGATACCTTAATGCCTGCTCCCATTGCTTACGCGCACCAACTGATGCAAAGACAAGCACTGATGAGAAAAAATGGGACCCTCCCCTGGCTATGGCCCGACGCCAAATGCCAAGTCACCTTACGCTACGAACACAGTAAACCCGTCAGTGTTGAAACCCTGGTTTTTTCGACCCAACATGCCCCTGAAATCAGTCATGCTGCACTTGAAGAAGCCGTCCGTGAAGAAATCATCAAGCCCGTGATCCCAACTCGATGGATCACCCCAGCAACACGATATCTCATCAATCCTGCCGGACGCTTTGTCATTGGTGGACCCCTGGGTGATTGTGGTTTAACGGGAAGAAAAATTATTGTCGACACTTATGGCGGAATGGCACGACACGGTGGCGGCGCATTCTCAGGCAAAGATCCAACAAAAGTCGATCGCTCTGCCTGTTATATGGCTCGCTATATCGCTAAAAATCTCGTCGCAGCCGGTATCGCCGATCGGCTGGAACTCCAAATTGCCTACGCCATCGGAAAACCAGAACCCGTTTCCATCAATCTGGAAACATTCAACACCGAAAAGATTTCCTTGGAAAAAATTCATCAATTGATTCTAAAACATTTTGATTTAAAACCCGCTCGAATAATAGAAACCTTAAATCTTTGTCGGCCAATCTATGAAAACACTGCTTGTTTTGGTCATTTTGGCCGAGAATTACCTGAATTTACTTGGGAAAAAACAGACAAAGCAGCAGCTCTCTGCACTGATGCAGGCTTATCCTAATGAAATTAACTCGTCTTTTTCAAGAGAGAGCACTACACGTTCATGATCACATGACCCTAGATCCCCTGACAGTCCATCGTTTAAAATCGGTCTTGAGAGTTGGAAAAGATGAACCACTCCTCTTATTTAACGGCGATGGTTTTGAATACCACAGTATTATTACCGTAATGAAACGTGATTTAATTCAAGTGAAAATCACAGAAAAAACGAGAAAAAATTTAGAGTCTCCTTTAAGCATTCATTTGGGTCAAGTCATTTCTAAAGGTGAAAAAATGGATTTTGTGATCCAAAAAGCCACTGAACTAGGAGTCCAGATCATTACCCCTCTCTTTTCCGAGAGAAGTGTCGTCCATTTAAAAGAAGAACGCATGGCAAAAAAACAAGAGCATTGGCAAAAAATAGCCATCCACGCAGCAGAACAATGCGGTCGAACCGTCGTACCCCAGCTGCAAAAACCAATGAAATTAGAAGAATGGGTTTATCAACAACAAGCGTCACTCGGCATTGTGTTAGATCCCGAGGCCAAACAACATTTAAATCAGATTGACATTCCGAGGCAAGCAGTCTCGGTCTTAATCGGCCCAGAAGGAGGACTCACCGAGCGAGAACTTGACTTCGCCATTCTGAAAAAATTTACCGCCATTCAACTAGGGCCTCGCATTCTCAGAACAGAAACTGCTGCATTAACCGTGCTAAGCATTCTCCAATTTAAAAATGGTGATTTCAATGGAGCGTGACTCGCGTTTCAGCTCTCATTCTCTGCAGTTCTTGGGTGGCGGCATCCAGCAGCTGCTCCTGTTGATCATATTGTCGATCTTGCAGCAGGTATTGGTCTTGCCAACCATCTCTCTCTTGCTGCACTTCGATGAACGTTTGCTGTAATCTGTTATGTTCTGCTACCAATTGATCAAAACTTGCTTGCACTGCCTTCAACCTTGCGAGTAAAGGACTGTTCTGACTGGGGTGCCCAGGTTCACACCCAACCAACACTTCTGCTGTTTCTCTGGGTAATACTGTATCTGAACTTTTCAGATAGTTTAACAACCAGCGCTGAACAGAAATGAAAGGCCCATTTGACAATTTCTTCCTGCCTTTTTTGGCATGTTCTATAGCCAGTTGTGCCAGTACAACAAAGGATGGCACTCTTCGTTTCGATGGAACAGCCGTACTGTGGCCACTGCTGATTGTCTGCCCCTGGTTTCGATCAGAGTGTAATGAAGCCGGCCGTGCGACCTCTTGTACCCCCACCGTTTGTGGTGTGGCAGTCCTCTCGCTCATCTGGCCTTCAGCGGGAACTGACACCATTTTCGCTGTTGTCCCCACATCGCCTTCCCTCTCACCAGAAGCACTTGCCTCTAATTTTTGAGACCTTTCAGCGGCTTCCTGCTCTTCTTTTTCTTCCAGAGCTTTGGCGGCTTCTTTTTTTGTTCTACTGAATAAATCCATGACATCTTCATTCAGGATCCCGCGTAATTTGGCACGAGGTTTATCAGTCAAGAGTCGGGGATCCCGGGTTCGTAACCCCTGCACTAGGATATCACCCAATCTGATTTCGGGATCGGTTTGCCATTCGGCTTCTGTTAACAGATGTAGCATCAATAAAACGCGTTCTTCTATTGGGTAGTTTTCCGGTCTAAGATAGTCAGAATTATTTTTACAAAATTCAGTTAATTCATCTTCGTAAGGATCTGTTACAATCGCTTTGGCAATCTGCGGCAGAGTCGCTCCAGATGGCAAACCCTTCTTTAAAATTCGTGCTATTCTGTCTCGTTCTCCCATTATTTTGGCATAGGAGATCCCATATGCCCTTCTCTGAACCGCTTTTTCCTGAAGCAATTCTTGCTGGCCTCTGATTGAATTTTCTAAAAATATAATTTTTTCTTGTTCTTTTTCAAATTTTTGTTGCGTGGAACATAAAAATCGATTAAACAACTCTAACACCAATGCATGTCGTTCTCCCAGTTTTTTGGATTTTTTCAACAATTCACATTCGGTTTTGCGTCTTTCATATTCCACTCTTAATTGTTCTGAAATAATCTTAGTATCTCTGAAATTTCTGCCTAATGACTGAATACTTTCTTGTACTTGATCTGTTTCTTTTTGAATGCGATCGATTTCCTTTTTCCACTCTGCAGTGTACCGTGACAGTTTTTGTGATTTAAGAACATCCGTATCACAATGTGCGACCGCCTCCTTCTGTGCGTTAAATTTGGCTTCCAAGCCATTTTCTGCAGCATATCTTAAGGCTTTTTCTCTGTTTTCTTGATCTTCTCGCCGATTTCTTTCCTCAATCTGAGCCTTCTCTCGCATCACTTCCACCATGGATTTTCCCTGATCCTTGCTAGCGGTGTCTTTAGGCAATTCCGGTTTTTCAAGCGTCAACATTTTTTTATTTTCCTATTCGCGTCGCGAATTCCAGAGAACAGAGTTTCACTGGAGGATACTGACATTAGATTCATTTATTCGAAAACTAAGAGAATATTGATTTTTCTTAATTAAATAGTTCTTTTGCAAGTCAAACCCCCACTCTACAGTTTCAGGACAGACCTACTCCATGGCATTTTTATTTTCACTGAATTTTTGCATCAATTCACGCCCTCACTGATATTCAGGGCTAATAAATCTAGTATGTCGACTGATATTACCTTTAGGCAAGATAACTGTCAATAAACCACCGTATTTTGTCAGAATTTAAGCTTGTGCCCCGTTCAGGAAACACTCAATTCACCTGAATTATGTTAGCCAAATTAAATACGACCTCTGTCTTCTGCTTTCTTCTATCGACAAATGCGCACATCATTTATGGCAGAGAGCGATTCGATTCATTGATCGCAGCCAGTACACTGTACCGGAATGTTGAGTGAAAACGGATCTTTTGCCTTTGCAGGGAAGCGGGGGATTAGGCAGTGATGCCTGGATACGCCCAACGATCACAGGAAGTGTTCGTTGGGCGACCATTTCGCCAATCTCTATTGGAATCTTTTTTCCCACAGGATCTCGAACGTTACATCGTAAGGATCACTGAGCTGAAATGCATCAAACACATCATAGCTTTCAGGTACAATCTGATTCTGGCTGTTTGACGCTGTTTGATTGACTTTAATATCTACTACAAGTTCGGCAAAGCCGGCTATAGTAGAAACGTTACTGAGATCACGTGTTGCCGACGTTTCTGAATTTCCATAATCTTTGATTCCAATCATTTTAGACACCCTCCATAGTACCTTGATTCAACCAAAAGCTACCTTGAAGCAACTGACCTTAGTTAAGAAAGCTTTTGACTTAGGAAAACAAACACGCTAAGTAGGACTATGCTAACTGTTTATGTAATCAAATACAATAGTTAAATTGCAAAATGATAAATTTTTTGACTATAATCAAGTAAATTGCTGTATCACTTAAAATACTTTAATAAAAACAGTATATTAAGTTTAGATTAATTATTTTCTGGCAACTTTAGCTCAAATACTGAGTTCCTCAAGTCAGTAACGTACTGCATTAATTTTCCAATTAAATCCACGGTTGTATTCGTACCGGAGGCAGTTTGTTTAGCAATATCTTTTACGTCATTCATAATGTGAGATATTTTACCGGAAACAAATGCCTGTTCACTGGCAGACGAGGAAATATTCTGGATCAAATCTGACAAACGTCGAGATACTGTTTCAATCTTTTCCAATGTCGCTCCCGCAGCTTGTGCAAAATTGACTCCCTCTTGAACTTGCTCTTTAGTATGCTCCATTGCAACAATGACTTGGCTTGTATCTGTTTGGATCGATCGAACAAGCGAACCAATTTCTTTCGTTGCATAACTCACTTTCTCAGCCAAACGTTGCACTTCATCAGCAACCACCGCAAATCCGCGTCCAGCTTCGCCAGCCATTGCAGCCTGAATCGATGCATTAAGGGACAATATATTCGTTTGATCAGCAATACCATCAATCAACGAAACAATTTCACCAATTTCTTGTGAACTATCACTTAACCTCCGCATGTAGTTCGATGTTTCTTGAATTTGTGTTTGAATTCGTTCCATCCCACTTATCGTACTGCGGACAACTTTTCCTCCTTCTCCCGCGATGTTCACAGATTCTAGAGCAACCGACGCTGACTCGACCGCATTGGCAGATACTTGCTCAATAGAAGACGCCATTCGACTGACAGAGGCCGTTACTTCGACAATCTCTTGCGCCTGATTACTGCTCGAAGCTGCTAATTCTTTGGTAATCTTTTGAGCATCGGATGCCGCTACTGAAACATTCTGCGCGGTATTACCGATGTTATAAACCAACTTTCTGAGTGTATTTAACGCGTAAACAAATGACTCTGTTATCATACCTGAAGCAGTCGAAACATCCGATGGGATGAGCGAAACATTCCCACTGCCACTGGCTATTTCTGGCAGCTCTTTTAAAAGCTTTTCAATTTCTTGCTGCATGGCTTTATTTTTTTCTTCAGTCATCCTCAAGTGGAAAGCATTTTCTTTTTGAAAAAGATAGATGGATAAAAGCAAAATCAAGAAAGATGAAAAGCCCAAGAGGTAAGCGGAAAGGTCGGCGGCAGTATCCACTTTTTGATAATTAATATAAGCGTTTTCTAGGTTCCTGGTAAGATTGGTTATCAAGGGGCTCATTTTAAATATATCGACTATCGCGGCGTGGATCTGATCTGTAATATTCCCAACATTATCAACCGATTCCACATCGTCTTTTACCAATTTTATATTTTTCTCGATTTGGGCAAACTTATCTGAAAGATTTTTATCCTGGATATCATCCCCGATCTTTTCGGCATTATCAAAAAATAGTTTTGATTTGTCTGAAAATATTTTCATTGAATCTGCAGTGTTATTGGTAATAGTAACAATATTTTCAATTTCATCTTTCACTTCTTCAGCCAAACTGATCTGCCGTGCAATTAGAGCAATACTCTTGTTTTCCAACTCGACACTGTCCTGCAACAGATCAAGAATATCCCAATAGATTCCCTGGATTTTCTCTATGTTACTAACAAGCCTAGCGCTCATTTTGTCTAAATTAATAATGACATCTTGGTTACTCAGAATGACTTTGATCCTCTCTTCCATCAGTGCCCAAGACGCAGTAAAATTACTCAGGTCTTCCACCTTAATTTGATCAGGACTCGGGGGCAACAATACCTTGTTACCGGAAATTTCGCCGTTTTTGAGCAAGGCAATTTCTTGAATAATTCTATCGGAAGTACTTTTGAGATCAGAGAAAGTCACTTCTTGTTGTCCCACTACGGCTTCACCAGAAAGTTTGGCCACTTGTTGAGTCAGAACACGAAGTTCTGTCGAATGAGTGATATATTGTTGGAAATAGTCACGCTGTTGATTAATATACCAAAAATTGAATATTGTAGAAAACACTAATACTATCAGTAAAATTCTAACAAAATCTCTAAAATAAAAAAAAGCTTTTTTAGGAATTTTTCTCATTGTGTCTCCCTTAATTCTTCCTTAACAAGGTATCATTTAAACCATTGCAACCTAGGTGGTAGCGTATCAATAATTGCCCATAAATTTGCAAGATCTGGGATAAAAGCAATCTCATTCAATATCTTTACCTGCATAAGATAACGTGAGTCATCCTCTGGTTTTTCGGCGATTAACCGAATACCGTCTTTCGCCAAACGGTATAACTTAGGCACTCCCCTTAATACAAATGAAAAAAATTGATATTTTTGTTTTCCCTGATTTTCCGCCTTAATTCTATTAATAATAGCAATGTAACCTTGTGATTTTTCATCCTTAAAAGGACGATCGGTCGAACCATTCCAAGAAAAAAAAGAATCCATTCTTTCTAAATAGACTAACGGAATGTGGATACCTCGCCAAGTTAATATACCAACAAACCAGCTTGGAACATCCGTAACAGACTGGGTTTCTTCATAGGGAATAATTTCAGCCACAGCAGCAGTTGGAAGCACAACATTTTTCTCCCATAATGGCAATGACAAACAGGGCAAAAGATCTGACATTACTTCTTTTCCAACAATTGTTCTATCGTGGCCAATAATTCGTTCTCGCGATACGGTTTGTTCATAAACCGTTCAATGCCTAACTTTTTTGCTCGTTGCTTTTCTTCATCACCCGTACAAAAAGTAATCATAATAATGGGTATTTGTGAGAATCGTGCGTCATTTTTGATTTTTTCAGCAAACTGGAACCCATCCATTCGTGGCATTTCCACATCAAGCAGTATTATATCCGGAATCTGATCTTCCACTTTCGACAAAGCATCGAAACCATCTTTCGCTGTTAAAATTTTATATTTATGTCGTTCGAGAAAATTCTTTGTTACTGTTCGGATTGTAATCGAGTCGTCTACAACTAAAACAATGGGCTGTTTTTTGATCAGCGCTGGTGTCTCTACTATTTCATTCACTTTTCTTCTCGTCCTTGATGTTATTGAATAGACATCCAAGATAACTAATACCTTACCATCTGCCAGCAATGTCGCTCCGCTAAATATATCCATCAACTTAAATTGTGGACCCAAAGTCTGTACCACTACTTCCTGGCTTCCAATGATTACATCTACTAAAAGAGCTACGTTATAATCAACAAAATTAAAAAAAAGAACCGGCAAACTCTCCTTCTCGGCCGAAAATGCTGGTCTTTCTTGAATACCTAGAGCTTCTCCTAAATATTTTAGGTGGTATTCCTTTTTATTATAGACAATAGGCTCCTTTTTGTTTAAGGTCTCTTTTATCTGTTTCACCTCCATTAAAACGATGCTTTCCACATTGGATAATAGGATGCCAAATATCTGACCATGTACCGCGACCAGCAATGCCCGGTTCATGGACGTGGTAAAGGGCAGCCGGATAATAAACTTTGTCCCTAGACCATAGTGAGACTCAATGGCAAGGTTCCCACCTAAGGCCTTAACAATGGTATTGACAACATCCATCCCAACGCCGCGACCTGAGATTTCACTTATTTCATCCCGAGTCGAAAACCCTGGTTCAAAAATATAGCGGATAACCTCTTCATCTGAACAAACGGTACCTTGAGACAACAGGCCTAGCTTTATCGCTTTTTTTCTGACCGCTTCTAAATTAATGCCTGATCCATCATCACTGATCTCCATACAGGCATCATTACCCATTCGGTAAAACCGTAAATTAATTTTCCCAATTTCTGGCTTATTTAATTTTTTCCGATCTTCTGGTTTTTCGATTCCATGATCGAGCGCATTTCTTAACAAATGCTCTAAGCTTGGAACCACATGATCCAATATGTTTCTATCAATTTCGCCTTCCGCTTGTAAAACTGAAAAATCGACCTTCTTGTTAAGATTACTGGCAACTTGCCTCGTAATGCGGCTCAACCTTGGAACAACGCTGTTAAATTGAACCATGCGAGTATCAATTAACCTTTCCTGCAGTTCTAGACTGATCCGAGATTGCTGAGACAATAAGGATTCAACATTCGAATGGAGCTGAGAGAGCGTCTTACTCGTATCGACCAGCCCTAGGATATCGGACGTGATCCGCAATTCTTGGGCCTTAGTGTTTGTTCGTAATTTGTCGTGGAGAATCTTAACTAGGCGGATCGTCTCACTCAAACTGGTTTTGAATTTATCCAGATGATGCCCCAGGTTAACCCGAACAATGTTATTCTCAATGGATAAATTGTTTAATTTTTCCAGTAACTCTGATTTTATTCGAATGACATCATTCGTATCGACCTTTTGCTTTTCTGAAGAAGTCTCTGGTTCTTTTTTGGCTTCTGTCAGAGTAGACTCGGGCTTTTCATCCTCCAGTGGACTTTTTTTTTCTTGCGTCACTTTTTGTTTAAACTGCTGGACCAGATCTTCAACCGCAGGTCGTTCTTTATTGGCAGCCAACGCCTCGATAAAAAGATTCATTCGATCTTGCCCAGCACAGATCAAATCGTACGTGCTTTTATCCGCTGGGATCTTACCAGACAATAAGGCTTCACAGAGGGATTCTAGTTCGTGCGCAATCGCGCTCAGATTAGGCTGATTGACCATTCTTGCACCCCCTTTTAGGGTGTGAAGATCACGCTTTAGATCAGAAAAATAGGCTTTATTACTTAAATCAGTTGACCATTGTTGAAGAGTGAGCGCGATGGAATCCAGCAAATCCTTGGCTTCTTCCAAGAATATTTTGAGTAACTCTTCTTCTTCGCTATTCTGACTCATATATTGTCACTTATCTCTCGTTGATTCGTATAAGCCACTCATGCCGTATCCGTTCTAAAGGAAAGAATATGATAAAACGAGGCTGATTGAACAACCTTATGAAAATTAATAATCCCCCAAGGTTTTCCCTCACGTTCATATCCACCTTCCAAATACGGTAAATATTGCTGCAAGTGCTCGAGGCTATCGACAGGTTTTATCTCGTCCCGGAAAAAACGCTCTATCCCCAGCACTTGTTCTACAGCAAAGCCAAAATATATATTCTCTAAACAAATGACCATGACACGGACCAACGACTTATTATGATGTGGTTTCTCAGTCACATAGGCCTGCAAATCCGTGATGGGTAAAATACGACCGCGCAAATTAGCCGTCCCCTTAAACCAATGCTGTGCCGAAGGCAATTCAGTTAATTGCGGCCATCTTAATACTTCCGAAACATCTGCCATGGGGCAAACAAAATTAAAACCGGAACATTTGAAGGCAATGCCAAGCCAATCCCGTTCTGTTACAATTTGTCGTGGAATGTTGACAATGTTAGTTTTACAGCTCTGCTCTATGTCAAGCAATGTTTCATAGGGGCCCATGGTGTTCGACTTTCCTATACTGGCTTTTAGGATATCACCAACAGTATAGCTGAGTTTTTTTTCTAAATTTGACGTTAAGGATGAGGATAATGTATGTCTGAACGACCAACCTTAGGTGTGATTATGGATCCCATCCATTCTCTCCACCCCGAAAAAGACACCACTCTGGCCCTCTTAGCCGAAGCAAAGAATCGTGGTTTTGATCTTTACTATATGGAACTTTCTCATCTTTATTTAAAGTATGGGAATGCCTGGGGCCATTGCTATTCCCTGGAGCTCTATCCCAATGCACTGCCTTCTTATGTGCTGTCCAAACCCACTGCCAGGCCTTTAGATCAATTCGATGTGTTGTTAATGCGGAAGGATCCCCCCGTCAATATGGAATATATCTATGCGACCTACATTCTGGAACACGCTGAGCAAAATGGAACTTTGGTGATCAACAAACCCCAAGCACTGCGAGATGCAAATGAAAAACTATTTGCGACCTGGTTTCCTCAATGCATGCCTCCGACTGTGGTGAGTGGTTCTAAACGGATTTTAAAAGAATTTATCGAAGAACAAGGTCCAACCGTTCTAAAACCTCTCAATGGGATGGGGGGCCAAAACATTCTTAAAACTGAACCAGGAGATCTCAATTTAACCGTCATGATCGATATGTTAACCCAACACGGTACTTGCCCGATTATGGCACAACAATTTATCCCGGCTATCGAAGCAGGAGACAAGCGAGTCTTACTGATTGATGGGGAACCCATCCCGTATGCTCTCGCTAGGATCCCTGCCCCAAATGAATTTCGCGGAAACTTAGCGGCTGGAGGCCAAGGCATTGGGTGTGAATTGTCAGATCGAGATTGGTGGATTTGCTCCCAGATTGGAGCGGTATTAAGAGAAAAGGGTTTAACTTTTGTTGGCATTGATATTATCGGTGACTATTTAACAGAAATTAATGTCACCAGCCCAACCTGCTTAAGAGAACTAGAGGCAGAATTTGATCTCAATATCGCAGGAAAAGTAATAGATTGTATTATGCGAAAAATGGATGAATAAGGAAAAAAAATGTTTACTTCTCTTAAGAATCAATTTCTGATCGCAATGCCTTCGCTATTGGATCCATATTTTTTCCGTTCCGTCACTTATCTTTGTGAACATACTAAAGACGGTGCAATGGGCATCATCATCAACCAACCTCTCCTAAATTGCCGTTTGGGAGACGTCCTAGAACAAATTGGCATTCGCACCGATTACCCCGAAGTTGCCAACCGCTTAGTCTTTAACGGTGGCCCGGTGCAACACGATCGAGGTTTTATTTTACATAAAAGCGAAAAAAATTGGGCTTCTACTTTAGCCATTTCTGATTCTATTTCTTTAACCACTTCAACCGATATTTTACACGCCATTGCCGAAAATGAAGGCCCTGCTCATTCGCTCATCGCTCTGGGATACGCCAATTGGGACAGTGGGCAACTCGAACATGAAATGGCAGAAAACAGCTGGCTATATGGCCCAGCCAATTATGATATTTTGTTTCATATGGCCCTTGAACACCGCTGGAAAGCAGCAGCTACTTTAATGGGGGTTGACGTGAACCGACTTTCAAGTGACGTGGGCCATGCCTAATTTATCTGAACCCGTCCATAAAACCTTATTAGGTTTTGATTTTGGGATGAAACACATTGGTGTGGCCGTTGGACAAACCATCACCCAAACCGCCTCCCCGGTGACGACCTTACAAGCCCGCGATGGCATTCCAAATTGGACCGAACTCCAAGCCTTGATTGATCGTTGGAAACCAAGCGAACTCGTCGTCGGCGTTCCCTTTAACATGGACGGCAGTTCGCAATTAATGACCTTTTGTGCCCGACGCTTTATTAAACGTCTGACTGCCAAATTTAATTTGCCCATCCACGAAGTCGACGAACGACTGACAAGCTGGGAAGCGAAAACGCGCAATGAGTTTAAACTCAAAAAAAGTAAAACCAAACGCAAAGATCAAGAAGACCATGCCACCGCTGCGGTTATCATTGTCGAACAATGGATGGCTGATCAGAAATAATTTACTGTTCATTAAAAACAGCATGAATATTACCTGACAACCCCAACTCAAGGGTCTTTCTAAGCTCTTCTGGATGAGATGTTTCTGCTTGACTCAAATAATATTTTAGCACGGTCACTGGGGAATCTTCATTACCTTAAATCATTTGACTTTATTAACACTGATCCATCCGACTCCAAATTCCCAGCGATATATTTACGCCGTGCTTCATGTTCAATATTCGATTTATTTTGAACAAAAATTTCTACCAATGATTGAACACCCTTGCCATAATGATCAATTAACGCTTCCCTAGAAATAGCACACAAAATTCTCTTTTTATTATCATAGCCAATAAAAAAAATTACATCGCGCGCTTTATCTTCACGATAATCTAATTCTGAAAAAATGAGATCGCATTCATCAACCATTCCTATTTGCTTTAAAATTTTCAAAACCGAGGATAATTGAATATCCCGTTTGCCTTGTTCAAAGCGAGAAACCGTAGGCGTACTAACACCAGCCAATATCGCTAGTCTTTCTTGAGTAATTTTTTGCGATTTCCGCCTTTGCTTTGCCTCTTCGACAATAACTGACCAATTGAAGTAAAACTGCCGTTCCATCTTTTCTCCATCATATCAATTAATTGATTTTTTAATATCGACGTTCCAATTTCTGAAGCAGCAATGGTGGATTTAGCAATTTCCAATCTTGCACCTATTGCTTCAACAGAGTTTGTTATGGTTTTGTCATTTAATTCAAATCCTTGTGCCAAGTTAATCAATTGTTTTTCTTTCAATAAACCAATATCTAAATCACGCGTGCCTCCTAAACCCAAAGCAATCGTACGGTATTGCTTATAGGTTGCTGCTGCCACAAGGTCATAGGATGGTGTTAAACGTAAGCCATCTCGCGTATGAAACATCGCAAAATTTTTAAAATGGGCATCGGTATTACCAACTAAAAGACAAGCTAGGATTCGCTCATAGAGTCGCGCTGCTTCAGATTTAAGGCAACCTGGTGTATGACAAATGAACTGGCCCATATCTTCATAAGAACCATCGTACTTATCATCACCTGAAAAACGGCCCAGAAGCTGATTAAACTCTTCAAAATGAAGCCGCTTTGGCTCTGCGGTCTTACTGACTATTTTCCGATCAAAACGTTCTACAATGAGAGCCGGTTGCTGTAATAACGGTATATCCGATATTTCAGTTTTTGCAACAACATCATCTGGCAGTAAGGCAGAAACAGCTTTCATCGTTAAATATTCGAGCTCTAAAATATCTTGTAGTTTATCCGATGGAAACTTAGCAATATGAGTGCTCAACTCATTCCCTCTCACAGGACGGTAGGTTTTACCTTCTTTAACCATTAATAACTTCCGTTGAACACCCGATAGAGATGCTCGGCTTAATGGGACAGCTTCTGTAACAGCATCGGTATGCTCTAATATTTTGGATTGACGTGGTTCCGGATCAACGACTGAAACTGCACCCGCTAAATCATGGCCAAACCCGAGCAACAAAGAAAATCGATCTTTCGGATTGACTTTCAATGCTCTCATCTGTGCATTTTGCAGCCAACCTTCAGCAATTAAATTATCAAAAAAAGGATGCAACCCTGATTCACAGGTAATGGGTTGAGATCCCAGTGGTAACAAAAAGGAGATGGCCGGGCAATTTAAAGAACCCGACTCTAAATAACTAGGATCATACGTAAAAGAACACCGTCCCCCCGGTTCTTGTTGAAGTCTCCCCGCGTAGGTGTCCTGGTAGTAAACTTTACCCCATAAGATAGTTGCCATAAAATATAGTTTATGTTTGAGCCAATATTTAGAAAAATATAAAACATAGTTTATACCATTTTATAGAATTAGTAAATGTATAAAATATGTTTTATGAAAAATCAATTTAATTAGATAATATAAAATGTAGTTTATATTATCTGGGATTTATATGAAAATATAAGCTATGTTTTATATTTATTTAAATAGTGAGTTGAGTTAATAATTTATTTATCAATAACCCAAAATACCCCTTTCTGATACACTGGTAAAAATATCCGAAATCAGCCTCTATGAAAAAAGCAGATCTGAATAAATCTGATGACAAAACACAGAACAACTCAGAAACCGTCAGAACAACCCGTAATCCAACAATAATACCCTCAGGACCACATTCACCAAATTAATAAGGAGTTTGATGATGCACATTAACTGGACAGCAGAAGCCCTAGATACCCTTATCAGTCTCGCAGGAAAATATGGCCGATGGCTCAACGCCAGAGGACAGAGAGCTTGTTTTATTATTTGGTCCCTCTGTACACTCTATTGGGCGATCAGAGATTTTAATTTGGGGCTGTACTCACAAAGCATGTTCTGTATTTTTTCCATTGGAATTAATCTCTATGGATATATTAATTGGAAAAAACAGGGCATTGGGAAAGCTGCTTAGCAAGCAAATTTCACAAACCCCCTGCTAATGGGGAATTTTTTCTTTTTGATAAATCACCTGTGGATTACCCGCCGCAACACCAAAAGTCGCTTGACCCATAGGATAGTCCACCGTAGAGTCCGGCCACGCAAATTCTAACCAAGGTAAATTTGCCCCACTAGACCCTAAATTCGCAGTAATATTGACATACCCTTTTGCATTAGGCGCACTGAAAGAAATATTTAAGACTCCTTGTTGGAATGTCGGTGGAGAGGGCAGCGTTGGTGTTGTCGTAATACCACTGGAGGGTGATAAATTTAAGCTGGAAGCCCCACCATTAAATGTTGTGGTGGAATCAAGCGTATTTAAAATCCATCCCGTGCTCGTGTAATATTGCGTTTGCATCGGAACCGTGAGCAGAAGCGTTTCTGAGCCCAGTGCATCGATCACCGCTAAGCGGCCTAATAAAAATTGTTTGCCATTCCCAATTCCAGTCCCAGAAAAGCCGATCCCGCTGCCAGAAGTTGTTGCGCCAAACGCAAATCCTCCTGTTGTACACCCGGTCCCAGTACACGCTACGCCATCGGAATCACTGATTACCGCAATATCCAGCTGAATTTCGGCCGTCAATGGCGGCGATAGATTCGATCCATTTTGTAGTTGTAATCCACTACCACTCGAAAAAGTAAAAGTCCCAGTCCCATTCGCATTATCAACGAAGATGGGTGCTGGAATGCTTGCAGAAAGTGTTAAACTGGGAATCGTATTCCCAGCAGTCACCGGATAATAACCTGCATTGTATACACTGCCAAACCCACTGCTGCTGAGTTTCCAAAAACTCCCGGTATAATTTTGTGTCGTGGTGCCTGCCAATGCAACGGCGGTTACCGTCACAATCGGTGCGGTCACATAACTAAAATTTTGATTAAGATAGGTAAAGCTTCCATTTGAACTGGTGTTTACGGTGCCAAACTGCGGTGTATTGCCAGACACATCAAAATGATCTGGCGTAAAACGGCCCACTACCAGAGCGCTCGAAACATTGCCACCAGCCCCTAAATAATCACTGCTTGCAATACTGGCCGTTAAATTAATACAGCCCACTTCGTCAAATGAAAAATTCGTTCCCGTAAAATACGGCGCTTTCGAAAACGGCCCAGCGCTACCTGTCACTTTAGTAAACGAACTGCCATTGCCAATCACGCCATTATTATGACTGCCATTTCGTCCTGGATTGGGTGCTAATAATGCCCCCGATTGCAATAATATTCCTTCCGGTGAAGTTTCATTGCCATAGTTTGGCGTCACAACCCCTTGTGCCGTTTGCGGTTGAACATTCACCGTAAAACCATTGCCCGCTTTTTTAAACACCGCATCGGCCAAACACGCAGAAACCGCAGTATTTACCGGCGTTGTGGTCTGTGTTGCGGTATTGCCTGGAATATTAATTGCAAATTGTGCTGGTATCACAATGAAATTCCCACTCGCCCCTGAAGGGCCATTGCTCGACGTATCGTTCACATTCAAGCTTAATTTTCCTGCATCTTTATAATTACCGGTGACAGTCGCTACCCCATTGGTAAAGGCAATTGATTGGGTGGTATGGGTAGCGCTGGAACTGTTTGCAATGGCGGTGCCATTAATCGTCATAGTGATCGTTCCGCTCGTTGGATTGACGTACGTCGTATAAAACCTCAGGGTTTTGACACCGGTATAGCTCGTTACAATTCCACAACCCGAATCATAAGCGGTTAAATACAGTGTGAAATTATTACCCGCTGTTTCGGTGGTACTGAAGGCCGCGGGCGGTGAAGCCGGTGGATTAGACACAGCTGTCGCCGTCACCAAAAGACTGGTATGGCTGGAAACACCACACGGACCGGCCGCGACTGGCTGGCAAAACCACACCATTGCTAACAGCAATAACCACCGACTCTCTTTCATCGCACGAATCCACTAGTGAGGGACATTTTCCTTTTGATAAATAATCCTCGGATCACCTTGATAAACACCAAAGGTTGCTTGCCCAATCGGATAATTATTTGTCGTATCCGGCCACGCAAATTCCAACCAAGGGAGATTCGCACCGCCGGTTCCTAAATTCGCGGTAATATTGACATAACCACCCGCGTTTGGCGCACTGAGAGAGATATTCAACACACCCTGTTGGAATGTATACGGTGAGGCAATCGTCGGAGTAGTCGTTACACCACTGGAAGGCGCTAAGGTTAAACTGGAAGCCCCACCCGTAAACGTTGTAGTGGAATCCAGCGTGTTTAAAACCCATCCTGAACTGGTGTAATATTGCGTCTGCATCGGAACGGTAAGCGCAAGCGAATCAGGCCCAAGCGAGTTGATCACCGCTAAGCGGCCTAATAAAAATTGCTTGCCATTCCCAGTCCCTGTCCCAGAAAAACTGATCCCATTACCAGAAGTCGTTGCCCCAAACGCAAATCCCCCCGTTGCACAGCCAGATCCGGTACACGCCACGCCATCGGAATCGCTGATCACTGCAATCTTTAATTGAAGCTCGGCAGTTAAGGGCGGTGATAGGTTCGAACCATTCTGCAGTTGTAAGCCACTGCCACCTGAAAACGTGAAAGTCCCTGTTCCATTGGCATTATCTACAAATATAGGAGCAGGGATAGAAGCAGACAAGGCTAAACTTGGAATTGTATCGCCAGCAGTAACCGGATAATACCCCTCATTATAAACTGAGTTAAACCCACTGCTGCTAAGCTTCCAAAAACTGCCCGTATAATTTTGAGTCGTTGTCCCTGCCAAGGCAACGGCGGTTACCGTCAAAATCGGCGCTGTCACATAAGTAAAAGTTTGGTTGAGATAGGTAAAGCTTCCGTTAGAACTGATATTGACCGTTCCAAACTGCGGTGTGTTGCCAGAAGCATTAAAATGATCGGGCGTAAAACGGCCCACCACAATGGAACTCGAAATATTGCCGCCTGCTCCTAAATAATCACCGCTCGCAATACTGGCTGTTAAATTAATGCAACCCACTTCGTCAAATGAAAAATTCGTTCCCGTAAAATACGGTGCTTTGGAGAACGGTCCCGCACTGCCCGTCACTTTGGTAAATGAACTGCCATTACCAATCGCCCCATTATTAGCACTGCCATTTCGCCCTGGATTGGGCGCTAATAACGCTCCTGATTGCAATAAGACCCCTTCTGGAGAAGTTTCATTGCCATAGTTCGGTGTCACGACTCCTTGCGCCGTTTGCGGCTGAACATTCACCGTAAAACCATCCCCTGCTTTCTTAAAGACTGCATCCGCTAAACACGCAGAGACTGCGGCACTGGATGGCGTTGTGGTCTGCGTCGCCGTATTGCTTGGAATATTAATCGCAAATTGCGCAGGGATCACAATAAAATTCCCACTTGCCCCCGAAGGGCCACCGCTCGACGTATCGTTCACATTTAAGCTTAATTTCCCGGCATCATTATAATTACCCGTGACGGTCGCTACCCCATTGGTAAACGTGATCGATTGCGTGGTTTGCGTGGCGCTGGAACTGCTGGCAATCGCCGTTCCGTTAATCGTCATGTTGATCGTTCCACTCGTCGGGTTCACGTAGGTCGTATAAAACCGTAGCGTCTTTGCACCTGTATAGCTTGTCACAATTCCACAATTACTCGAATCATAGGCGGTTAGATACATCGTGAAACTATTGCCGGCTGTTTCGGTTGTACTGAAGGCGCCCGGCGGCGAAGCCGGCGGATTAGACACCGCTGTTGCTGTCACCAAAAGACTCGAAGGAATAAAATTAATCGCCCCCGATAAGCCAGAAATGCCCGTATTATTGGTTTGATAGGCTTTAATGGTAATCGGCGAAGCCCCACTGCTGGGATAACTTAATTGAAAAGTTGTGGTTCCTTGATCACCCGTTACAAATTGATACGTTGCTGTCCCACTGCTGCCACCACTAAACGTTCCTCCCCCTGAGGTTGAAACCCAAGTACCGGTACTATCCTGAGTTGTCAACGTAATGGCACCGGCATAATTCGTCACCGTTTGCCCACTGCTGTTTTGCGCTGTCACCGTGATTGTCATGTTTTGACAGTTCGTCCCTGTGGAAGGCGCACTGACCGAAAATTGTGAGGCTGTATTTTGACACGAAGAAAAATTGGGACCAAAATTGGCATTGCTGACAGCAGTACCATCATAAGTAATAATGGTATTTCCATTATTATTCGGGTTGGTGAAACTGTCATTAACACTATTTATAGAAAGATTCTCACCCGTCACCGCACCCGTCAGTGCCACACCTGTAAATGAGACATTTCCCTGTGAATAAACCAATGCTTTGATTTGCGTTGCCGCACTTGAATCACTAATGGTAAAATTACCGTAGGCGTATATAAATAAAGATGCGGCTGAGGTGCCCGAGCCTGTATTCCAACTCACCGTTTGATTAATCGTTGTATTTGTATCGATAAAAATTCGTGCAGTTCCCGATCCAACCACATTAAATGTCACCGTTCCCCCACTCGAAATAGTGAGGGTTTTGATCCAATAATCGCCGGGTTGCAAATTAACTTTGGTATTCTGTTTTAACGTTAAAGTATTCATCCGATAAGTGGTTGTACCACCACTGGTATTGGCAGAAAAATCAAGCGTTCCACCACTATTAACCGTAACCGTTGTATAATCGGTGGTTGCGTTATTAGTCCCTCCTATTGTGGTAGTTCCGTTAGTCCCAACGGTCACTGAGCCGCCAGCGCCACTGGAGGTTGAAAAACTTCCAGGACTAATGGTTCCAACGGGTGATCCCGAAGCCGAACAACAGGCTGTATTATTACAAGGAGGCACTTCGCAATCGTCTCCATCCCCATCGTTTCCAGAAAACGTGCAATCATCTGAATCGCCATCGCTAAAATTTTGATTAATGGTTTTGGTGGATAACACTAAACTGGGGTTATTTAATAATTGACTGCCACAACTGTTAAAACTGATCGATTTATTAGAGGCATTACTCTGAAGCCCACCCGGGAAAACTGCTGTACAAACATTCGCTAAAGCACTGTGACTCGCGAATAGCGCCACCATTGCTAATAAAGCTAATTCTTTTGCTTTCATCTTAAAATTCCTTTTATTTCCCTATACCCCCGGTTGAACGACCGTGACATACAACTGCCTAGACGCATAATCTGGGCCAGAAATCCCATACTGACCTTGCGCATTAATTTGAAACGTATTGTAATTGATCCCGCCTTCCGTAAAAGCAAATTGGGAGCAGGTAACCACCACATTAAAACCTTTCAACCCCCCCTGTGAAAAGGTTAGCGTAGTTGGACTGGTAGGGCAATTATAAGTCGTGCTTCCACCTGAACCCACCGCCGGCGCAACTTGATAGATTCCCCACTCCAAACCGCTCTTGGCGGCAAAATAGGCTTTCACCCCTTGGATGGTTAAATTAGACGACGCTCCCGTCAGAACACTCAAATTGACAATATAACTTCCGATTAAGGCTAAAATGACGACAATGAATAACGCACTCATAATCGAAAAACCTTTTTGTGCCATTCTCTGCATCATGGTGAATTATCCACTTGAACTTGGCGCATTAACGTAATCGTTTCGCCCCCTTTTGATAACGCAATTTGCATGGAAATAATCCCATTTTGTTGTGCAGTCCCTGGCGTATAAACAAAGTCGCAAGTTGCAACATCCTGAGCTAACTGTGCACTAGAAGCTGTACTGAAAGGGGCAACGGTTGGGTTGGTCGGCTGCACTTGGTTAATGGTATAATTCCAAAACCGTGTGATACTTTGAACCCCCGCAGTCGTGTCACAGACATACGAAATCGGGGTATCGATGATCTCAATACGTTGGCGAGGTGAAGGTAAGGCAAACGTTGTCGCGGTATTTAAAGTAATGCTGCCTTCACTGGTCCCGTTTGTTAATGTCACTGTTGTCGTCGGAGGTGTAATGGTCACTGAACCGGGTGGCGGCAAGCAATTAGTACAGCTGGGGGCTGGCACGGTACTGTAAACATTGGCGCCCGGTGAGGGGTTGTCTGATGGAATGGTTCCCCCGGTATTTGCACCGGTATTGTAAACCACTAAACGGCAAGCATTGGCCATACAAGTCGTATTTGTGGTGGCAAATTGAAACTGACCAATCACATCAAATTGAGTATTACTTTGGGTAAAAGACAAATAAGGTCCCACACCTGCCCCGCGATAGCGCATGCCTTCGACCACGTTGATCATTTCTATCGCAATGCGATTCGCATTATTGGGGTCCACTTTTACCCGTAAACTGTTGGGTACCGCTTGTTGAATATCTCGTGTCATCTGGCGCAAAGATAAATCGGCAGCATCTGCCAATTCCGCACGTCGAGTCACACTCGTATAAGCAGTAATGGGCCGCGTGATGAAAATAGCCACCACAATCGATAAAATAGAGGCCAATACCATGGTAATGACCAACTCTATTAATGTAAAACCTTTCGTGGTTTTAATAGCAGTGTTTCCTTAATAATTGGTTCGATACATACTGTATGTCATCGTATCCATCCCTAAATGAGAAACGGTGACATCAACGCGAACCGATTGTGTTCCCGCCGTTAACGATCCTAATACAGCTGCGGTTGTATCAACATTGACTTGCACCGTATAACCGCTGAGCGCTGCGATTGCGGTTCCCGTTTCATCTGTCGGGGGTTGATTGAGCCCGTTATAATTACAAATGTTGGTATAAGTGGAACGAGTCCCACTAGGGCATGTCCCTGTTGGAAAATTTTTCGTCGAAATTTCTGTCAAATAAGCTTCTGCAATAGACGCTGCTTGATAGGTTATCATGGGATCCCCGCTATACATTCCCGCGATATTCACAGCAAATAGGGTACCCAAAATGGCAATGGCAATCAGTGTCATTGACACCACTAATTCTATGAGCGAATACCCTGCCGTTCTTTTCCTCATTGAATAAATCCTGTTTGGCCCACCACCGTAATCGTGCTGCCACCCACCACAGTGATAGAGTCACTGTTGATCACTGCGCAATTGCTGGCACTCAAGGCCTGCCCAAAACCATTAAAATACAACGGCCAATCGGCGGTATAGGTGATGGTTACGGATCCCGGTGCTGTTTTGACATATCCACTGAAACGGGTTTCGGGATCAATGACTGCGTTAAAAGTCGTGCCGCTGGTACAGCTGCCGCCTTCCACACGCTGCAGCAAAGTAAAGCTCGTCGAAGTGAGGTTCACTTGATAGTGTTTGCCCGTCGCAATTGCCAACTTACGTGCATAGCGCAAGCTATTGATCAACTCATCGTGATAAACATCCCTTTGGTACGTCACTGTCGTAAAAAATCGAGGAGCCGCGATTGCCGATAATATCCCAATAATGACCAATACCATGACCAATTCGATCATGGTATAACCCCTAGGTAACTGAGTGGCATTTCTATCCATCAGGATGCTGCTTTATTGAGAAGTAAATCCAACCAAACCATCGCTCATATCATAGGTGATCGTAATGGGTGAATTGGTTGCTAAAGTATAAGTACACACGGATCCAGAGGCTGAAACGATATAACATCCATTCGTGGAAGTTGCCGTACAGTTTTGTGCACAACCAGAACACCCCGCAATGGGCGGATTGGTTAAGGCCGTATTCCAAATGACCGCACAATCACTGGCTCCAGGTGAAACTTCCTTACTATTATCCAGCCACCCAATCGTATTGACATGGAAGCTCTGGCTTTCCAAGGTCACGAAAGACCCCCCGGTCGCAGTAGAAGCACCATTCGATACCCAAGCGGCATGGGCAATGCTGAGCACGCCGCTGAAAGCACCCGCCAATCCTTGATTGGAGGCATCGCGCGCCTGAATGGTCAGATTCGCAAACTTTGGCAATGCGGTGGCTGCTAAGATACCAATCAAAACGATTACAATAACTAACTCAATTAAGGTAAATCCTTTTGTTTGAACCGCCGTAGTTCGACTTCCAGTGAGCTCTTTCATCCTCGTACTCCTTACTAAAATTATAGTCCGGTGATTGCTATTTCCCAAGGGCAACCTTCCAAATATCCCACATCGGCAAAAAGACACCCAATGCCAACACTAACACCATTCCCGCAATAATGCAGATTAAGATAGGCTCTATGGCGTCTCCTAAGCGCGCCACTTCGTAGTCGACTTCCTGCTCATAATAATCTGCAACCTCATCTAATAATTTATCGATCTCACCTGTTTCTTCCCCAATCGCGAGCATCTGCAAAACCAATGCCGTAAACATTTCACTTTTAGTCGCCCCTACCGTTAATGATTCACCCCGTTCAATATAGGTACGCATGGTGACAATTTTATCGGCAACATACACATTGTCTGTTGCTTTGGCAATCATATTAATGGCTTCTAATAATGGAACACCGGTCCGGATCGAAAGGGCAAAGCTACGCGCAAATCGAGCCAAAAGCGCTCGATTCAGAATACTGCCAATCAGCGGCAGCGATAATTTCCATTTATCCCATTGCCAACGGCCTTTGGGTGTTCGGACATAGAAACCAATCCCCATGAATGTCCCAATGATTCCAGCCAAGAGGACATACCAATAATTCACAAAAAAATTCGAACTGGCTATTAAGAGACGGGTTGGTAATGGCAACGTTGAATGAAATTGCGTAAAAAATTTAGCAAAGGCAGGGATCACTAATATATTAATCACCGTAATGGCAATAGAAATCACAACTAAGACCGTGATGGGATACCGGATAGCACTGGATATTTGTTTTCTGGTCTGAGTATCACGCTCAAAGTGAACCGCCAATTGACGAAAGACTTCATCCAAACTCCCGGTATTCTCCCCAACATTAATTAAGGAGGCCATTAAACTGGGGAAAATGTTAGGATGGCGACGGATCCCGACAGAAAAAGATTGTCCTTCCTGCAGCGTCGCCAAAATATCCGTCATCGCCATTTTCAATCGATAGTTTTTAACACTTTCCCTCACAACATGCACAGCTCGAACAATCGGAACGCCTGCTTTAAATAAGGAGTTTAATTGGCGACATAAAAAGGTAAGATCCTCCAAACGAGGCATTTCAAACTGTAAAAATGAAGTAAATTTACCATTTTTTTTTTGCTCATCGACATGTATGACAATCGAGATAGGCGTCGTCCCATTACGGATCAGTTCGACCGCAACCGCAGACTCGTTGGTGCCATCGATGATTCCAGAAACTTTTTTACCGGCTTTATCTCGCCCATCATAATCAAAACGCGGCATCTAAATCCCCTAAACAAGATCCCCAGTAATTCGAAACACTTCGGTCAAGGTCGTGTTTCCTGCTATTGCACATTCAAATGCTGCTTGGCCCAGTGTTTTGAAATCTTTTTGTGCTTGCGCCGTATGAATAAATTTATTTGAATCGTTTGCTCGGAGTGTATCGGCAAGCTCAGGACTGATTTCTAAAAATTCATAAATACCCATTCGACCACGATACCCTGAGTTATTACATCTGGAACACCCAATCCCTTTCTTAAAATTGAAGCTTCCGTGTTCATGTCCTGTAAATCCTTTGATCCAAACCTTTTCTTGTTCTGTTGGGGTATAGTGAGTGCCGCAATTATCACACACTTTTCGAACCAATCGCTGGGCTATGACGCCTCGTAATGCACCCGCAACTAAAAAGCCCTCGGCTCCCATATCCATCAGCCGCACAGTGCTACTGATGGCATCATTCGTATGCAAAGTGGAATAAACCATATGTCCGGTCATTGCTGCTCTCAAACCAATTCGCACGGTTTCTTCGTCACGCATTTCACCGACCATGATAATATCTGGATCGTGTCTAACCGCCGATCTTAATACATCCGAAAAGTTTAAATTGATTGCTGGATTGACTTGAACTTGATTCACTCTCGGCAAAACATATTCTACCGGATCCTCGATGGTAATAATTTTCTTTTCAATACTGTTTAGTTCGCTTAACACTGCGTAAAGTGTCGTTGTCTTCCCGCTACCCGTTGGCCCTGTCACCAATATCATCCCATTGGGCTGATGGATAAGCTGCCGAACTCTTTCCATCATCTTCGTTTCCATGCCCAATTGTTCTAACTTTAATATACCTTTTGCTTGATCTAACAACCGCAATACCACCGCTTCTCCAAAATGTACTGGCATAATCGCGACTCGGACATCAATATTGTGATCCTTAACTTGCACTGCAAAGCGCCCATCCTGCGGCAACCTCTTTTCTGAAATATTCATATTTGACATCAATTTTATTCGCAATACCAAAGCGGAAATAATTTCTTTTCCTGGAAGAATGTGTTCTTGCAAAACCCCATCGACGCGCTGTCTGATCCTTAAAATTTTCTCATCTGGCTCAATATGAACGTCGGAAGCGCTCACCTGAACGGCATCTTCAAAAATGGAATTTAATAACTTAACCACGGGTGCTGCATCGGCGCTGATAGTGTCGACTTGGGCCACTTGCTCTTCGGACTGAACCATCTCTTCTTTAAGTGCCGCCGCGAAAGAAGTAATTTCCTCAGTTTTACGGTACACAACATCAAAAAGATGTAACAAATCTGCTTCGATCACAATCGCTATTTTTATATTGCCCGTTAGCTTTCTGGTAAGTTCATCGTAAGCGACCAAATCGGTTGGATCTGCCATGCCAACCAAATAATTGCCATCGACAATATCCAACAAAATAACCCGATAACGCCTCGCTAATCTTTCAGGTATTTTTTGAATGATTTCTGGTTTTATGGAATGTTTCTTTAAATCAAGAAATGGAATATTGAGCTGTCTGGAAAGCGCGTGTGCGAGATTCCACTCGCTCATAATGCCAAGATTAACCAACACATCCCCTAGCTTACCACCTTGGTCTTTTTGTGTATTTAAAGCCAGCTGTAACTGTTCAGGAGTGATTTCTTTTGATTCAACCAACAAATCACCCAACTTAAATTTTCTTAGACCGGATTGATTTGACATATTCTATCCTTTAAGCTCAACAATTCGACCCCGAACATATTCGAGCATTTGTGACTCCATATGTCCTTCTTTTGCCAATCGACGATACCCCTCTAACGCTGCTGCCTTTTTTCCTTCTGAATCTAACGCAATCGTCGCACCTAACAACCAAAGGGGATTATTAGGCTCAAATTGCATTAATCGAAAATACTGTTTTCTGGCTAATGCGTAACTTCCCATTTGTTGATAAATATGTCCCAAAAAGGCAATATAATTCTTATCATGAATCCTGGGACCTTTTACTTTTACCAACAAACTGAGAGCTTTTTCAGGTTCGTCTCTTCTATCATGGATCACAGCCATTAGCCTTAAAAATTCAGGGTGGTTTTCTTCTAACCTTAGACCTGATTGCAAATAGCTTTCTGCTTCGACTAATTGATCTCTTTTCAAATAAAAAGTTACCAATTCTATCCGTGACAGTTGATGTCTGGGTGCCTCGCTTAAATTTCGAATCAGGATGTGCTCTGCTTGTGAATAATCTCCATTATTGATCAAATCAACCGCTCGCCAATAATTTAAATCAATGTTTTCTTTGGCGGTTGGTTTAGACAATCTTTTTTCAAAGGTTCCAGCTGTCTTACTGCTTTCCAATTCCCGAGCTTGCCCTATGAGCAAGGTTTTTTCTGGTTCACTGTGAAACTCTGGTTCAACAATGGGTCGTTCTGACACTTTTGCTTCCCCGGGCAACTCTATGACTTTGTTCGATACCGACCACGCGTTGGCATTGACTGCAAACAATAGCAGGGTTGGGAATAGTACAATCTTGATCATTTTATTAATCATCTTTATCAATTCCTTCATGCACTTTTTGGAACTGTGCTAAATCATTATCCATTTGTTCTGACCAGGTGCCTTCACCGACAATGATTGGTCTTAATAAAATCACCAATTCACTTTTGGTTGAGACCTGAACGGTATGTTTAAAGATATTACCCAGCAAGGGTAAATCTTTAAGAATGGGTATGCCTTGAGTTAACTCAGAATTTTGATTCTGCATTAACCCTCCGATGATCACCATTTCACCATTTCTTGCTCTAACCATGTTATCCGATTCACGTACACTGCTTTTTGCTAATGGATAGGATTGTGCTTGACCATTCAAAGTAAAGTTTTTAATATCATCTTCAACATCGCTAATGGTCGGGTGAATATGGAGTGTCACCTCGTCGGTATCGGTAATGTGCGGGGTAACATCTAGCGCAATCCCAGAGAAGAACGAATCAAACGTCACATTGGGAGTGGTTTGAGAAGTCGATGTAGAAGACGTCGTTGTCGTTGAAACGTTCGTAATAAAAAACCTATCAAACCCAATTTTGATCAAGGCTTTTTGATTATTGATGGTCGACACCCTTGGACTTGAAAGAACGTGTACTTTACCCTGCGCGCCTAATAGCTCGATAAAGGTTCCTAAGTTCTTAAAATTGGTTGATAAGGCAAAGACACCCCCATACGATTGCGTATTTGACGCAGCGTTCACTTTAGGCTGGTTTGGATTAATATCCAGCGGACTGGGCAATGCCGAGTTTAAGACAGGGAATGTACCGTCACTGGTAATCTGAGACGAAATTGTTTGCCCACCGTATTGGGTTGCATTGAGTCTTCCACTGACCAGAGCCCAGTTGATCCCAGCCTGGAAGCTATCATTTAAATCGACTTCGATGATTTTTGCCTCTAAGATTACCTGCCTATTTAAAGAGAGCTCCGCACTCTTTAGAAAATCTTCGACTTTTTTCAATTCATCTGGCATCGCCTGAACAACGACTAAACTGGCTAAGGGGCTGACAGCGACTGTTCGACCATCACCTGTTCCAACAATGGTTTGAATTGCAGTTTTGAGTTCTTGCCAAAAATCTGCTTTGGAAGTCGTCGATATCCGACTGTTGATAGCGGTTTGATCAGATTGATCGGATGAACCAGACGTTGTTGTCGTCGTACCGGTTCCAGTTGTAGGATTTGAAGTGCCCGATCCATTGGTACTAGATGACTTCAAGGTACCTGCAGAAACTTGGGTTTCTGAATCACCACTACGAGTAATGTCTAAATAATTCACCGAAAAAGCACGCGTTTGCAAAGTCGCTGGTAAAATTTCGATCCCTTGGGTAGTTTGCCGATAGTCAAAACCATAGACATTACGAACCGTTTCTAGGACTTCTCGAACCGTGACTTTTTTAAGTTGTAACGAAATTTTACCATCGACATTGGGATGAACGGTAATATTATAGGGCGTATCTTCAACCAAACTCAAGAAAAACGATCGCGCAGGTACCTGATCGGCAACCAAATCGAATCGTTTTTCGGCATTTGCCATATCCTTTCCTTTTGTTTCTGATAATGTCGGTGCAAACGCTTTCTGAACTTCATCAGGCAAACTGGTGGTGGAACGCTTACGAATCAATGCATTATCGTCGGATGCTTCCTGCAAGACTTCTTCCATCTCTTTATTTGCCGTGCGTTTTTCTGGAGGTAATTGACAACCCAAAAGCAGTAAAATAGCAATCAATGCTCCAATAAATTTTAACAAACCACACTCTTTATTGTTTCTCATTTTGCTGTTTCCTTTATTTGATCATCAATTAAACGCAACTTGAGCTCACCTTTACTTCCAACCAGCTTGACTTGATACTGCTCAATTGATTTAACCTCTTCATCACCAACTTTATCGCCCACCCTTACAACGTTGTCATTGATAACAGCAAGCTTATTATTTTCTGAAATTAAGATGGCACTCAAAACAAAGCTCGTCGTGTCTGATGGCTCTTTATTTTTAGATGATTCTTCTGCCGTGTAATCCATTGGCGCTGTCGGATCTACTAATGCTGCAAACAACGACTCGAAGTAGAACAGAAGCACGATTATTTTTCCGATCAGAACCAGTTTTTTAAACACCGATCCACCCCTCATCTAAACCAAGTGTATGTAAATAAATCGTAATTTTCGCTTGTGGATATTTCACCACTTCGTAACTTAATGTATCCCAAATAACCATCGAGTCTTGTTGTTCTACCGCCTGTAAAAATTGTAATGTTTCAAAATATCCACCTAACATTTCAATTTTTAAACCATGCGTAAAGGCCTGCAGGGTTACCGACTTATCTCCGTCTTGGATAACCTTTGACGGGAAAAGTGCTTTCGTTTCAAGGCTCTCCATATTAACCAAGGTTAAACCACTGGTTTTGGCAATAATACCTTGCAAGATTATTGCCATCTGCTTTGCGGAAACCATTTTTTTAGTACCATCAACAATTTTCTTATTTAATGCGTCGTCTTCTAGTTTCAATTCCCTCACCTGATCAATTAACACAGAAGTTGGGTTTCGACCAACGACTTCGGAGATACTATCAATCTGTCCTTCCAACAGGTTAATTTGGGATTTTATATCGTCGGCTTTTTTGGCAATTTCTTCATCAGTCGCCATCACATAATCATATAAAATCGTATGCCAAGTAGCATAAACAACTGCGATCAAGGCACCGCAAATGAGAATTCTCTCTCGCAAAGTAAATGCATTATATCTTTTTTCAAGTAATGCCATTAGTTCTTTCATGGTTCATCAACCGCCTTGGTTTCTAATTCAAAACCAATTTGATTTGTTTTATCGTCTGTCGATATTTTAAATAATTGGAAAGTTTTTCCACTAAAAACCGCCTCGGAACTTAACCCAGAAATTAATAAAGGAACATAATCTGGTTTTAATGTTATTCCCTCTATTGATAAGTTTCCTCCGCTATCCTTTATACTGAAGCTGGTTAGCCACAAACCCGTTACCGCTCTTTTGGCCAATGACACAAAATAATCTGAGAAATTTATATTCTTTCCACTTTGAGCCACGGCCAGTTGGCCCAGAATTTCCAATTTTGATTGCTTATCATCTTGATATTTTTTTATTTGAGCCACAATATCATTCCTGGTTTGCTCTTCCGGCATTTGCCCAGAAATCACTTGCAGCTTTTGTGATTTTGCTTGTTGCTCTTTATCTAAAACACTATATTCTTTCTTAATCGTTAAGTGTTTAACCATATCTATTGTCGTAGTAATAAATATGATCGAAAAAAAAACCGAGAACAAAACGACCGCTTCTTTGAATTCAAACCGAATCTTAAATTTCTGTTTTTCAACCTGGTATAAATTTATTTGTTGACTCATAAAGCCACACTCCCTTGTCTTAAGGAGGCGGCTATCGCCAATAAAAAGGCGGGTTCTTTTTCTTCTGCAATCGGTTTTTCAATGGTTAAATATTCCGTTATTTTTATTGGGTATACTTCGGAACCTAAAGAATTTTTGAGTGATTGAGCAATTAGCTCCTTATCAATTTTCGTTGGCGCCAAAAGAATCGTATTTTGTATAGATTGTTTAAAAACACTATTAATATAATCAAAAGATCTTTGGACTTCTAAGGCGAGTGATTCTAGCGTCCCACTGTCTTGTTCAGGTTCTTTACCCAAGTTTTCCAACTTCAGTTCAAATGAACGCGTAATACAAATTTCATCTCCTCGACATAAAATAATTTTCCCGCCTTTTTCCCATAATTGAACAAGAGCACAACTTTTTAACTCCGGTGGACGCCGACTAATAATGTTTTTTAACACTAATTCTGGTATATCAATATAGGTTAAAACCAGGCCAGAATTACTGATTAACTCCTCAATCTTAGGAATGAGCGCTTTTTGCATAGCAACCGCATAGATCATTTTCATGCTGTCTTTGGCACGAACAAAGGGTAACTCGAACGTATCGATCACCGCTTCTTCAATGGGATAACTAATGGAATCTTTGATTAACCAACGAATGGCCCTAGACACTTCATCCTTAGCTACCGCTGGCGCATCCACTAAATTCAAACTGTAATGCGTGGCATCCAACACATAAGTACAAGGCACTCCGGCCAAATCATTTTCGCGAACAAAATTCGCCAAGGCTTCTTGTTTCGCAGCCAGGGTCTCTGCCTCGGCCATTATTTCGGCTTTCACCAGGGCTTTATTCTCTTGGATGACGGCATAGGCAAGCGTCAGCGTACTGGCAGATTCGACGATCCCCACCATGCCTTCCTTTTGGCTTTTCTTCTTTTTCCAGCCCAATGCCCACTTCACACGCTTTACTCTCTTTACTTAGATCTCTTTTTTATTGTAGTATCACTACTAACTTGTGCAAGCTTACTACACTGATTGGTCAGCTGAAGTTTGAGCCGAGTGCGACCGATAATATAAATAAGTAAAGACATTTTTGAACAAAAGTGTTTACACTAAATAGCCGAACAAATATCGAACTGGTGCGAAAGTTATAATGTGTAGGGTCAACAAAAATTATTTAATAAGAATCAATCTGTTAGCAATTATTCTGCTGGGCGGACTGGGCTTATTGAACCCTGTTTTTGCCTTAACTTTCCCCTTACCCAAAACTGGCGATATTGTTGGCGAAATCCAAACCACGACCGTCAGGAAAGGAGAGTCCTTAGGTGAAATAGGTCGACGCTTTGACATCGGAGTCTATGAGATGATCGAGGCAAATCCAAACTTGGATCCTTGGTTACCCACCCCGGGCGCCATTGTGGTGATTCCCACACAATTCATTTTACCCCCAGTTCCCAAAACAGGGATGGTGTTAAACCTCGCTGAAATGCGCTTATATTATTTTCATCCGGATAAACCAATGGTGACCACTCATCCCCTGGGAATCGGCAAGAAAGGATGGTTTACCCCGTTAGGCAAAACGGTCATTACCGGCAAGAAAAAAGATCCGGCTTGGTATCCCCCCGAGTCGATTCGACAAGAACACATTGCCAAAGGCGACGTGCTGCCCTTAGTTGTCGCAGGCGGTACCCCCGAAAACCCGTTGGGACGCTATGCTTTTTACTTAGATTCAAAAGGCCTCGCAGCCAAAGGCGCATTCTTGATCCATGGGACCAATCGACCTGCCGGGGTAGGGGTTCGAACCACACACGGCTGTATTCGGTTATTCCCAGAAGATGTGGAAGCCCTGTTTAATATTGTCCCGATTGGAACACCCGTTCGAATTATCCACGAACCTTATAAAGTGGGCTGGCGGGACAATCATTTGTTTTTAGAAGCGCACCAACCCTTAACCGAACCGCAATATGCAGGCTCTGACAGTCTGGTGCGTTTAACCAAGATCATTGAAAGTGCTATTGCTGGCAGCCATCTGGTCAATTGGACCAGCGCGAAAATGACCGCAAAATCTGCTCACGGTTACCCCGTTCGAATCGATTAGCCCCAAAAAAAGAACCCCCGTTAGGGGGTTCTTAGTAGGTCAATAGTGAAAAGTATTATTTTCCACCATATTCATGTTTCGCTTTTTCAACTTTGTGTCTCATTTCTGGTTCATGATGACCACATTTCTTTTGGCAACCTGCTAAAACAGCGATAGGCGCCAAAATTAAACTCAACACAACTGCTTTTGTTACTATTTTCTTCATGACAACACTCCCCTTCAGTTTAATTAAACCTATAAGCTAAGATTAGACAAATTTAATTAATTTGCCAAACTATTAACCTTTAGGTCTCCGCATAAATAATGCTTTCATAGCCTCTTTTGGCGACACTTCGTGCTTAATCACACGAAACACCTGTTCAGCAATCGGCAAATCCACTTGGTAAGCCTTTGCTAAACGACAAAGCTGTTCCACATTGTACACTGCTTCGACGACTTGACCAATCTGTTGTAATGCCTCGGTTTCGGTTAACCCTTCGGCCAATGCTAAACCAAAACGACGATTACGGGATTGATTATCGGTACAGGTTAAAATAACATCCCCACATCCTGCAAGCCCCATTAATGTTTCGGCCCGCGCACCTAGGGCTTCTCCCAAGCGAATCATTTCTGCCAAACCACCCGTAATGAGTGCTGCGCGAGCGTTTGCGCCAAATTTAACGCCATCTGACAACCCCACGGCAACGGCTAATACGTTTTTGACTACGCCCCCAAATTGCACACCAATAATGTCATCTGTCGTTTCAACTCGAAACTGCTCTCCATTAAATTGCTCGGCTAAGGCCTCCGCAAACGCACGATCCTTAGATGCCAAAGCAACAGCCGTCGGAAGCCCTAAGGCCACTTCCTTCGCGAAGCTCGGCCCCGATAAAACCGCAACTGTTTGCTCCAAACCCAACTCTCGTTCCACGACTTGATGTAAAAAATTGCCAGTCACGGGTTCTAGCCCTTTCGTTGCCCAGAGTAGTCGATGTTTCTCGATCAAAAACGGCTTTAGACTATTTAAGGCATCGGCAAACGCATGACTCGGAACCACGATTAAAATGTCCTGTACGGCTTGCATGGCCAAAGAGAGCTCTGTACAGATCTCTACATTGCTTGGCAAATTTACTTCGGGTAAATAGCGCGCATTACATCGGGTCTGGATCATTTCGGTTAACAGTGATTGATCTCGATCCCACAAATGAACGGTCTGCCCATTCTTCGCCAACACAAGCGCTAAGGCAGTTCCCCAAGAGCCTGCTCCTAACACAGCGATGGTTTGACGGTTTATTTGCATATTATTCCGCGATGACACCTTCTTTTGTCCCGCCTTCCTTTTGGGTCGCGAGATGCTGGGCATACATCGCTTCAAAATTGATGGGCGGTAACACTAATTGCGGAAACCCACCACGGGTTGCAAGATTAGAAACGGTTTCTCGGACATAAGGAAAAAGCACTGTGGAACAGGTTGTCGCCAGAACTTGTTGCACTACTTCTTCTGGCATATTCTTGACCGTAAATGCCCCAGCCTGCTGGATATCAATGAGAAAAGCCGGTTTTTCTTTGTCACCTTCTCCTAATTTAACTTGGACGGTGACATGCAAGACCACTTCATACACAGAGTCTGCTTCGGCTAATATCTGTGAGCCCATCTGCAGATCAAAATCGATTTTGGGTTTCCACTCTTCGTTAAATATTTGAGGGACATGCGGCGCTTCAAAAGAAAGATCTTTTAAATAAACACTGTGCACATTAAACAGCGGTCCCATTTCGGATTCGCCGTGACCATTTACTTTTTTCGCATGATTCAAAGATGTTTGTGTCATAGTTCTCTTTCCGGTTAATGTCAATGAATTCTATCATCGAGCCAATGTTTCAGTTCGTCCCTTTCATATAATTTCTGGAGATCTGCAAATCCACCCACGTGTTTTGATCCAATAAAGATTTGTGGAACGGTTCTTCGACCACTTAAACGTTCCATTTCTGCACGCTTGATGGGATCGTCGTCCACTCGAACTTCTTCGTAAGGTATGTTTTGGCTTGTTAATAATTCCTTGGCTCGCACGCAATAGGGACAAATTAAGGTACTGTAAATAATGACTGATTTCATGATTTTACCAACGGCAATCCTGCTCTTGTCCAAGCTGGTATTCCCCCCCTTAAAATCGACAACTGCTTAAACCCTTTTTGCTGTAACTCCTGCCCTACCTTCGACGTTTCCTGATCCAGGCTACCCACCACAATCACGGGTTTGTCTGCATATTGCATCAACACAGCGATTTTTTTCTCCAATGATTGACGAGGAACTGTATGCGATCCCAAGATATGCCCTGATTGAAAAGCCGATTCACCGCGAATATCAAAAATCTGAGCTTCGGTGCGATTCATCATTTGTACTGCAACTTCAGGATTCACTTCAGGGAGCCCAAATTGCCGCCCGATCCATTCATTGATCAGTAACGCCACCAACACCACCACAAACAGGGAAGCTAAAATCCAATGATTAGTTATAAAGACAACAAATTGATCCATAACAACGTTACTCAGTGATGTAAGCGGGGGATTATAACCGAAATCAATACGCTATGAAAACAGTTCCCTCAGCAGGACTCCCGTGTCATTATTGGTATTCTGTTTTATATTAACTAACACTAACCGGCAAAAGGCCATTGTCATGAAACCAAATCCGATCGTTTTGATCATATTAGATGGGTGGGGTAGCGGCGAACCCAGTGCCATAAACGCAATCACCAGCGCCAAAACCCCAACTTGGAATAAATTATTGGCCACCTGTCCGAATACAACGTTATCGGCTTCTGGCTTAGATGTTGGGCTTCCCAACCATCAAATGGGAAATTCGGAAGTAGGGCACTTAACCATCGGAGCAGGCCGCGTCATTTTGCAAGATTTAACACGCATTTCTCAAGCCATTGAAAACGGCAGTTTTGATCAAAATCCCATTCTCACAGATGTTCTCCAGAAAATTGCAAATACACCCCGTTCTTTACACATTCTTGGTTTGCTCTCACCCGGCGGCGTTCACAGTCATGAAGAACACATTCACGCACTGGTACGCCTCGCGGCAAATAAAAAGGTGGCGAATATTTTTATCCACGCCATCTTAGATGGACGAGACACGCCTCCAGAAAGTGCTAAGGCATCCCTACAAGCACTCCAAAAAGTCTGTCACGCACTGCCTTCTTCCAGCCACGCCAGAATCGCCTCTCTTTGCGGTCGTTATTATGCCATGGATCGTGATCAACGCTATGAACGCACACAACGATTCTATGAGTGCCTGACCGAAGGCAATGCTCCCTGGTTTTACACTTCGGCAACCGAAGCGTTGATTGCGGCTTATGCTCGCGGTGAAACCGATGAGTTTGTAACCCCCACCATTCTCTCACCCATGGCACCCATTGTGGATCAGGATGCCGTTATTTTTATGAACTTTCGTTCTGATCGTGCCCGACAATTAAGTTATGCCTTAAGTGATCCAAATTTCACTGGATTTGCCCGAACGGTACGACCAACATTATCAGCCTTTGCCACATTAACCGAGTATGCAAGTACACTCCCAGCCAAGGTTATTTTTCCTCCGGAACCCTTACACAATATGCTGGGCGAATATTACGAATCGAATCGAATGCGCCAACTGCGAATGGCAGAAACCGAAAAATATGCCCATGTGACTTTTTTTCTGAACGGCGGACGTGAACAACCCTTCGAAGGGGAAGACAGAATATTAGTGCCCTCCCCTAAAGTGGCCACTTATGATCTCTCTCCTAAAATGAGTGCGGTCGAACTGACAGAACAATTAGTGACGGCTATCCAAAAAAAATCTCATGAGGTCATTATTTGCAATTATGCCAATGCCGACATGGTAGGACACACAGGTAATTTTCAAGCAACCGTTGCCGCGATTGAAACTCTGGATGCTTGTCTTGAGAAAGTGATTACCGCTCTGCAAACGGTTGGCGGAGAAGCCGTTATTACAGCGGATCATGGCAATGCTGAAATGATGTTTGATGATACAACACACCAACCTCATACGGCCCATACAACCCGTCGTGTTCCGTTTGTTTATGTGGGCCGCCCGGCCACGATTACAGAAACAACTGGAACGCTCCGCGATGTCGCTCCCACTCTCTTAGCCCTGCAGGGTCTGACGAAACCAACCGAAATGACTGGCAACGCTTTACTGCAATTAAAATAGCAATTTTACCCTCGACTTACCACCAACTTCGCAGTATTATTAAGAGGGAGAAAAAAGCAAAATGATCGGTTCCAGCTTATACTGCGTTTAATGCAGGATAATTGAGACCCCTGTTATTGCAATCAGCCAACCATAGTGAGTTGAACAAATATATCTTTAAGGATCTAGGGCATGCTATCAAACCGTAACCGCATTTTTGCAGTCTTCCTAAAAATGAGTTTACTCTCCTTTTTGTTGATTTTAAATTCAACGATCCGTGCTTCAGAGAACACGCCCGAAGATAAAATTCCCTTAGTCGATTTGCAACGATTCACGAAAGTCATCGAATACATCAAAGAATACTATGTCAAACCCGTTGACGATAATGTTTTGTTTGAAAATGCCATGCGAGGCATGCTCGCCGGTCTTGATCCCCACTCTACTTTTCTAAACAAAGAAGAATTTGCCGATCTCAAAGCCAATACCACCGGAAAATTTGGAGGATTAGGGGTTGAAGTTTTACCCGAAGACGGATTTATTCGAGTCATTAGCCCCATCGATAATACGCCAGCACAGCGCGCTGGAATCCAACCGGGTGATCTTATCATTCGCTTGAACGATACGCCGGTAAAGGGTTTATCTGCTCGTGAAGCCATTGAATTAATGCGTGGCGAAAAGGGCACAAAAATTACTTTGACGATTATTCGCCAAGGCGAAAATAAACCCCTAAAAATTACGGTCACTCGAGACACCATCAGTGCGCAAAGTATTCGCAGCAAAATGTTGGATGAAAATTATGCGTACATCCGAGTCTCGCAATTTCAAAATAATTCTGGCACCGATTTAATTCGAGAAATCCAAACCCTCAAGAAAAATAATAACGGCAAGTTAAAAGGCTTGATCTTAGATCTTCGTAATAATCCAGGTGGTGTCTTAGATTCTGCTGTTCAAATCGCCGATACGTTTTTAGATAGAGATAACCTCAAACAATATGATGGCGTGATTGTCTACACCAAAGGCCGCATCCCTGGTGCTCAAATTAAAGAAAAAGCACACCCTGGCGATCTCTTAGCAGGAGCACCAATTGTTGTTTTGATCAATAATGGCTCGGCATCTGCTTCCGAAATTGTCGCGGGTGCTCTGCAAGATTATCGACGAGCAGTGGTCGTTGGAGGCGATTCCTTTGGGAAAGGTTCGGTACAAACCGTTATGCCCTTAAAAGACGATTGCGGCCTGAAACTTACCACGGCCTTATATTACACGCCTGCTGGTCGCTCGATTCAAGCGACAGGCATTAAACCAGATATTATGATCCCAAACCTTCGGATCCCAGCCCCC
Organism: Gammaproteobacteria bacterium; assembly: GCA_013286785.1. Lineage (GTDB taxonomy): Bacteria > Pseudomonadota > Gammaproteobacteria > UBA6186 > Azoamicaceae > CADEGZ01. The sequence continues at coordinate 82,662 of JABDFC010000001.1, forward strand.
GATGAGAAGGAAGATCCCAATACCTTCTTGATCAGAGAACAAGATCTTCAAGGTCATCTGGAAAATGGCAACAGCAAAAATCCATCCAAAGAGGAACCGAAAGAAAAACCAAAAGAAGACGAAAAAATGTCGGAAAAAATAGATCCGTTATGGCGTGCAACGCCGGCACCTTCCAGCATGATCTACAGTGATTACCAATTGTATGAAGCTTTAAATATCTTGAAAGGTCTGAGTCTGGGAGGCCCTTGGAAATAGTCATCAAACAATTGTACAGCCCCAATCTCTTCTGCTGCGATTTTGTGTTCTACTGGAATCCTCTGAAGAAGATGCTCTGTGCGAATCAACATATCGTTCATACATCGGTGCTAACAAGCGTGTCCTTTCATGAGGGGCTGCAGTCTGTAAAGGACGCATGTCCTCCAATTGCCTGGGTGAACGAGCAACTCCCTCCTGAAGACCACCACCAAGAAGTTCGCGACGCACAATCAGCTCTGGTTCACCCTTAAATTCTTGCACAAAAGTTACAGAATTTCGTAACGTAACACCTGCTGAGAACATCAGTAATGCCAACCAAAATCCTAACCGGATATAAGTCGGCACTTCCGGAAATGTGTGTGTGAGAGTCGCTTGGATCAACAAATATAAAAAGTTCATTGCGGAAGCACAGGTCATCACACCTTCGAGACGCAGACTAAATCTCGTATAATGACCCAAAGTCAGAAGAAGCGCAGGGACAGCTGGGACCAAAAGATATATCGGCTGTCCTGGGACCTGTAGAATATTTAAAAGAGTGATGTCAATGATACCCGCATATCGAAAGAAACGGGTAAGACAATCTAATACGACTTCCACAGAATGCCTTCTTGAATGTTTGGGAAACCACCGCTCTTTAAATTGTGGCGAGAGAGAATACCACACACTGTTGGTGGTACCCATCATTAACGGAAATGGAGCCAGTTGCCCCCAAAACAACGCATCTGATACATCCACCGTCTCTGGGTGTGCTGCCAAATAACCCACAACGACCACAGAGGTACCAAAAATCCCGACCAAAAGACCATTAGTTACCGCCTTCCAGATTCGTTCTAAGTGATTAGGAGGCGTATTGGGATTCCAAGTTGCCCGTACGCCAATAACAGCACCGCATGTTCCAGCAGCTACATCGGGTATCCATATATAAGGTGCAAACTTGACTCTCGCATCCGGATCTAAAGATAAATAACGCCATACCGTATTGGCTAAAGCACCCCCATCATTTAGCCCCTCTATCAATGGACTTTTATAAATTAATGCGGCAAATTCCTCAAGTTTCTTTCTAGGATCTAATGCTAAGCGATCCTCTACCTGCCCTCTCATGTGTACCACTTCTACGGGAACTGATTCATCCACTGGAAAATCGGCTTCTGGAAGATTAGTCATTCTTACCGTCGATTCTTCTAAAGAATCTGACATGGGAAAGTTATCCGGAACAAACTGTCTAAAGGTTTCATTCTGGGAGATATTTCTTAGATACTCTCTAATCAATGGCAGTATTTCTTCTAGGCTAGAAATAGGCGCAGCTTCAGAAAATCCTAATACCATTTCATAACGTTGTTTCTCTTTAACTGTTTTTAATGCGGATTTTATTGTCAGAATTGCTGCTCTTAAAAATTGTAAAAGAAGTTTCAAATCATTTTTTATAACTTGGTTTTCCTCAGAAAATTGCTGCAACAATCGATCATTTTTTAATAAAAAGATAATGGATTGATAAATTTCCGAAGATGTTTTGTTAAAAAAATGGGCGAGCAACTGTGCAAACACTCTAGACTCTAATCCACTGAAGAGTAGAACCAACCTTTCAGCAGTCGACTTGAGTAAGGTTAAAAAGGGGTAACCATGAACTGCTGAAATATCAATCAATTCTGACAGCGGTATTGGCCTGTCATCCTGAAGGACCGCTTTAGATAATATTACTTTTAAATCCCTCTCACTGAGTTCCTCCAACAAATAGACCAATAAGGCATAATGAAATAACTTAACAGTTGCATCTAACTGTTTATAAGAATCGGTTGGATCACCTTCAGGCTGGCATATTATTTCTATCATGCGACCGATAGCAATATTTGCCATCTGTAAAACATGTTCTTTATTACTCAATCTTGTTGCAGTTGGAGAGTGCAAACCACCACGATACCGGGTTAAGCGATGCCCTTCTCCCCCCATTGGCCTATTTTCCAACTGTACGGCATCGTGTTGTAAATAAGTCCCCGCATAACAAAACTGACGATGCCTAGATTGAACCGTAATCTCTAGACTGGCCCTGGGCGTTTCTTGGAGTTCTTTGCTTAAATCTAAAGTTGCCACTAAATGAACGGTACAAACCGGATGGAAAATAGCAGTGGTTTTGAGATCTTCACTAGTAGGGATTTTGACAATATTCCCCTGATTATCGAGTTTAAAAAACCTACCAGAGGAAGGGTCACAAAATTTATACACCGTCGAAAAAAAGTCAAATGTAAAAACCAAGCCCTGCCTAGTCACTTTAAAATTCGCAGTGGGGGTTTTGCAAGGAGTCTCTAGTTCAAATTTCCACTCTCGGCGGTCTAATTGATATTGTGAACTGAGTAAATTCAGAGCTGCAAAAAGCGTTGTGTCCCAATTCAAGCAATGAACTTGATGGATACACGCTGCGAGTACTCTGGGATCCTTGACGGGCAAGGCTAACAATTTTTGCAATACTACTTTGGTATTAGTTTTTGCTGAATCAGGACGACTGCCTCTTAACTCTTCGCCATCGACAATAATAGTATCCGCCAGATCGAGTTGTTCGCTAAAAAAATCTTCTGGATCTGCAGTTGTTTCGTCACCATACCGACTGAGATCCGGAGGAGCCACGAGAATTCGTGCCACCTCTCGCATTGATTTTAAAGATCCTGAACCCGAATTAAGAGCAGAACTTCCAGTAATCTTAAAAGTATCAGTTTTTGGATCAGTAAACATATGGAAGACATCCCATGTCGTTAAAATGATGAGGTCTGAAGTTAGCAAAAATTAAGGGATATTGCAATTATCTTTCAAAATGACAATACCAAAACAGTAACTGCTCAGGTAGTTATTTAAGGCTAAAGCATAAACGGCAGCAACTCCCTTTGTTTTTGAGGGATGCCGCGACCAGGGACGGTAAGAAGCATCAAGGACAAGATGTCCGTTCCCGAATGAACAAAGGGGGTTGCTGCCGCTGAAGACACCTATGCAGTTACCCAAAATAAATGCTGTGTTTCTTTAAACAAGATGTTTGGGGTACCCGCACAACGTTACCCTGGAAAAACTTACTGCTGCATCAGCTCTTTAAGTGCTTCAATGGCATTTTTTTCAAGCTGGCGGATGCGCTCGGCAGAAACACCATGGGCTGCAGCCAACTCGTGCAGCGTTGCTTTTTCGTTGGATAACCAACGCTTTTCTAAAATATCTCTGCTTCTAACATCCAAAGATTGGAAGGCATGGTTAAACTGTTCGCCGATATGAGCATTCCAATTGTCGGACTCTAATTGTGATTCTGGAGAGCTCCCCCAATCCTCTAAGTATTCTACGGGCACCAAGGCTTGTTTTTCGTCTGGATCTCTGTGGTCATCTACCGGCAAGTCAAACGAAACATCTCTCGCGTTTAACCGCTCTTCCATTTGGCGCACCTCTGCTGGCGAAACGCCCAAATCATGGGCAATGGTGTTGACTTCCGCCTGAGTGCTCCACCCCAACCGTTGCTTGGCACTTCTTAAATTAAAAAATAATTTCCGTTGTGCTTTGGTGGTGGCAATCTTTACAATGCGCCAATTGCGCAAAACATATTCATGGATTTCGGCTTTGATCCAATGCACCGCAAAGGAAACCAAGCGAACACCCATTTTTGGATCAAAGCGCTTTACCGCTTTCATGAGACCAATGGTTCCTTCCTGGATCAAATCCGCTATCGGTAACCCATAACCCAAATAATTCCGAGAAACCCGCGCCACATACCGCAAATGCGCTAAAACCAATCTTTGCGCGGCTTGTAAATCGCCTTGTTCGTGATATTGAACCGCTAAGTCGTATTCTTCTTCGGCGCTTAAGAAAGGAATTTCATTCACGCGCTGAATATAGGCCTCTATATTACCAATGGGTAAATGCGGCTGGATGACCTGTAACGCATGACTGGTGCGAGTGTTCATATTCATCAATAAACCTAAATTTAAAGGGTTATCTCACAATTTCTGTGTTCATTCTAACATTGGAAGCTGGCTGTCGCCAAGTTCATCTGATTAGTATTTAAGATGGGGACGGGTTCCCCTAATAAAACTGGATACAATAACACCATTTCCCGCTTGAACCACAACATACTATTAAGTTGCTATACTCGAATTAAAGGTTATTCCAAAAAATGCTATAGGAAACCTTTGGTTCGACCAATGGTCAAATACATGAGTTCGTGGGAATTTAGGATGGGAGTCGACGTGTATGAACACTAAACGCAAAGGGTTTTCGCTCATTGAATTAATGATTGTGATTGCAATCATTGGGATTTTATCGGCCATCGCCATCCCCAGTTATCAAAGCTATCTCATCCAAGCTGACTTAGCGAATTTTCTGACGCTTAGCAATGCAGCAGATACACTCATCCAGGAATATAACCAAACGTACGGGTTATTAGGTAAAGCTGACACGAATAATGGGGTAGTAGACGTAGTAAGAAAAGAACCCAGCTCCATAGACGGCCTTTGCAACATCCTCTATAACGACCCCAGCTTTAATATGCCATTACCAGGCTCGCAAGAACCTCCCAAGAAAGAAATTGCACTTCAATCCGCCAACGGCTATCTCATCTCTTTTAATGAGAACGGTAGCTGTGACTCCGGACAAGATGGTATCTGGGCGCAAGGAAATTCCACTCGCGATCCCAACGTCATTTTTGAAGTGGATTGGATCCTCAGTTCCGATGGCACCAGCGTAACGCCCGTGTGCAGCACCAGCTATCCGGGAGGCTTCACTAACTGCCCGAACTGGGATAACTTGCCAGCCTGCTATTGGGGCTGCTAGCGAGGGTGACTTCTAAATCCTCAGAACTTCAAGGATTTAGAATTTGAGTCTTAGTGTGGGGTCCATGAGGACTTTGTGGTCTAGACTCAGAGGACGTGTTCACATACTTTCCGCACCGTGATGCCGTTACCAACAGCACCAATACCAATGCGATTAAGATATACAAAGGACGACGACTATTCTTGTTGTCCTGTTTTTTAAACGGCGATTTATCATTTTGTGCCACGCTATACCTCCCAATCAATGTTCAAAATGGGATACCTACGTGCCGAGTGTCGAACAAGTTAGCCATCCCTATCTTATTTGATCTTGAACAACAATGACTTTTAATACTTGTTTCTTGATATGTCTTTTGTTGTTCATCTCTTACTTAAAAAGTATAGTCAAACTTATCAGCCTACTGGCTCTCCTTATGGCGCATTTTTTAATTTTCTCTGCTGCTTTAAATCCGTTAAAATGAAGAATTAACTACCCCTAAGGAAACCTATGCTTTACTACCCCAACAGTCGTTTACGTCGCCTGCGACAAGAGGATTTTAGCCGACGCTTAATGCGAGAAACGGCTTTAACCGTGGATGATTTAATTTATCCCCTTTTTATTCAAGACGGACAAGGCCAACGAGAACCGATCCCTTCGATGCCCGGTATTGACCGTTTTACCCTCGATCTGTTACTCGAAGAAGTGTCTACGTTAGTTGATCTTAACATTCCAGCCATTGCTTTATTTCCTGCGATCAGTTCCGATAAAAAATCCGAGGATGCCAAAGAAGCGACTAATCCAGAAGGGTTAATTCAACGAACCATTCGCGCCTTAAAACAGAATTTTCCAAATCTTGGGGTTATTGCCGATGCAGCCCTCGATCCCTTTACGATTCACGGTCAAGACGGCATTATCGATACCCATGGCACAGTATTAAATGATGAAACCATTGAAATTTTGGTGCAACAAGCGTTGTCTTGTGCAGAAGCGGGTGTCGATGTGATTGCCCCTTCTGACATGATGGATGGTCGTATTCTGGCCATTCGCCAAGCGTTAGAATCTAAAAAATTTGTGAACACAAAAATATTAGCCTACTCCGCTAAATATGCCTCTCGTTACTATGGACCTTTTCGCGAAGCCGTGAAATCTGCCACACAGTTAGGCAAAAAAACCAAAGAAAGTTATCAAATGGATCCTGCAAACAGTGATGAAGCGCTACGCGAAGTTGCCCTGGATATTCAAGAAGGGGCCGATATCGTCATGATTAAACCAGGGATGCCCTATTTAGACATTGTTCGACGCATTAAAGATAAATTTGAATTTCCAACCTTTGTTTATCAAGTGAGCGGTGAATATGCCATGCACATGGCTGCCTTTCAAAACAACTGGTTACCCGAACGGGAAACGGTATTGGAATCTCTACTTTGTATTAAACGAGCAGGTGCAGATGCAATCCTAACTTATTTTGCCAAAAAAGCAGCGCAATGGTTACAATAGGAAAATAAATCCTGGGAAAGAAAAGGTTTATGAAATTAAACGCTTAGATTACACTATGGCCACTAGGGCGCATTTAATTTAACTGAGGAGAAACCAACCCCGATGAGTACACTACAATCCGTATCCGATAGCTCGTTCGACTCCGATGTCTTACAATCCGCTACCCCCGTATTAGTTGATTTTTGGGCAGAATGGTGCGGTCCATGCCGGATGATAGCCCCCATCTTAGAAGAGATTGCCGTAGAATATGCCGGGAAAGTTAAAATCCTTAAATTAAATGTTGACGAAAATAATGCCACTGCAGCCAAATACAGCGTGAGAGGCATCCCCACGTTAATGCTATTTAAAGGTGGTAAGATGCTCGCCTCCAAAGCCGGCTATTTGACCAAAACTCAATTATCTGAATTTTTAGACAGCCATCAGTAATTGACTTTTAAAATTATGCTCGGTAGACTGTTCAACTTGAGAGAACGATGCTACACTGCAAGTGTTAAACAATAACGACGTATTACGAGCTATTAAAGGATCAAGACGTCATCCCAACCCTCTTCACATGAATCACACTAAAATCTTGTTATGAACTTAACTGAACTTAAACAAAAATCTCCTACTGAATTAATGGAAATTGCCCAAACTTTCGGAATCGACGATGTTGCTCGAGCCCGGAAGCAAGAGGTTATTTTCGCTATCTTAAAAGCGCATGCAAAACGCGGCGAAGATATCTACGGCAATGGTGTCCTAGAAATCTTACAAGATGGATTTGGTTTTCTTCGATCGGCCGACAGCTCCTATTTGGCTGGGCCCGACGACATTTATGTCTCACCCAGTCAAATTCGACGCTTTAGCCTAAGAACTGGTGATGATATCTACGGAAAAATTCGTCCACCGAAAGAAGGTGAGCGCTATTTTGCCCTGTTGAAGGTCAATGAAATCAACTTCGAGGCACCAGAAGTCACTCGTAACAAAATTGCCTTTGAAAACCTTACCCCGCTGCATGCAAACGAACGACTCGTCATGGAAGTCGGGAATGGCAGTACCGAAGATATTACCAGCCGCGTGATTGATCTCGTTTCCCCCATCGGGAAAGGACAAAGAGGCCTAATTGTATCGCCCCCGAAAGCGGGTAAAACCGTCATGCTGCAAAATATTGCGCACTCTATTGCAGTAAATCATCCAGAATGTCATTTAATCGTTTTGTTAATCGATGAGCGACCAGAAGAAGTCACTGAAATGGCTCGCTCGGTGCGAGGAGAGGTGATCGCCAGTACCTTCGACGAACCCGCAAGCCGCCATGTTCAAGTCGCCGAGATGGTCATTGAACGAGCGAAAAGACTGGTTGAACACAAACGCGATGTGATTATTCTGCTGGATTCTATCACGCGTTTGGCACGAGCACACAATACAGTCATACCCCCTTCTGGGAAGGTCTTAACAGGGGGTGTCGACGCGAATGCATTGCATAGGCCTAAACGCTTTTTCGGTGCCGCCCGGAATATTGAAGAAGGCGGCAGCCTAACCATCTTAGCAACCGCTTTGATTGATACGGGTTCCAAAATGGACGAAGTTATCTTTGAAGAATTCAAAGGTACCGGCAATATGGAGCTTCATTTGGATCGCCGCATTGCTGAAAAGCGCGTGTATCCTGCCATTAATATTGCCCGCTCAGGCACCCGAAGAGAAGAATTGTTGGCCAAACCAGAAGATCTGCAAAAAATGTGGATTCTTCGTAAACTCTTGCACCCAATGGACGATTTGGCAGCCATGGAGTTCTTACTGGAACGGCTGCGTGAAACAAAAACCAATGAAATTTTCTTTGAGTCGATGAAACGCGCTGCCCAATAAAAGGTTGAACGCCTTAGGATAAACGTGTCAGAAGAAACCACTCATTTTGGTTACCAAAAGATCCCTGTTGCACACAAGACCAAAAGGGTTTCTCGCGTTTTCGAATCGGTCGCTGAGCAATACGATTTGATGAACGATCTCATGTCACTTGGGTTACACCGATGGTGGAAAAAACTGGCCATTGCGCGATCGCTCATCCAACCCGATAATACTGTGCTTGACTTAGCTGGCGGCACAGGTGATCTCACCCAAGAAGTCATCAAACAGTTAGGACCCAACGGTCGTGTTATCCTGGCGGATATTAATGCTGCCATGCTGGCCAAAAGCCGTGAGAAATTGGTGAACCGCGGGATCCTGCAAGGGGTATCCCGGATCCAAGCCAATGCAGAGGATCTTCCCTTTCATAACAATAGTATTGACCGTATTCTAATGGCCTTTGGACTGCGAAACGTCACGTTCAAAGAAAAAGCGCTCAAAGAAATGGCGAGAGTGTTAAAGCCTGGCGGCAGAATGGTGATCTTAGAATTTTCCACCGTCACTTCCAAACCCTTTGGAAAACTATATGATGCGTATTCTTTTTCAGTCTTACCAAAACTCGGAAAATGGCTGTGCAATGACGAACAGAGTTATCAATATTTAGCGGAATCTATTCGAGTCCATCCCAACCAAGAAGAGTTAAAATCCATGATATTAGCAGCCGGATTTAACCGTTGTGATTATCAAAACATTCAAGCAGGAGTGGTCGCTTTACATATTGGTTACAAAATAAAACCCGTTTAATCCTCAATAATCCCACACACGTCACTTGTTCTTAAAGGTTTTTTCGTCACTGCCCAGATACCTCAAGGGCCGCAACCCCCTTTGTTCTTTCGGGAACGGACATCCTGTCCTTGACGCTTCTTACCGTCCCTGGTCGCGACATCCCTCAAAAACAAAGGGAGTTGCAGCCGGTTATGCTTCAGCCTTAAAAAACTCACTGGGCAATTTCGTATTTTCTAGTGGCTGATTTTTTATGCAGTATCACAAAGAAAAAGGGAATGCTACTCTTTTTATTTTGGTTATGTTGATAGAAGCTCTGATCAATCAAGCGCTCGCCTTAGATCCCAAGGCTTTATTGTCCCTGAAAAAACTCCAAGGGCAAACGCTGGCATTTGAGTTCGACCCGCCCCCCCTGAAAAAAACGGTTTATGCGAATGTTACTTCACAAGGCATTCAGTTAACCAATTCCAAAGCCGAACCTCATGCAACCGTCTCTGGTCCATGGAAAGCGTACCTCATCCTGGCACTCACCAAAAATATCCGCATGGCCACTCGAAAAGGCCTGTCTTTTAGCGGCGATATGGCAACGTTAGAGTGCGCACAACAATTGTTTTTTTCCCTAAACATTGAATGGGAAGAGTTACTGTCCCAATGGACTGGAGATGTCATTGCCAGAGAATTGGGCAACTTGACTCGCAGATCAAAACTATTCCGAAAGGAAATGTCTTACAACGGATCGCAAGCCGTGTCACAATATTTGAGTGAAGAAGCAGCTTTGGTTCCGACACGTTCAGAAATGGAATATTATATGAATGAGATCGATACTTTACGAGCGGATCTCGAACGACTTGAAATGAGAATCGAACAATTGGGCTTATTGGAAACTGTAGGTGAAAGTCAGTGAAAATTCTTCGTCGTTCTTTCAGATTGATCTACCTCAGTTATATCCTCTTAAAACACGGCTTGGATAAAGTCGTTTTAGAAACTCACCTGTTTCGCCCCTTACGATTTTTATTTTGGCTTTCGCCTGCACATTGGCAGATCCAAAAGCAGCATCCACCCGGGGAAAGGATCCGACAAACTTTAGAAGAACTGGGTCCTATTTTTATTAAATTCGGCCAACAACTCTCTTTGCGTTCAGATATTTTTCCTGAAGACATCATCAAAGAGCTGGCTAAGCTGCAAGATCAGGTCCCGCCTTTTCCAGGCAACATCGCCAAAAAAATCATCGAAGACTCTTTGAATGCTTCGATTGAAAGCCATTTTCAAAGTTTTGATCTCACTCCATTAGCCTCTGCCTCGGTTGCTCAAGTGCACTCAGCAACCTTATTAACTGGAGAAACGGTGGTCATCAAGGTATTAAGGCCTCACATTCATGCTCTGATGAAGCGTGATATTAAACTGCTCAAAACGGTAGCTTCTCTGGCACAAAACTATTCGAAAATAGCTCGAAAGTTTAAGCCCTTGGAGATCGTGGCCGAATTCGAAAAAACACTCACCGACGAACTTGATCTGGTTCGAGAAGCGGCAAATGCCTCTCAACTCAGGCGAAACTTTGCTCGCTCTCCTCTTCTGTATATTCCTAAAATCTATTGGCCATTGACCAGACACTCTGTTCTGGTTATGGAAAAAATACAAGGGATCCCCATCGCCCATATGGAACAACTGAAACAGCAAGGTTTCGATTTAAAACAATTATCGGAGTTGCTGATAGAAATATTTTTCACCCAAGTCTTTCGCGATTGTTTTTTTCATGCCGATATGCACCCCGGAAACATTTTAGTTGCACCACAAAGCCAAGCGCGCCCGCAATATATCATGGTGGACTTTGGGATTATTGGCATTCTCAGTGCAAGTGATCAGCATTATCTGGCCGAAAACATTCTGGCATTCTTAAATCGCGATTACCGCCGCGTGGCTGAATTACATGCGGAATCTGGTTGGATCCCAAAGTCAACGCGCATGGATGATTTTGAAGCCGCCATTCGAACGGTCAGCGAACCTATCTTGGAACAATCCTTAACTGAAATTTCTTTTGGCCAATTACTGGCAAAGCTGTTTCAAACCGCGCTCCGATATCACATTAATATTCAACCCCAATTAATTTTGTTGCAAAAAACGCTGCTGAATATCGAAGGACTCAGCCGACAGCTTTATCCCAACATTGATCTCTTAAAAACAGCCAAACCCATTTTGGAAAAATGGGTCAAGAGTCAGACCGGTTTGCCTTTGCTCCTGCGCAAATTAAAGCTGGCCGGACCTATTTGGTTAGAAAAGTTACCTGAAATACCTAATCTGATCTCTAGGGTTTTAACTGAATTGGCAAAAAATGCCGGCACTGAAGCACCCGTTGACGAAAAAAAATGGGCAACCCAACAAAAGTATGCAGCACTGTCGCTGAAAGATGTTAGCATTGGTGTGCTGTTGGGCTTTTCCTTCAGTATTCTGTGGATAATCTATAGGAGGTACCTGGAATGAAAAACTGCATCTTTTGTCAGATTGTTGCAAAAGAAGTTCCAACAGACTTAATCTATGAGGATGATCAAATTGTTGTTTTTAAAGATATTTTCCCGAAGGCACGCATCCATCTCTTAGTCGTCTCCAAAGAACATGTGCAAAGCTTGGCACATCTTTCTCCAGAACACACTTCATTAGCAACTCGAATGCTAACACTTTTACCTAAATTGGCCAAAGAGCAGGGACTAGAAGGCGGCTTTCGCACCGTCATTAACACCGGGACTGACGGCGGCCAAGAAATTGATCATATCCATTTCCACTTACTCGGGGGTGGACCATTACCCAGAATGTAAACAATGAGGAGATATCGTATGGGATTAGGCGGAACCAGTATCGGATCGTTGATATTAATTTTCTTAATTATTGTGCTATTATTTGGCACAAAAAAAATTAGGGACATCGGCGAAGATTTAGGTCATGCAGTCAGGAACTTTCGTAAGGGACTGCAAGGAACAGACGATAAAGACAAACAAGACTCATGAGTATTGCAGAGCTTTTTGTCATTCTGATTGTCGCTCTGGTGGTGATTAATCCGGAGCGTCTGCCAGAAGTGACGTATAACCTAGGCCGATTCATCGGCCGTTGTAAACGTTGGTACCAACACCTTGTGGAAAAATACAATCAATTGCTGTGAATAACCTTATTCCTCATTTAATTGAATTTAGAAGACGTGTTATTTTCTGCACTTTTTTCGTGTTTACGCTTTTCATCGGGCTATTTGCAATCGATGAGCATCTTTATACGATGATTGCAAGACCCTTATTAGCCGAGCTCCCCGCCGGGAATACCATGATCGCGACAGAAGTAATGACGCCGTTTATGGTGCCCATGAAACTTGCTTGGATTACCGCGATTTTTTGTGCGGTTCCTGTTCTGTCCTATCAACTTTGGGCATTTATTGCCCCCGGTTTATATCCAAATGAAAAACAAACCGTTCTCCCTTTTCTCATTGGAAGCTTGGTCTTATTTTACGGGGGTGTTTTCTTTTCTTACACCGTTATTTGTCCCATGGCTTTAGGGTTCTTTGCCAAAAGTGCTCCTGCGAATGTCATGGTCATGACCGACATCAAAGCTTACTTAGACTTTGTTTTAACAGTCCTCTTGGCTGGTGGACTTGCTTTTCAAGTTCCCATTGTGACTCTCACAGTCGTAAAAGCAAACTTGGTTTCGATTGAACAATTAGAATATTTAAGGCCTTACATCATTGTTGCGGCCTTTGTCTTGGGTATGCTATTAACCCCACCCGATGTCGTCTCCCAAATTTTATTGGCATTGCCGATGTGGGGACTGTTTGAAGCGGGACTCTTAACTGCGAAGTATTTAAAGAAAAAACCCTCTACAAACAATGCGTTATAAATGTCGGGCAAAAATTTCCTGAAGCGCCACAGAACCAATCCGCACTAACCTAAACAAAATTGACAACGAATATATTTAATGATACTCTTCCGCCGTACTTATCTTACGTATCTCGATAATATTATCTGTTCTTTGACATACCTCAGTTTTACACAAAACATGGGCCTAAAGAAAAGAGGGACAATGAGAAAAAAACTGGGCTACTAATCAACTGCCAGAGTTCTGAAGGAGCTCACTATGAGTAATCAGGAAAGAATAGTTGATCCAACGTTAAGAAATTTATTTGACCTAATGCCAGGAGCATGGGGATGTAAAGACGAGAATTCCGTCTTTATGTATGGTAACGCTGAATATGGCAGGATAATTGGGCTTCAACATCATGAGGATGTTATTGGAAGAACTGATTTTGATATGCCTTGTGATACCGTAAATTGTGCACACTTATTTCGTGCGCAAGATCAAAAAGTTATGCAATCGCTCGAAAAAATGAGAATATTAGACATTCATCCCTTTGCGGGAGGCCAATGGAAAGCCTATATCTTTACAAAAGCCCCCATGTTTGATGAGGCAAAAAATATCATTGGAACCATCTATCACGGAGTAGATATTACCAATACAACCAGCATAGAAATAGGGACCCTGCTCTCACAATTTTCTGCTCAAGGGTTACGCAATGATCTGCTTGGACAGAATAGTTATATGCTCAATACAAATTTTACCAACCTGAAATTAACAGATAGGCAATCTGAAGTTCTGTTCTATTTATTGCGCGGGAAACCTGTTAAAAAAATTGCCATCTTGTTGGGATTATCTCATAGAACCGTTGAAGAACATTTGGAACAATTGAGATATAAATTCAATGCAACAAACAAAAATGAACTGATAGACAAAGCAATTGCCTCTGGGTTCCTGAATACGATCCCCGAGAGATTATTCCGCACACAACTGTCGATTGAGTTGCGGAATTGGTGACAATCCTAAATAAGGGCACACAGCCCCTAACACCCTACCATCACTAGGTGTATATACTCAAAACAAGCGCTTTTTGGGGCTGATAACACTTGAGATCCGCAATCTTTGCTGACTGTCTGTGGACTCCGGTTGTTCACGATTTGACGTCTCGCCTAATAATCAATCGATTTGAGTATATACATCTCTTGGGTTCTCCTCGATTGGTCTATATTTAAGATAATAACCTTGATTTACCGTGGTGAGTATGGATCTCAGATCAAATGCAATCATCGAAAATGAACTGGCCACCCGATGCCGGAGGCTGTCGCAAGCCGCAGCCCTTTTTACTGTGCTTATGGGGATTACTGTTATTTTCAGCTGGATTTTTGACATCGAATTCTTGAATAAAACTCACACTTCTGCCAATATAAAATTAAATGCTGCGATTTGTTTTACTTTAGTAGGAATTTCACTCTTATTATTTTTAAAGAATAACGGGAAACATTCTAATTTACTTACCGATACTCTATTGCCACTCACCGTTATCTTAATTTCTGGGACAACATTAGCCGAGTATGCACTGAACATCAACATAGGAATTGATGAGTGTTTACTCAAAGATCATTGGGCTGAATCAAATGATTTTCCCGGACGTATGCCTGCCATCGTTTCTATTAATTTTTTACTCTGTGGCTGTGCTCTATTGGAGAGAAACTATATTTGGTTAAAGCATACGCTGTGTCTCATCATTTTTATCACAACTTTCGATGCCTTATTCGGATATGCCTATGGGAACCATTTATTACAACACATCTCGCATTATAGTAAGTCTTCTTTAAATTCTAATATTACTTTTTTAGTTGTTGTCTTAGGGGTGATATTCTCCAATCCTGAGGCCGGGTTTACGAGAATTTTTGTGTTGAACAGCTTAGGTGGGACATTGGCACGCTGGTTATTGCCCATCGTTATTTTCATTCCACCTATTTTAGGGCTAATAGCTTTCAAAGGACAACAACTGGGTTTTTATAATGATGATTTCCTGGTTATTATTATTGTTTCACTGGTTATTTTAACGTTTAGCACTTTAGTTTGGGTAACTGCTTATTCCTTACATATTGCGGAAAAACGTTACCAAAAAGCGGCTAACAAACTGAAAAGTGTTCACTTAAGAAATAAAAAACTACGCGATACCAAGCAACATCTGGAAATAATATCCAGCCAAGATGCATTAACCGGTTTAGCAAACCGAACCTGTTTTAATAATCTATTGGAACACGCACTCGCCAGAGCAAGTCGCTATAATACATTGGTTGCCGTTTTCTTTATGGATCTTGACAATTTTAAATTAATTAATGATCAATTTGGTCATGCAGTGGGCGATAAACTGTTAATAGAAACTGCAAAAAGATTAAAAGAAACTTTACGGGGATCCGATACCATTTCGCGATTAGGCGGCGATGAATTCACGGTGATATTAGAAGATCCCTTGGATATCACTGGCATTGAAGAAGTCGCAAAAAAAATTGTTGATGCGTTAAATCTTCCGATGACGATTAATGGTGTTGAGATCTTTATTTCAGCCAGTATTGGGATCAGTTATTGCCCCAAGGACAGCTTTCAGCCAGAAATCTTGATTCAAAAGGCCGATACCGCTATGTATCAAGCCAAAAAACTTGGGAAAAAACAATATCAATTTTACACTTCCTCCTTAGAGCCCAAGACCTAACCCTCTATATTTTAGCGCTTGCCATTTTCTAATATTCTTGCCAAACTATTATTAACACCGAACCTAATAACACCCTATTCTAATAAACGAGCATTACCATGACAAAAACCAATGGGCCTGTTTTTGGGCTTATCGACTGCAATAATTTTTTCGTTTCCTGTGAAAGGCTGTTTCAACCCAGATTCCAGAGGACTCCGGTCGTGGTACTTTCGAATAATGACGGTTGTGTCGTCAGCCGATCAAATGAAGCCAAGGCCTTGAATATTAAAATGGGAATGCCTTTTTTTAAGATAAAAGATCTGATTAAAAAACACAATGTACAAGTGTTCTCTTCAAATTTCGCACTTTATCATTCTATGTCAGATAAGATCATGAAATATCTTACAGAGCTTGTTCCAGCACTGGAAATTTATTCTGTGGATGAAGCCTTTCTAGATTTGTCCGGATTCGAGAACGGTGAACGAGACATTCTAGGGAGAACGGTAGTCAAAAGAATCAGTCAAGGAACCGGGATCCCAGTTTCTTTGGGGATTGGTCCCACTAAGACGCTGGCAAAGATTGCCAATCACATTGCCAAAAAAGAAAAAAATCATCACGGAACTTTTAATATCTTGCATGCTGAAAAAAAGGTAATATTATCTGCTATCTCCATTGAAGAAATCTGGGGGATTGGTTCCCGTTGGGCCGAACAGTTAAGAATTTTGAAGATTGAAAATGCCTATCAACTAAGTCAACAAGATCCCGATACATTTAAAAAAAGATTTAATAAAGTATTGGCATCTATTATTTTAGAATTAAATGGCATTGTAATGCATCCTCTGGAAACCGTTCGAAAACCTAAAAAACAAATTATGGTTTCGCGTTCCTTTGGGAAAACAGTCACCACAATGCCGGAATTAACTCAAGCAATCGCTGCTCACACCACTCAAGCGTTAGAAAAGTTAAGACGACAAAAATCGATGGCTAAAGTTATCACTGTGTTTTTACAAACAGACCGTTTTACCGGACAAGATAGTTCTTACCACCACCCAGTGACATTAAAAATCCCAATGGCCGTTGATAATACAGAGCGGTTTTTAAAGGCCGCACTGCAAGGTATTCAACATCTGTACCTTGCAGGTTTAAAATATAAAAAATCTGGAGTAATTATCAGTTACATATCTCAAAAGGAAAAAGAGCAAATGGATATTTTTCATCCTCGAGATTTAAAGGCTGAACGAAGAATGGTAGCTTTAGATAAAATAAATGAAAGAATAGGTCCTGGTTCATTAAGATATGCCATAGAAGGATTCGAAAAACCTTGGAGAATGCGCTCCCTTTACCGTTCACCGTGCTACACGACGTGCTGGTCCGAATTACCATGGGTGAAGGCTTACTAGCAACCCAGAAGTACCCTTGAATGACTCGCAAGAATATCCATACTGGCTATAATAATAGATAATGCTCTCTCCAAAATGGACCAGTGACGACATGGATCAAAGGTTTCAGGATTATCTAAATCAATCGCTGATAACATTAAAAAACAGCGGCTTATATAAATCCGAAAGAGTGATCACCACACCACAACAGTCTCTCATTGAAACGGTTGAAGGATTCAAGGGGATAAATTTCTGCTCCAACAATTATTTGGGTCTTGCCAATCATCCAGAAATATTGGCCTCTGCCAAAAAATCCTTGGACGAGTTTGGCTTCGGAATGTCTTCTGTACGATTTATTTCAGGCACACACTCTGTGCATAAAGAGCTAGAACAAAGCATCAGTGCATTTCTAACAACAGAAGATACTCTGCTCTATTCTTCGTGTTTTGATGCGAACACAGGGTTATTCGAAGCACTACTGGGTGAAGAAGATGCAATTATCAGTGATGCTTTAAATCATGCAAGTATTATAGACGGAACCAGGCTCAGTAAAGCCACTCGTTATCGTTACAATAATAACGATATGAATGATCTAGAGCAGCAGCTTCAACAGTCACAAAAAAACCGTTTCCGCTTGATTGCCACAGATGGCGTCTTTTCAATGGAAGGAACATATGCCAATCTTCCCAAGATTTGTGAGCTTGCCGAACGCTATTGTGCACTCGTTATGGTAGACGATTCTCATGCCGTGGGACTGGTTGGTGCCACAGGGCAAGGCACTCCTGAATATTATGGGGTGATGGATAAGATTGATCTCATCACTGGAACTTTGGGAAAAGCACTCGGAGGGGCCCAAGGCGGCTATACCTCTGGGCGAAAAGAAATCATTGCCTGGTTAAGACAACGATCCCGACCTTATTTATTCTCGAATGCCTTGGCCCCGGTTATTGCTGCAGGTTCTCTTAAAGCATTAGAGATGGTGCAGAACCCAATTTTAAGAGAAACGCTGGCACGCAATACGACTTTATTCCGAGAGAAACTGGTTACATTAGGATTCTCGGTGATCTCTAGCGCTCATCCCATTATCCCCATCATGCTTGGTGACGAAATCCTTTCACAAAGGATGGCCGAAAAATTGTTGGAAGAAAACATTTATGTTACCAGTTTTTCTTACCCGGTTGTTCCTAAAAACAAAGCCCGGATCCGCATCCAACTTTCGGCAATACACACCGAAGCACAATTAGAACGCGCACTGTCGGCTTTTGAGAAAGTTGGGCGTGCACTGAAGGTGATCCCATGAAAGCCATTGTCAAGTCAAAATCCGAACCCGGCCTTTGGCTGGTAGACCGAGAGATCCCCGTTCCACAGGATCACGAAGTGCTGGTCAAAATAAAATCGAATGCCATCTGCGGTACCGATCTTCACATCTACCATTGGGATCTGTGGGCACAAAAAACCGTGCCCATTTCCTTGACGGTCGGGCATGAATTTATGGGGGAAATTGCCGCTCTCGGTAAGAGTATTACCCATTTAACAGTGGGCGAACGGGTTTCTGGCGAAGGGCATATTGCCTGCGGACATTGCCGAAATTGCCGTGAGGGGAAACAACACATTTGCCCAAATACTCAAGGGATCGGATTACAGCGTCCTGGTGCTTTCGCTGAATATTTAGCGCTTCCCGCCAGCAATATTATCCCGATTCCCAATGCTATCTCTGATGACATCGCAACCTTACTGGATCCGCTCGGCAACGCCGTTCATACCGCCCTATCTTTCGATTTAATTGGAGAGGATGTTCTAATCACAGGCGCAGGACCCATCGGCATGATGGCGTCTGCTGTTGCTAAACACATCGGTGCTAAAAATATCGTGATCACCGATAACAACGAATTTCGTTTAAAAATGGCAACTCAATTGGGCGCCACACAAGCAATACATCTTCAAAATAAAGCCTTCTCTGATGTTGTCAAAGAGGTCAAACAATCTGGTTCATTTACAGTGGGTCTTGAAATGTCTGGCCAACAAGGTGCCTTACATGTGTTGTTGGAAACGTTAGATTACGGCGGATCGCTCGCCTTACTCGGAATCCCCGAACATGAAATCGGCATTGACTGTCATAATATCATTTTTAAAGGTTTAACTTTAAAAGGGATCTATGGGCGCAAGATGTATGAAACCTGGGACAAAATGTTACATTTATTGGAGAGTGGTCTAGACATCTCTTCAGTGATTACGCATCATTTTAAAGCCACCGAGTTTCAAAAAGCTTTTGATTGCCTGCAATCAGGACAAGCCGGCAAAATTTTGTTGCATTGGTAGTTGGTGGAGCCTAACACCTCAATTACAAGTTTGTGTCGCTACGTTGCAGGTTTGTCCGACAGGGCAATCTGAATCTGAAAAACAAGAGCCTCCGGTACCTCCACTACTTCCACCAGAGGCACAAGCACCCCCTACACAAGAGTAACCAGAAGAGCATTGTGAATCTTGGGTACAGGGGCTTCCGGCACCTCCACTGCTTCCACCACTTCCACCAGAGGAACAAGCACCCCCTACACAAGAGTAACCAGAAGAGCATTGTGAATCTTGGGTACAGGGGCTTCCGGCACCTCCACCACTTCCACCACTTCCACCAGAGGAACAAACACCCCCTACACAAATAGTACCGGCAGGGCATTCTGAACTTGTAACACAGGAGTTTCCGCCATCTCCACCGCTTCCACCAGAGGAACAAACACCCCCTACACAAATAGTACCGGCAGGGCATTCTGAACTTGCAACACAGGAGTTTCCGCCATCTCCACCGCTTCCACCACTTCCACTAGAGACACAAGTACCACCCACACAAGTGGCACTGGCAGGGCATTGTGAATTTAGGGTACAGGGGCCTCCACTGCTTCCACCTTCCCCACTTTGACTGGTTTCTATATCAGATGAAAAACAAGGATTTTTATTAGGGTTCAATAAGGTCCAACTTATCCCATTCCCGCCTACATTGGCCAGTGCTACGAGAGTTGGGGTAGAGCTAGTTGCAAAAGCGGATGCTTTCCCCTCAGCCACAATTGAACAAGCAGGATAGGTGATCCCTGTAGTATCAATCCAAACACTTTGAATATTAGGCGAACTATTGGTTAAATAGTACGGAGAACTGCCCAATCCACTACAATCACTGGTATTAACTGAGTTAATATATTCTTCTACTTCGGCCTGCCCAGATCCTAATGCATTCATAAGGTCAACAGCTCTAGAACGACACAAATACGCATTGTAGGCGGGAACAGCTACCGCGGTTATAATACCTATTATGGTAATAACAACCAGTAGTTCGATCAGCGAAAAAGCCTTTTGTGATCCTTGCATGGGGACTATCCGTACAAACGGTTCTCATTAATATACTAGCAGCATTCCGGAATATCTCCATACACAATCCATTTCTTCCAATCCTGTAGGTGAATTTTTCTGTCAAATAATGCCTGACACCTCAACTCAACGTCACTGTGGGACGATACCCAAACTTCAGTGCTTTATCGATGTTCATCAAGAAACCACTTTCACTTAAAGCCTTGATTACCTCCGAGCGTAAACCAAAATCTCTTCGCAAGAGATGTGAAATGCCATCGGATGGAATACTGGCTATCAAAGCAAAGGAACGCGGGATTTTTAGGAATCTCTTACGTTTGGCTCCACTCATGATGTTACTCAATTGTTTTAATGTATAGGGCACACTGTCCGCAACATTAAAAATCTCTTTTACAGAATGACTAAACGTTAAGTCAATCAGGCCCGAAGCAACATTATTAACATTCGCCAGTGATATCTGAGATTTTAGATCCCCAAGAACCGGGATAACTGATTTTTGACAAAGTCTCAATAAAGCCCCCACACCCGACGTTGGACTCTGGCCCTCGCCATAGATTAAGGGGGGGCGGACAATCGTGATAGGCAAAGACGCGGGAGCCATGTTTAATAGCATTTTCTCTGCTGCCAGTTTGCTCTGTCCATAATACGTTTTAGGATCTGCTATCGTTTGTTCTGTAATCGGATGATTTAAACTGCCCACTGCCCCAACAGCCGAAACACTGCTCACAAACGTAAAGCTCGTTGCTTTCTGCCCAATAGACGCTTCCAAGAGGTTCCTTGTCCCTACCACGTTGACCTCATCATAGGAATTTTGGCTAGCCTGAACAGCTCCAGTAATTGCAGCACAATGAAACACTCTAGAATATTGCGGTATTTTTTTTAATGAGCCAGCATCTGTAATAGAACCACTCAGCGCCTTAACAGATAAACCGCTGAATACTTGTTCTGCCTTTTTTAAATCTCGGGAAATAATAAAGACATTATACCCACGACATAAAAATTCCTGCGTTAAATATTTCCCTAAGAATCCGGTGGCCCCAGTTATCACAATAGGAATGTTTTTTTCAATCATTTATTTTCTTCTTTTTTTAACCAATCAATAGTATCCGCTAACGTTGCTTCTAGAGAGTATTTAGGCTTCCAGTTTAATTCATCACACGCCCTTTGATTACTGAAATAGCGATACCGAAAAGCTTGCAACGCACCTTCCTTTGAAAAGGGAGACTGACTTGGTAACAACCATTCTAAAAATGAAAAAAGATTAACTACCAATGGACTGAATACTCTCGGAAATACCCCAAGCCACAATGAACGATTGGCCAAACTAGCAATTCGTTGTAAAAGCTCTTGATGTTCAAGGTTATGGGCTACAAACAAATATCTCCCTTGCGCAGCAGAATGTTCGACGAGCGATACTAAACCTTCTGAGACATCTCTCACATCGATATAACTGGAACCCCCTTCCGGCACCACTGTCCACTTTTTTTTCATGGCTATTTGAAAAGGTAAACTACTGGCATGGTGGCCAGGCCCTGGCCCCAGTAAAATTCCTGGGATTACCACAGCATGTTCGATGTTAGCAGCCTGCATGGCCAATTGCTCTCCCTCATATTTACTACGCCCATAATAACAAAAATTATCTTTATCCCAATCTTTCTGACATGTTTCTTCAGCGGCCAGTTTGGTCTTATCTCGCTCATCTAAACAACCCAAGGTCGAACAAGAAGAAACATGAATGATTTTTTTTACCCCAACCGCCTCTGCACTTTCTATGATTCTCTTGATCCCCATCGCGTTAACATTATACAGTAACTCTTTGTTTTTTCGGCCATAGGCTATGAGAGCCGCCAGATGAAAGACAACATCCACACCGGTTAATATTTCATCCAATCGTTCATGACACGTAATATCTACATTCAAATAAAGTTTGGTTTTTTCATCACGAAAATCTTCTGGGTAAATAAGCGTTATTTTTTCAATTGAAGGGGATTGGTCAATCACAACCACTGAATCACATTTCCCTTTTTCGCTCAATCCTAAAAGGGCATGCAAAAGATATTGCCCGAGAAAACCGGTTCCACCAACAATCGCATAAACTCTTTTTTTTGCGGATAAAGACACATCCCTTTCACGTTCGTGATGGTTTAACATCCTGTAAATCCCTCTGATTCTGGTGTTTTTTTGCTATTCGTAAAATGAATCAATACTGGAAATTTATTTCAATACTGATTAATACACCTCTTAAGTGTAGAAAGCTTTAAGAATCTTTGCTAAATCTCTCTGGCTTCTGAAGATCTGTTTTTAAAAACAGTTATACGTAGATTCGTAACTACCCAGGTACCCAAAAACCTACTTAAAAAAACAAATCATTTATTTTGGTATTGTCACTTCGATGGAAATGTCTCTTACGCAGGCGAGAATTCATGTATAAAGCGTATTTTTCCACATAAATCCTGGTTCCCCGCCTGCACGGAGATGACGGGACATGAGCAATCATTCGAAGATGGCAAGACCTGAGTAGTTCAATTTGCCTCCCAAACCTTGCCTTGATAGAATTCTCTGGCTGGGAGGAGAGACTGATGCTAAAGACAATCCATGATCCAACATTGCAGAAGATCCAAAACATTCAACACGCGTTTTTTACCCGCCACGGAGGCGTGAGTACCGGCTATTATGCATCACTCAATTGTTCGTATGCGGGTCATGATGAACCTAAACACATCGAGGAAAACAGGCGTCGGGCAATGCTCCATTTAGGCTACCGGCCTGAACAATTAATGTCGGTCAAAAATGTGCATGGGTGTGAAGTGAAATTCGTCGATGAATCTTGGCTCGCATACTCGAAACCGGAAACAGAAATAGCCGATGCAATGGTCACCACACAAACGGGTATTTTATTAGGATCTGACAGCGCCGATTGCCCCATCGTATTATTGGCTGATGAAGAAGCCAAAGTGGTCGGCTTAGCACATGCAGGATGGCGCAGCGCCAGATTGGGCGTTATTGAAAACACCCTCCAAGCTATGATGGCCCTGGGTGCAAATCTTAAGGATCTCTCTGCCGTGATTGGCCCTTGTATTACCCAAGACTCCTATGAGATAGATCTCAAATTCTACCTGCAATTTTTAGACGATAACAAAGAAAATAAATGCTATTTTAAACCAGCACTTCGGGCCGATCATTTTTTCTTTGATCTCAAAAATTACGTGTACAATCGTCTTAGCGCATTTCATTTAAAATCTGTAACCGCTATTGATCTTGATACGTATCGCAATGAAGAATACTTCTTTAGTTGCCGTAGAGCGTACCATCAAGGCGACCTAGATTTTGGCGGCCACTTGTCGTGTATCGGCTTAAAATAAAGCTGTCACCCTAGGTTTCGCCAGCCTGCTTAGCTCCCGAAACCAAAATATTATCTGGCAGGCCTAACCTTGAATGGATCTTGCCGGATCACCTAAATTTACTCGCGAGACATCATTCGGCCGCAAACCGATATTCATTTTAATAAACTCTTTAAAATATTTAGCTAATCTGCCTGCGTTTCTTCCAGCCGTGAAATAGGATTGCAGTTCGGTTGCCCCCTCATTCAGGTGAGCGCTAAAGATTAAACGATAATAGCCTAAAGCAGAATAAATAGGCCATATTTTCTTGGCCACGCGCATGGCTTCTAATAAACTCTCTTTTGAACCAACACTCCGCCAATGCTCAAAACACGCATCTAGAAGCCTAATGAAAACAGGATCGCCCTCTTTCAGCTGATAACGATTGGCAACAGCACTGTTAAACGAAATCAATGGAAAAAAGACATGTGCAATGACTGATTCCCCCCAATCGATGAGTGTCATCTCATCTGAATCATTTTTGATCAAAACATTGTTATCGTGAAAGTCGCAATGATCCAGAGTTTCAGGCAAACGATACTGAGACAACAATTCACACAGAGAGGATAAAACGGGGAGTAACTCATTCAATTGTTTCAGTTCTGTTTGGGTGATCCCATCTTGCAGTAATAAGGCGTCTTTGGCAATCATTGCTTGGTAAAGTCTGGGCAATTCAGTTAATCGCCAATCGGGCACCCCCAATTCCAGAAAAGTATTAACATGATTTGCCACTTTATATTGAATATCGGTATTGATTGTCAGCGCACCACACAATAAATCGGCTTGAAAATTAATTTTCAACCTGTCTCGCAAGGGGCTGCCAAAATCTTTCATGAGAAAGCAGTTAAGCTCTTGATTCGTGGCAAGGACAGAGGAAACCTTCGCTTGAAAGTCATCGTACAATCTTTGCATGATCGCAGCCTCTAAAAATAATGTTGGCGGTGTTTGTTTTAAGTAAATCATCCCTTCTGAGCTGAAAAATCGATAAACACTCGAGTAGGGAGTTTTTTGGATCTCTTCCGGAGCGCGACTAAGCCTGTACCCATTTGAGAGAAGAGATTGTTTTGCCCATTCAATTAAATTTTCCGTATTTTCCATCAGAAGTACGTCTCCCTTTTATATTGTAGCGAATGCTTGCCCGATCGCTATCCTGGTCTTTTACAAAAAACTCTATGGGTGCGGTGTAATGGCTAAAATCGTGATTTTATTTTTACCAGGACCGTAATACCAAAAAATCCGATAAGCTGCAGCAGTTTTGTTTTCTGCATAGGCTTCAAAGATCTCTTCGTCATTTGGCCCCTTGAGTGAGTGGAACTTATGGGTGTTTAAACTGGGATGACGGGGGCTAGTTTCTAAATATCCCAAAGTCTTTCTCACAGCTTTAAGGCGTTTTGAAAGGTTTGCACTTTTCTCTAAGGTGTGAAAATCGGCTTTTGCTTGGTCAGTAAATAATAATTTGAACATTATTCGAGATCATCATCGGCATATTTCGCAAAACTGCCTTTGTCTGAAAGACGTCCAGACGCCGCATCTTTTAACCCTTGTTCAACCTTCTTCAGTGCCTTCTTATTGGTAAACAGCCATTTTTCGCTGGCAGGAATTTCTGTATAAGGTTCCAGTATAATTTTATGATCGCTGGTTTCTGTGATGGAAAAGCTACTGACACCGTCTGCTAAATGTCCCAAAGTAATTCTCCCTTTGGAATCTGGTCTAACCATTTTGGGTAACATGGGCATTTTCTCCGCTTATTTCATACCTGATAAAATACAGTATAGCTAATAAGTGGGATTCGATTCAAGTGGGAAATATAGATAATGGGATATACGCCAAAAAAATCAACCCTTGACATATAGTAAATTCATATATTATATTCCTGTTTATCATTTTTCAGGAGAACACAATGTGGACTAAATCGTTCAGTAAAATCTACCCCGAGGTAAAAAAAGAAGCAGTCTGGGGCCTCTGGAAAGACGTGAATCATTGGCCGCAGTGGGATACCGAATTAGAATACTGTAAGATGGAAAGCGAGTTTATCGCAGGCAGTCAATTTATGTTAAAACCCATCGGTGGACCCAAAGTGAAGATCACCTTATCAGAAGTCGTCCCAAACAAAACGTTTACAGACTACTGTCGATTTTTTGGTGCCACAATGCACGATATTCATGAACTAGAAGAAACTACAAATGGACTCCGCATTACCAATACCATTACGGTTTCTGGCCCGCTGCGGTTCTTTTGGGTGCACTGTGTCGCCAAAAAAATTACCGCATCCATTCCAAAAAATCTGGACGCATTGGTGCGTTTAGCCAGGAGTTCGAATGCCTAAACCCGTTTTTGGTTTCGAAAAGCCAGAAGACAGCCCAGGATTTTTGCTGTGGCAAACGACGATCACTTGGCAACGTTTGATTAAAAAAGCATTAGATCCTTATCAAATTTCTCATGCCCAATTTGTGATCTTGGCGGTCACCTTATGGTTTGAAAATCAAGGCCAAACGGTTTCGCAAAGCCTCATCATTCGCTGGTCTAAGCTGGATAAAATGACCGTTTCGCAAGCACTGAAAAAATTGGTCAAAGAGGCCTACGTAAAACGGACCGAACACTCAGAAGATCCTCGTGCCAAGTCTGTGCATTTAACTAAAAAAGGGAAAACGATCGCAGCCACTTTAGTCCCTATCATTGAAAAAATTGATGAGCAATTTTTCGACCCCCTTCAAAAAACCGAAAGACATTCCCTGATCAGCCTTTTGAATATTCTCATTTCCAATACTTTGTGAGACAATTCTCTTCTTAGATTTTTCAGGGTTTTAAAAACCTGGATTCCCGCTTTCTCGGGGATGGCAGTGCGTGAATCAATACCTGTTCGTTTTCAGACTCTTAGAATACGTTTAGGCCCTAATGGGCTTTCTGATCGAGATATTAGCTTCTACGCGTGGTAGGATTTCGAACCCCAATCATCGGTTTGTCTTCCTTCAACCAAACATCGTTTTCTTCGCAATTATAAAAACGATCTAGGCCTATTCTTCCATTGTTCGTTAAAGTGGCAACAGGATGTTGTAAATATTGGGGATCGCTGATGGTGTCAATAACCCCTAGATGAGTTTCAACCGGTTCTCCCAACCCACTGGCTCTCGCAACAACAAAATCTTCGTGTCTTGTTTTATGTAATTTCAACATTGTCAAAATAAACCGAGTTGGAAACCGGATCCCAACGTCCATTGTCCCAGGTTCAGTCGTATTCATGTGAGTTACCCGAATGGCGAGCGTTCCTTGATTCGCTTTTATATGGTAAAAGTCTCCAGGATAACTTCTTCCATCCATATCATACTTGCCGGGTGAAGGCGTCACAGTAATCTGGGTGGTACTTTCTAATCTTTGTTGATAGGCAGCTTGAGCAGCCAGGAGTGCTACGCTCAATTGAAGTTGTGCACTGACATCGCTCTGCTCTGCAGCCATACAGGGTTTCTCCTAAGATCCGTCTTTTAAACGCTCCGCGGTTCGATTGGTCGCAACCACCAAAGCATTAATAATACCGGGCTCGCAAGCTGCATGTCCAGCATCTCGAATGATATCGAGTTCGGAGCCAGGCCAGGCTTTGTGCAAGGCATAGGCGGCATCCAACGGACAAATCACATCGTAACGGCCATGAACAATAATCCCTGGAATACCCGCCAATCGAGAGACGTTCTTTAGAATTTGATTGGGCTCTAAAAATGAATCGTGCATAAAATAATGCGTTTCGATCCGCGCTAAGCTTAGCGCCAGATGCGGTTGGCTGAATTGATTCACGGTTTCACGGTTGGGTTGCAACGTCGCACAACACCCTTCCCACAAAGACCAGGCCTTTGCGGCCGCCATTCTCGCGACTTCATCTTGCCCCGTTAAGCGTTGATAATAATTTTGTAAGATTTCTTTTTGTTCATCCACTGGCAAGTGCCCAACAAATGACTCCCAATAATCGGGAAACACTCGACTGGTGCCACCCACTTGATAAAACCAAGCAATGTCTTCCGGTCGCGCCAAAAAAATCCCACGCAAGATAAGTGACAAAACCCGGCTGGGATGTGTTTCGGCATAGACTAACGCTAAGGTTGCTCCCCACGAGCCCCCAAATAAAACCCATTTGTCAATGCCAAAATGTTTCCGTATCGCTTCGAGATCAGAAACCA
Organism: Gammaproteobacteria bacterium; assembly: GCA_013286785.1. GTDB lineage: Bacteria > Pseudomonadota > Gammaproteobacteria > UBA6186 > Azoamicaceae > CADEGZ01. The sequence continues at coordinate 110,599 of JABDFC010000001.1, forward strand.
ATAATGATGTTGTGTTTTGCTCTAAAGAGGCATGCGGTGTTGATTGTCCTGAACCACGCTGATCAAATAAGATGATCCGATATAAAGACGGATCAAAATAACGACGGTGATCGGGTGTAATCCCAGCGCCTGGGCCGCCGTGTAAAAACACCACGGGTAATCCTTTGGGATTCCCGCACTCTTCAATGAATAATGTATGAATGTCATCAACGGCCAGTTGATGGACCGCATAGGGTTTAATCGCGGGATAAAGGGTTAGCATATGGCAAATATCCTACACCAATCTCAGTGAATCTCCTATAGAAGCCCCTTGGGAAATACGAGATGATGACAAGGTCAATCTCCAACCGACCATATTCGGTGTTAGCCCAGGTTCCTCACCTGGGCATCTTTTTTGGAGACTTCTTAACCTCCCCGAGAAGCTTTCTTCCTTTCATGCTCTTTCAGGAATTTTTTCCGTAAACGCACGCTCTTTGGTGTTATTTCAACCAGCTCGTCTTCTTCAATAAATTCTAGAGCATATTCCAACGTTAGCTTAATGGGCGTCGATAAAATAATATTTTCATCACTGCCTGCAGCCCGAATATTAGTTAGTTGTTTTTCTTTTGTGACGTTGACCACTAAATCATTATCCCGAGTGTGGATCCCAACAATCATGCCTTCATACACCTCGGTTTGAGGACCAATAAAGAGGCGGCCACGTGGCTGCAAATTCCACAAAGAATAGGCTGTGGCTTTTCCAGCCGCATTCGAAATCAAAACCCCCGCGTTACGTTTCGCTACCGGCGCTTTATCTGCAGGACCATAGTGATCAAACACATGAGTCATTACCCCTGATCCCGAAGTCAGGGTCAAAAACTCCGTATGAAAACCAATGAGTCCTCGTGCCGGGATCGTATAATCCAAACGCACTCTGCCCTTGCCATCGGAAATCATATCCACCAATCGGCCCCTTCTTTCTCCCAGCTGTTGCATAATCGAACCTTGGTGAACTTCTTCGACATCCACAACCAGTTGTTCATAAGGTTCCTGCAATACTCCATCCACTTCATGCAAAATAACTTCCGGTCTGGAAACGGCTAATTCATACCCTTGGCGCCGCATGGTTTCAATTAATATTCCTAAATGCAATTCACCACGTCCCGATACTTTAAATTTATCGGCATCTCCGGTGTCTTCGACTCTTAAGGCAATATTGTGGATCACTTCTTCCATGAGTCGTTCTCTTAATTGTCGACTGGTGACGAATTTTCCGTCTCTTCCCACAAAGGGAGAGTCATTGATCTGAAAGGTCATGCTAATGGTAGGCTCATCAACACTGAGAGGTGGCAACATTTCCGGTGTTTCTTTGGCGCACACAGTATCCGAAATCGTTAAGTCTTCAATCCCTGTAATGGCAACAATATCACCCGCAAATGCTTCGTTGACTTCTTTGCGCTCTAACCCTTTAAACGTCAGGATTTGTAAAACGCGTCCCGAACGTACTGCCCCCTCACGATTCACAATAGAAACTGGGGAATTTAGGCGAATTTGTCCGCGGCTGATCCGCCCGATGCCAATCACACCCACATAGCTGGAATAATCCAAGGAACTGATTTGCATTTGAAAAGGACCTTCGGATTCAGCAGGCGGCGGAGAAACATGTTGCACAATGGTTTCTAATAAAGGCGTCATGTCTTGGCTGGGTTGTTTCAAATCTAAGGTGGCATATCCTTCTAACGCAGAAGCATACACAATCGGAAAATCTAATTGTTGTTCAGTCGCACCCAGTTTATCAAAGAGATCAAAAATTTGATCGACTACCCAATCTGGACGAGCCCCCGGTCTGTCGATTTTATTCACTACAACGATCGGATTTAAGCCTCGCTTAAACGCCTTCTGCGTCACAAATCGCGTTTGTGGCATGGGGCCATCGACCGCATCCACCAACAGTAAAACGGAATCGACCATGGAAAGAATTCGTTCGACTTCTCCCCCAAAGTCGGCATGCCCAGGCGTATCCACAATGTTAATGCGATAATCACGCCATTCAATAGCTGTATTTTTAGCTAGTATGGTGATGCCCCGCTCCCGCTCTAAATCATTCGAATCCATCACGCGTTCGACCAATTGGGCTCGATCCCCAAAGGTGCCGGACTGACGGAGCAGTTTATCTACCAAAGTGGTTTTACCATGATCGACATGGGCAATAATGGCTATATTTCTCAATTTTTCAATCATTTGAACTTCTCTAACCGTGGATATAAAACAAAAGTTAAAATACTAAGATAATACTCTGAATAAAGCAAATTTTTACAAAAAAATACTTTGTTTACTAACATAGTATAGAGTTTTCCGTTATAATGTAACTATAAGCTGAAAAACTTAAAAATTGCGTGTAAGTCCTGCTGATCAAGGTGTGACTTGTATGGAAAACCTAAAATTAGAACCGACCTCACTTGCGTCCTGGCATGCGCTCATGACAGAAGCCCTCCAGTCCTCTGAAATCACCTTAACAGAAGATTTAGAAAGTTATTTGGTCTTCCTCTTGATGCGATTTACAAAAAATCCAGAAATCATCAACAATATCCTGGCCATTGATTATCTCACTCATGTCAAAAAATACCGCTCCGAAAATCGACAAGCACTACAAGAAGTCGGCGATAAATGTTTGTTATATGCTGGCTTGTTCCCGGGAACTGCCAGAAAACGTCGCGTCCCCATCAGTTATTACATCGGGCTTGGTCAAAACGCCTATGCTTCACTCTCAGATAATTTGCACAACTCATTATCCCCTCTGTTTGCCAAATTGGGACAACAATTTGTCTGTTTAATAGACGTTTTACATGAAATCCGGGAAATGGATCACAAAGGGGATGCAATCGATTTGCTCTCGGCTGAAGAACTTTGGAATACCACCCACAGTCGCCATGCCCTCCGAATTTTAAGACGTGCAACCGATGGGTTTATTCTCCCCAGAAACGCGCAGGATCCTGAACAAAAACATTAGCTATAATAGAATGGCACTAAGATAAGGGAAATTGCTAATAAATACTGTGGAATTTAAAGGTTTGAGCAATACCTGCTCAAAGAAATAAACTCATAACGTGCGGGGATGACGATACTAAGCGTTTGACGAATAAATAGCTTTCCTTCTCTTAGTAGCATTCGGCTATAATACATTTAATCTAGCACGGAGGCGGAACATGAAAGCAGCGAAAAGGATCCTTTTGATTGTATTGTGTGGCTTTTTGAGCAACAGTGTTTTAGCGGACGATCAAAGTTCTACGGTTTCCTACACGGTTGAAATCGAGAGCCCTCAAGATCAGCAAACATTCCCCAGTGCAACCCAATCAATTCCTGTGACACTTTCTATTACGCCAACCTTGCAGGCCAATGATCTTGTCACCCTCTATGTAGACGGACAAGCCAGCGGCGATCCCGTCAATTCCACGAGCATCACCTTACCCGCTTTAGAAAGAGGCAGTCACACTCTACAAGCCAAAGTGACGCATTCCTCTGGAGAGGACGCCGGAGAATCGGATACCATCACAATTTATCAGCAACGTGTCTCGAAACTATTGCCGCCGGCCGATATACCGATCGATCCCCTTAATCAACCTTCACCTGATTCCGCCCAGCCCGTTTCGCTGAATACAACGCCCCATCAGCCCGGCTAAGCGTTTCCTCGATCATTTCTGGCCAACGATAGTCTGTCACACCGATAGACACGGTCAGTTTTGCCCCAGGAACGATGTTGTTAAAATTCTCATTTTCGATGGTTTCTCGCAAGCGCCCTGCCATTCGCTCTGCTTGAATTTTATCGGTTAAAGGCAGTATTAATAAAAATTCCTCTCCACCAATTCTCGCGAAATAGTCTATTTTTCTGAGTTTTTTTGCCACCGTAGCTGCAAAGGATTTTAACATTTTATCCCCTAATAGATGCCCGTAAAGATCATTGATATTTTTAAAATAATCTAAATCTATCATGCAAATCGAAAATCCATACTGTTTTCTCTCGGCCATGAGCCTTTGTTGAGATAAGATGTTATAGATATATCTTCTATTTTTTAGGCCAGTTAATTCATCCGTGACTGATATCGATTTGATATACTTCAGAGCTGCAGAAAGACTCCTGTTTTTTCTTTTGAGTTCTTTTCTCAGGTTATTCATTTTGGCGCAAACAACTGATAAAGAAAAAGAAATTCCCACATAACAAAAAAACACGGCCATCTCTGTTTTTAGGTTGATAAGATCCGGATAATAATTAATGAAATAAATGATGATTGCTAAATACCAAACAATCCCATATAGAACCATCCAAACATAACGAAATCGATTTAAATAGAAAGCGCCAACTGCCAGAATCAACAGATAAAACATTAACAATACAGATCTTAAGCTATTGGTTAATGCGATGGTATACATAAGGCAAGATACTGCCCAAAGCATCATCGGGAAAGTGAGCCTTGGATCTTTAAACCTCTTATTTATTCCTAATCGTATAATCAAAAAATTAACAAAATATCCGATCCAAATTACTGAAAATACTCCAATAAATTCCCAAAGCGTCGTTCGAAATAACCCATCCACCCAGAGAATCATACACATTAAGGTATGAATACCCGCACCAATAAAGGCATAAAGCGACCGTCTCACTCTTATTGCTTGAATCTTATCATTGTCAGGAATGACTGGGATTAGTAGAGTTTTCTTAAGAGTAGGGCTTATCATCGACAATACTCAATCCTGGTGGTGAGTCCAGTCCTTTGCCACCTTTTAATTTTATCATTAATCGAACTTCATTCTCGGAGTCTGCATATTTCAGCGCTGATTCATAACTGATTTTCTTATCGGCATACAACTTGATCAACCCTTGGTCGAACGTTTGCATGCCAAGCTCATTTGATTTAGACATAAATTCTTTTAAAGAACTGACATCTCCTTTTCTAATATGCTCAGAGACAACTGGGGTGTTGATCAAAATTTCCACCACGGGAACTCGACCCTTTCCATCCAGAGTTGGAACCAATTGTTGGGCAATGATCCCCTTTAAATTTAATGAAAGATCCATCCACAATTGATGCTGCATATCTGGTGGAAAGAAATTAGCAATCCGATCGAGCGCTTGATTGGCATTATTGGCGTGTAAAGTCGCCAAACATAGATGGCCGGTTTCCGCAAACGCTATGGCATGATTCATCGTATCCTGACTGCGGATTTCTCCAATTAGAATCACATCTGGCGCCTGGCGCAATGTATTTTTTAAGGCCACTTCAAATGATTCAGTATCTATCCCCACTTCTCGTTGAGTGACAATACAATTTTGATGTTCATGAACAAATTCTATCGGGTCTTCAATGGAAATAATATGCCCAGAAGACTTTCTGTTTCGATATCCGATCATGGCAGCTAAGGTACTACTTTTTCCAGCACCCGTAGCTCCGACTACAATCACCAACCCACGTTGTATCAAAGAAAATTCGCTGAGTGCTGAAGGAACCCCCAATTCTTCTAGGGTTGGGATAATGGTTTCAATTCTTCTTAAAACCGCCCCAACGAACGAACGCTGTTGAAATGCACTGACCCGAAACCTTCCCAGATCGGTTCTAAAAATAGCAAAATTTAATTCTCTATGATTTATAAATTCATCTTTTTGCTTATCGGTCATCATCGAGTGGACAACCTCTTTGGCTTCTTCACTGGTCAATTTTTCTGTCGTTAACGCAACCATTTTTCCGTTAGATTTCACAGTGGGAGGAACGCCAACCATAATAAAGAGATCGGATGCTTTTTTTTCGACCATCATGGTTAACCAGGCATCAAGACTCATCTCTATACACCCCTAATTGAATAAATCTTTATTTTCAGCTTTCAATTTGGCATCTTTGCGTAGAACGGCTTCTTTCTCGACTAATTCCAGTAAATTTTGATCTAATGTTTGCATGCCCAGCGCACGGCCTGTCTGAATCGCAGAATACATTTGAGCAACCTTGGCTTCGCGGATCAGGTTCCGAATTGCCGGATTACAAATCATAATTTCATGCGCTGCCACCCGTCCGCCAGAAATCTTCTTTAAGAGTGTTTGCGATATAACGGCTCGGAGCGACTCTGATAACATCGCACGAACCATCTCTTTTTCATCCCCAGGGAAAACGTCGACTACACGATCAATTGTTTTTGCTGCAGAGGTCGTGTGTAACGTACCAAAAACCAAGTGTCCAGTTTCAGCAGCCGTCAAGGCCAGTCGAATGGTCTCTAGATCTCTCATTTCACCCACTAAAATCACATCTGGATCTTCGCGTAACGCCGATCGTAACGCAGCAGCAAAACTTTGAGTATCGCGAAAGACTTCACGCTGATTCACAAGGCTTTTTTTACTTTTATGAACAAATTCAATTGGGTCTTCAATCGTTAAAATATGTTCCCCACGGTTGGTATTCACATAATCAATCATCGCGGCTAATGTTGTACTCTTACCCGAACCGGTTGGACCTGTGACCAATACAATTCCTCTGGGATTTTCGGCAATGGTTTTAAAAATTGCAGGACAACCCAGTTCCTCTAAACTCAACACCTTGGAAGGAATGGTTCGAAAAACTGCTCCGGCACCTCGATTCTGGTTGAAAACGTTGACACGAAATCGGGCTAGATTGGGGATTTCAAATGAAAAATCTGTCTCAAAATATTCTTCATAGCTCTTTCTTTGCTTATCATTCATGATGTCGTAGACTAAGCCACGAACATCCTTATGTTCTAAGGCTGGCAGATCAATTTTACGCATGTCCCCATCTACTCGGATCATGGGGGGCATTCCAGCAGATAAGTGTAAGTCTGAAGCATTGCTTTTGACACCAAATGCCAGTAATTCGGTGATATCCACGTAATCCCCCTGATTGGTGCCCAATCATCGCAGTATTAAATTTGTTTTCCCGCCATAGACTGTGTTATTGCTAGGAAACTCAATAGACCTATGTCATTTTTCGTTAAATTATCTATGGTCAGCCCTGAGATAAGCCTAGTTTGTCCAAAGACTTACTATCCAGTATAGACCCTCTCCCTTAAAATCGAGCACAATGGGAGATAACGGAAGGATGGAGAGAACCAACATGCTAAAACAACCTAAAATTGCCTTTCTAGGCAGCAGCAACATGGCGCAAAGCCTCATTAGCGGGTTAATTGAAAGTGGTTTTAATCCCTCCGACATTTGGGGGACCGATCGCAATGCAAAAAAACTCAATCAACTGAAAGAGCTCTTTCAAATCCAAACTGAACTCTCTAACCCTAAAGCCGTCAATCTCGTCGATGTTGTGGTTTTAGCTGTAGAGCCTCAAGATATCCATTTGCTCGTGACTGAACTCAAAGAAACTCTCTTAAGTAAAAAACCTTTGATTATTTCTATTGCAACGGACATTAATACCCAGCATTTGGAACAGTGGTTGGGATCTCATTTAGCGATTGTCCGCGCAATACCCAACACACCTGCTTTATTTCGTGCCGGAGCCACCGGATTATATGCAAATACCCGCGTTTCACCAGAACAAAAGAATCTGGCAGAGTCTCTGCTCCGAGCCGTTGGGTTCACCGCGTGGGTTGATCATGAACACGATATCGACACCATCGCGGCTTTGTCCGGCTCAGGCCCTGCTTATTTCTTTCTAATGATGGAAGCACTACAGCAAGGCGCAGAACAACTGGGTCTTTCTCATGCGACAGCGCGCCTATTGACGTTGCAAACGGCTCTGGGGGCTGCTCGGATGGCGATTGAAAATGAAATTGATTTAGCAGCATTACGCCAACAGGCCGCATCTCCTGGAGGCAGCACAGAACAAGCGTTACAGATTTTAGAAAGTGGCGGTATACGCTCCTTATTCAAAAATGCCTTAGAAACCGCGAGAAAGAGAACGATTGAAATCAGCCAGAAACTTGGCAAGGAATAAACACATGAATACCTATTTTGAACAAGCCCTTTTCTTTTTAATGAAAACAGTCATTGACGTCTGCTTCTTTTTTTTCCTATTACGTTTTATGTTTCATATTCTTAGAATCGATTTTTACAATCCCTTTTCTCAGTTTATTTTTAAAGTCACAAACCCTATTTTAATCCCATTACGCCGGGTCATCCCCCCCCATCCAAAAGTGGATTTTGGAGCGTTTCTCATCTTAATTTTCCTGAAAGCATTTGAATTTACCATCACCTGCCTGCTAAAACTTCATGCCGCCCCCAGCATGCTCAGTCTGCTGATTTGGCCAATTGGTGAGCTCATCAGCCAAATGATTAATGTCTTCTTTTTCGCAATTCTACTGTTGGTTCTACAAAGCTGGCTTAACCCAAAAAACTTCAACCCACTCACCACTGTGTTAATCCAATTGACGGAGCCGGTTTTGGCACCTGCCAAAAAATTAGTCCCGACGATCGCTGGCATTGATGTTTCTCCAATGATTGCAATTGTCATCCTGAAATTATTGGATATCCTCTTAGCCGGCCCTATCATCCAATTCGGAGCATCATGGTCTTATTAATTTTGTAGAGGCATTATGAATTTTAATTTTAATTGGCTTAAACAAACCTTTGCTCTATTTATCTGTAAAAGAACTTGGTCTTACCCTGGGATCAAGGCTCGGTTTTTCTTAGCAGTTACTCTGATCGTGACAGATATTGCCGTCGCCAGTTTGGTCCCCTATTATTCTAAAAATATCGTCGACATCCTTTCACTGAACCTACTCGAAAGTGTTTGGGTCTCTGTGTTACTCTTGGGCCTTTTCTGGACTTTGGGAAAAACAGTTAGCCATATCCAAGAAATTATCTTTTTCCCAATCATTAACTTAACCATTCGAGACTTAAATTTCAAAGTAGTCGAACACATTCACCATATTTCCTTGCCAGATTATCATAAATTATCAATACCCGAAGTTATTAACTGTACACGGCGAATTAGTTTTAGTGCGCGCTCTTTCATTAAAATTGTATTTCTCTTGATTATCCCAACATTTTTTAAACTATTAATTGCAGCAATCATTCTTTTGAAAGCGGGTCTCTTTGGTATCTGGCTTATCCCGGCACTGATGATCGCCATGGTGATATTATACAAAGGAACTGGCTGGTATGCGGCAACCCGGGAAAGTGCCTGGCAGTTAAGCGATAAAGTCATAACACGAATCAGTGACAGTATTTTAAACACCAAAGTTATTCGGTCTTTTCTCGGCTTTGAGATGAAAAAAGTAGGCGATTTATTACACCAAGAAGCCGTGCTCTGGCACAAAACGAATACTCGATTACATCTTATATATATTGCTATTGGGACTGTTCTAGGTGTCGCCATTACCGGTATCTTAGCCTCTGTTGTGCTCGCAATCCAAAATAAAACACTGACCGTTGGCGATTTTGTCATGCTGCAAGGACAGCTCATCGCGGCTTTCCTGCCTTTAAAGAGTTTTTCTCTAGAATTTAGACAATTGGCAGAGTCTCTGGTAGACATTAAAAAAATTATTCAGATCTTCGAGATTCCAAAACAAGCAGAAAACCCATCCTCTTTGGTTTACTTGACACATTCTTTTCAAGGAATTGTTTTCAAAGATATTACTTTTTCCCATCATGAGAAAAATACTATTTTCGACCAATTATCTCTAAACATCCCTGCTCATCGTAAGATCGGCATTATTGGCCAAAGTGGATGTGGAAAATCCACTTTCTTAAATCTTACCGCTGGACTTCTTCGCCCGAACCAGGGAAAAATCTATATCCACGGCCGTGACATTCATTGTATCCCGAAAGATGAATTCAAAAAAATAATTCATTGTATTCCACAGGATTTTCGACTTTTTAATTTAAGCTTTAGAGAAAACATCACTTATGGAGCTCTCCACGTTACTGATCAAAAACTGACAAAAATAGCCTCTCAAATAGGGCTCATGCCACTGATTGAACAGTCTCATCAAGGTTTCGACAGTCTGGTGGGCGAAATGGGAATTAAACTCTCGGGTGGGGAAAAACAAAAAATCGCACTGGCTCGTGCCCTATTAATGGAGCCAGAAATTTTGTTATTGGACGAAACCACGAATTCTTTAAACTCTGACATTGAGCAAGAGATCTTAAACCTCCTATTTTCTGTGATCCCCACAGTTATTTTGGTCTCTCATCGTGCAACAACCTTAAAAGGTCTGGATCAGATCTTCAATATTCATCACGGCCAGGTAGCGACTGTTCCATGCAATCAAACAACAGAAAGCAAATTAGAGCTGCGTGATGCCTAAGGTTCTTTATTTATAGCTGCTATTACACGTTTATAACCCCCAAAATTCTCTCAAATTACCATTGCGGACAAGCACCTACTATGTTAGAGTCTTGGTCAATCATGGTTTAATAGTTAGTTTAATAGATCATTTGCTCCAGTTTCTTAAAAAACTGGTTACGTAAACAGATGTGAATAAAAAATAGTTTTTCTATTAAGGTCTTCAAAAATATGACGGAACTATTCGTAGTCTTAGGTGTCCTTAATTTTAACAAAGAGTTTAACTGAGTGTTAAGAAGAAATATGTTTACTGATGGTTTAGGCAAGAAAAGCAAGTCCGAAGCACTACTGCAAGCAGAAGCTGCTTTGAGTGAAGCAAAGGATAAACTTGCAAAATCAGAAACAAATACCCCTCTCGAACTCCAACAGTGGGAGGCTGATATAGCACGATTACAAAAAGAACATGACGCGATAACTGTGCCGGCCCTTACCCCAAAACAGCAACGAGAGATGACGTTTAATGGGCAAGTAGATCCCAGACCTGAAGTTGGCCTACAGGAAGAATACGCAAGAAAAATCGAAACATTGACGCGTGAGATGGAGCATGCGCGCAGAAAACACGCCATGCTTGAAAAAAAATTTAGGGCAGCTACCCAGAACCTCGCAGATGTTCAGCTAAAAGACAGTTTACCTGCGGGCACTAAAACACCAGTGACAGCCAATAACAGTAGCACTACCGCAGGTTCTAGTCTAACGCATTCTGGATCCAGTTCTAGTTTGACAGCACCTCCTTCTTCAAAGAGTAATCCTCAAAAATCATTCTCTGCACGGACAAGCCCAGCTCCAACACCTACGGCAGCTGCGGCTTCTAGTAGTAGCCTTGCTGGTTCCAGCAGTAGTATGGCAAAAGGCAAGGGCCCTATGTTCACTCGTCAATCAAGCACAATGACCTTAACTTCCAAGCGTACGTCAGTATCTTATGGAAGTGGATCTTACGTAGAAAGATCCAAACAATTGGAACAAGAAATCCAAACCAAACTCGCATTGATTACTGCTAAACAACAAGAGTCATCGAGTATTGTTGTTCCTCCACTAACAACATTTCAGCAATCAGTAATGGGTTCTACTGGAAATGATCCCAGACCACTGCAGCACAGAAAAGACGCCCTGGATCAAGAAATCCAAAAAGAACAACAAGCATTGGAATTGTTACGACAACAAGTTCATGATATCCGAGAATTAGTCGCCTCTGAAGAATTTGAGACTCGTCTATCCATAGCATCTTCAAATACTGAAAAGATTCGATTGCGCCAACAATACAAAGACAAACTTACAGCAGAACGTGATGCCATTAGGATCCCCGATTTAACACCAAATGAGCTTAGAAACAAAGCGATAGAAGACGTAAGATGGAAAGATCCCAGACCCGAAGTAAAAAAAGTGGCAGAATTGACACTTTATATTGACGCACAAAGTCAGAGAATATCTGATTTAGAAGTACTCATACACAGGGAAGAGCAAGAAGCCATTAGAAAAACAAAAGTGGCAGAAGAAAAAAAACGCCAAGCGGAAATCGCAGAATTAGATTATGCTATTAAAGAATTACAAACCAAAATATCGGTACTAGAAAAAACACAAAAAGAGAATTTGAATGGCGACGAAGGTATTAAGACCTTACTAGCCAACATTAGAGAAGGGTTTGATCGCATTGGCACATTAAATGCACAAGTGAGTGCTTTTAGTAGGCCCATTGCGGCACCCGGACCAACGATGGGTGGCCCACCCCCTGCACCTCCTCCACCCCCACCACTCATGGTTACAGCGCCACCTACCGGAATGTCACCACAGAAAGGAAGCAGCAGTTCTGGCTCTAGTTCTCTGAGGGAACAAGAGGCTGCGGAACAAGAGAGAATTGCGAAACAATTGCGGCAGTTTGAACTTGAAGCTAGCCTTTTAAAAAGAAAGCAAGGCCGTGATGAAGAGGAAGACAAGAGGCTTGAATTTCTTAAGCTAGAAATGCAAAAACTGAGCGGCCTTATTAAACCCTCTGCGCCAACTCTTTCTGCTGGTTCAAGCAGTTCGAGCAGCTCCAATGCAGCCGTTGATCCTGCGACTGAAAAAAGAGCACTCATCGCAAAACTTGTCGCTAAATATATCCCTTTAAGACAAGAAGTTCACAGCCAAAATGAGCTCATGGCTGGCTTGAAACAAGTCATTGAGGACCAAAAAACGCTCGTAGCACAACTGGAAGCAAAAAAAGCAGAATGGGAAGCGGCTCAAAAACTGGCAATTCCAATCATCGCTCAGGCAGCTGCGGGGAGTAATGGATTACCCTCGGTTTCTCCTCTTCCAGGTGGTACCTTATCCATGGTTGAACTACGTGCCGAAGTAAATAAGCTCCGCCAAACAGTAGCACAGTTAGATGAAAACGATAAAAGTGCAGTCGCAGAAGCGACTAGAGCTCAGTTTGCCCAAAAAAGCCAAGAGTTAAAAGTAAGACAACAACAAGTGGCAGCAGCACGACCCAATACGCCAGTTGCAGTAAAACCTCTACCGACCAGGTCGTCCAACACTTCAGGTGCATCAAGTTCACCGAGTTCATCCCTTCCAAGTGCAAACCAAATGGCGGCTGCCATGCAAATGAGAATGGGAGTTCAACAACCCAATACGGATCTTTCGTTTGAAGCTCGTCAAAGAAAAAGCAAACTGTTGGGAATTGCGGAAGAACGCGATAAATTAAACAACGGTATAGGAGACGAACGATATAGGCCACTGATCGCGATAAACGAAAAGGATGAAGATGCCCTCATTAATGCTTACGATGCCATTCAAAAACAAATAGAAGCCGCAAAAGAAGTACAAATCGAAGCAGCTAAACTGAGAGACGCTGCTGAAGCGAGAGCCCGACAAGACGCTGCCGATTTGAAACAGAGGCAATTATTCGAGGGATTTGAGGCCGGACACCCTTTACAGCATAATGTTCGAGCACCTGAATTAGCAACACCGACACAAAGGTTAGCGACCATCAAATTAGCGGTCGACCAAACTCTTGCTATTCCCGCTAAGAAGAACCCACCACCCGCGGTGGCAATCATCCCGCCACCCGCGGCGGCAATCAATACTACAGCGCCAATTCCTCCCAGTTCAAGCACCAGCAGTTCTTTGAGTGCTGGCGCAGCGTCGTCACCATTACCACAAATCAGTCCAGCCATTCAAGCAAAACTCCAAGCGGACGCTGCTGTTTTGACGGCACTTGCTCTAGAACGTAAGAATTCTCAAACTCCTAAATATTACGTGTACGATAACTTCAGAATCATGTTGGTTGATAAGCCACCCTCAGAAGGCTATTATGCTGCTAATTTTAATTTTGGAAATCAATCACATGAACAAAACCAACAGGTCTTCTATAAATCCGGAGGACAGGCAGGAGACGAGTTGTTTGGAAAACTTGGCTTTGTCCATCGATTAGTCAAACCCCTTGCTGAGACGAGTGCTAAAAGGTTTGCGAGCATATACCAAAACGCTACCGAAAGATTACAGGGCTCAGCAATAACCCTTCCAGCAGCCAATAATACAACGGCTACATCCACCATCACGAACACGACCCCTCCCATCCTATTTTCACCTGGAAGCAACAGTGAACGTTCTGTTGAGGAAAAGCTTCGAAACGACACTGCCGTATTATCTGCACTTGCTCTAGAACGTAAGAATTCTCAAACCCCTAAATATTACGTATACGATAACTTCAGAATCATGTTGGTTGATAAGCCACCCTCAGAAGGCTATTATGCTGCTAATTTTAATTTTGGAAATCAATCACATGAACAAAACCAACAGGTCTTCTATAAATCCGGAGGACAGGCAGGAGACGAGTTGTTTGGAAAACTTGGCTTTGTCCATCGATTAGTCAAACCCCTTGCTGAGACGAGT
>JABDFC010000001.1:124839-198078 GCA_013286785.1 Gammaproteobacteria bacterium
AGGTCTTCTATAAATCCGGAGGACAGGCAGGAGACGAGTTGTTTGGAAAACTTGGCTTTGTCCATCGATTAGTCAAACCCCTTGCTGAGACGAGTACTAAGAGGTTTGCGAGCATATACCAAAACGCTACCGAAAGATTACAGGGCCCGGCAATAACCCTTCCAGCAGCCAATAATACAACGACTACATCCACCACCACGACACCTACCGTCCTATTTTCAGCCGGGGGCAGTGCCAAACGTTCTCTCAAAGATAAACTTCAAGACGATGCCGCGATTTTAGCTGCACTTGCTCAAGAACATAAAGATTCGAAAACTCCTAAGTTTTACGTCTACGACAATGACGCGATCACTTTGGCAGATACAGCACCAAAAGGCTATTATGCCGCCAATTGTGATTTGGGGACTCAGCCACATGAAATGAATCAAACCATTTACTATAAACCTGCTCAACCTGGTGAGACCAGCTCCCCAGCAGATCAACTATTTGGACAACACGGCTTTGTGCATCGGTTAGCAAAGTCTATTTTCAACGCATCAAGTACCGCAAGATATGCAAAAATATATGAAACTTCGCCTGCTTCATTAAAGAAAAAAACGAGCACCGAACATAGAAATCAATGATGCATTCACAATCAGAAAATCGCCTATTGTATAGTCTCATCTATCCCCTTAGAACTTTTTCACATTGATTTAACCCGAAAATAACGTTATGATTTATTTTTAACAATCATTTTTAGGAACGGATCATCATGGATACTCTGGTTCTCGCCAGCACAAACCCTGGAAAAATTGCCGATTTTCGATCGTTACTCACGCCACTCAAAATTCAACTTATTTCACAACAAGAATTATCCATTCCTGACGTTCCTGAAACTGGCAGTACTTTTATTGAGAATGCGCTGATCAAAGCTCGCCATGCTGCAACCCATACGAATTACCCAACCCTTGCCGACGATTCTGGGCTCATCATAGACGATTTAAAGGGCGCTCCTGGATTATATTCTGCCCGCTTTGCCGGTCACAAGGCCACGCCCGAACAAAATATTGAAAAAGTCTTACAAGAGCTCAAACTAAATCCGGCTTCAGCGCGGAGGGCGCGCCTGTACGCCGTGGTTGTTTTATTGCGCTCTCCAACAGATCCAACCCCCGTCATTGGAGAAGGTTTTTGGGAAGGAACTATTTTGCATAAACCCACTGGACATGGTTTTGGCTATCTGCCGATTTTCTTTTCGACGCTGCACCAACGTCCTGCTACAACCTTAAGTATTGAGGAACGGAATCAAACCAACCATCGGGGTCAAGCGATGCGGCAATTGCTGGATAAACTGCTAAAATCTCATGATTAACCCCATTCCTTTATCGCTTTATATCCATATCCCCTGGTGTGTCAAGAAATGTCCTTATTGTGATTTTAATTCTTATGCCAATCCAGGCAATATCCCGGAAGAAGCTTACATCCAGGTTTTACAACAAGACTTTAAAAATGATCTGCCATGGATCCAAGGGCGACCGATTCACAGCATTTTCTTTGGCGGAGGAACACCGAGTTTATTTTCGCCCCAAGGAATTGAACAAATCCTAAACCAGGTGACAGCATTGGCCGCAGTAGAATCGAACGCTGAAATCACGTTAGAAGCCAACCCTGGGACTTTAGAACATCGAGATTTTAGAGAATATCGTCAAGCCGGGATTACGCGAATTTCTCTGGGGGCCCAGAGCTTTCAAAACGACAAACTCAAACAACTGGGCCGAGTGCATGAAGCCAAAGAAACCATCCAAGCCATTGAATTACTGGAAAAAGCCCATTTTGACAGTTTTAATTTAGATCTGATGTATGGCCTACCCCAACAATCATTAGAGGATGCTCTATTTGATTTGAATACTGCCTTACGCTTTAGTCCCAAACACATTTCTTGGTATCACTTAACCATAGAGCCTAACACGATTTATTTTCATAAGCCCCCATTGCTTCCACCAGAAAAAACGATGCATGACATTGAACAAGCAGGACAGGATTTATTAGTGTCTCACGGATTAAAACAATACGAAATTTCTGGCTTTGCCAAAGTGGACTATCAATGCCAGCATAATCTCAACTACTGGCAGTTTGGGGATTATCTCGGCATCGGCGCTGGCGCTCATGGAAAAATTACTGATTTGAAAACCCATGTAATAACACGTTACTGGAAAACCCGCTATCCTAAAGACTATTTAAATCCAAACAATATCCTTCTGGCTGGCACTCAGCAGATTCCCACTGCAGAAATCCCACTGGAATTTATGCTAAATACTTTAAGACTGACAGCAGGCACAACCTTCGATCACTTCGAACACCGAACCCAACTCTCGGCTACCACCATCGAGCCCAAGCTAAAAATGGCAGTGGAAAAAGGTTTATTAAAAATAGACAACAGAGGCATTATCCCAACTGCTTTAGGAAAACGGTTTTTAAATGATCTGTTGGCACTTTTCTACTAGCAACTGCGTTAGACACCAGTTAAATAACCTACATATCCAAACAGTCCTAACACCTTTCTTTCTCTATAAATTTCCTTTAAGATCAAAACCATTGTTTAAAAAATCTGTTTTATTTATATTGTCCAACTAACTATTTTCGATTGAGATTGACGGCCAAATTGCGTAGGAAACACTTTTCGCATGTCTATGGATGCTCGACATATTGCCGAATATAAATCTACTTTGGATCATTTCTCTAAATCCAGAAGCAGCCGTATCTCCAGTGGTGCTCAAGAATTTTTTCAACTAAACGACAAATGGCTGGGGCATCACGATGAAGCGTCAGAAAAAGTCACCTATTCCTCTTTAGACCCCGAACAGCTCATCACTGAAGTTGAGTATGATGGCAGTGGACGATACCAAGAAGACAAGCCAGGTGAGACAGGGTTCAGAATTGTATTGCATGTTCGCAATCTTAAAAAGCTAGTCAAGTTAGCCAGGCTTCTTGAATACTCAAAATTCATCCAAATCTGCCGGCTTGATCCACTCCGCTTGTTTTCAGAAGAAACTGTTTTGGGGATCAATTTTTCAGAGAACTTAATCCAAGAAAATGCGCATTATATCGATGAACTGTTTGAAATCATTGGACAAGTTGAAACGTTGCCCATTCCGTTATTATCGGATTTAAAATGCGTCATTGCTTATAACTGCGTGGAAAAATTTAAGAAGAAATTAAGGCAACAAGGATTTGACGCCGCCTTAAAGCTGTTAAAATCTACCTTCTTAAAAGGCGTTTTTTCGCCGTTTTACGTCGCTGCCTTGCATTGCAGAGAAACGAAAAAATTTCGTGATGCCCGTGAACTGATCAAGCAGCTTCCAAAGTCTCACCGACAATATGAAGAAGGGAGATTATTAGAACGATTAATTTATGAACAGGAAATTAAACTCCTTGAAGTAGAACTTGAACAGGTTAAAAAAGCACACGCTAGAGATAAGCTCAATCAAGCTGCTACAGAAAAACCAAGTACGGCTCATTTATTGGAACATGCCCATCTGATGAACATCCTAACCAGTAAAACACCCACTCAAACATTGCATTTAACTTTTTCCCAAAAATACCAGTCGGGAAGTCAAAATAATAAAAATTCTGAGAAAACCACCCCTTCTTCTTCGCCAACGATTACTCGTGATGGACGACAAACCAAAAACCGATAAGCCACATCTTCAAGTATTTAGGCATGTTCCACTTTATTAAAGAAACGTGGGGTCAATCGATACATTTTCTTTATCTTGATTAAAGACTTGTTCTAAATATTTTCGATTCTTCTTTGTTTCGTCAATATAATCTTGTTCATTTTGATATATTTTAGATAAGTGTACTAAGCGAGATTCGTCGTATTGTCTAAAAATTTTGGCGGACTGAGCTGCTTTTTCATAGGGTAAACCTAAAATTTGGAGAGCATCTACTCCCATGGTCAATGCAGAATCTAAGACCTCACGATAAATAGAGGTAAAATCATTTTTCAAAAATTCATACGCTTGGACTCGGCCCCTGACTCGAATTAAAATTTTAAGATTTGGATAATGCTGTCGCACTAACTTGGCAGTCTCAAGTGCTTTTTCCGAATCATCGATGGCAATGATAAAAACTTTGGCTTTATCTAATCCAGCGGTGTGCAGCAAGTCTATTCTAGAAGCATCCCCATAAAAAATCTTATAACCAAATTTTCGTACCAACTCGATATGCTCGGAGTCTAGATCCAAAACGGTGATTTTAAACTGGTGAGCCATTAACAAGCGACCCACAATCTGTCCGAAACGACCAAAGCCGGCAATCACAACTGGTTTTGTACGGGGATCAATTTCGTCATATTCTTTTTTATTTTCTTTCGCTGCAAACCGAGACACTAAGAACTTTTCATAGCAAAGAATAATCAAAGGTGTGATTAACATCGACAGTGCAACGACTACAATTAATATATCCGTTAGGGCTTCAGGAAGTATTTGATGTTCCAATGAAAAGCTGAGTAAAACAAAACAAAATTCACCCCCTTGAGCCAAACTTGCAGCAAAAAGTAGGCCATTTTGGGTCGACATTTTATAGATTTTAGCAATGGCATACAAGAAAACTGCTTTGAGTAAAATAAAAACTAATAGTACTTTTAAAATTAAATAGGGATTTTGCATAACGAGATCTAAATTAATGCCTGCCCCCACTGCAATAAAGAATAATCCGAGCAATAATCCTTTGAATGGCTCTATATCCGATTCTAGTTCATGCCGATACTCACTTTCAGCCAACATGACCCCCGCTAAAAAAGTCCCTAAGGCCGGAGACAAACCCAGTGACTGCATAAAAAGTGCACTGGCAATGACCACTAAAAGCGCCGTTGCTGTAAAAATTTCACGAATTTTCGCTTTGGCAATATAACGAAAGAAAGATCTTAACAAGTACCGTCCACTGCCAATGAGTAAGGTAATACAGGCAATGACGATTAACGGCTGCAACCAACCGACTATGCTTTTATCGGCGATAGAAGAGGATAACGCGCCATGACTGGTTGAGGATCCGAGCCAAGGAAGGATAAACATAATGGGAATAACCGCAATGTCTTGAAATAACAGTATTGAGAAGGAAGACTGGCCTACCGAGGTTTGCATCCACCCTTTTTCTGTAAAGATTTGGATAACAATCGCCGTAGAAGACAGTGACAATATCATGCCAATCGCCACACTCTGCAACAAAGGAAAATCTAACAAAACAAAAGCAGTCGTCAGTAAAACCGTTGTCCCCGCAACTTGGAGCAGTCCTGTTCCTACTATCTGACTCCGCAACTTCCAAAGAAGAGAAGGGCGTAATTCTAATCCAATCAAAAATAACATCATCACCACACCAAATTGGGAAAATTGCATGATGTTCTTGCTGTCTTGTCCAATCAGACCCAACGCAAAAGGACCAATGAGAATTCCAGCTATTAAGTACCCCAAGACAGAGCCAAACCCCAATCGCTTTGCAATAGGCACCGAAACAATTGCTGCTACTAGATATATGACTGCTTGTAGAAAAATATTTTTATATTCCATCTTACGCCTTGGGTTTTAATATGACTTGGATTTTTTCAAAGAGATATTGTCTCTCAGAGAATTTTCATGATCAACCAATCACCTTGAAATTGTCAACTGATTTCATCATTCAAATCAACACCCAGGGTAGGTAACCATGCATCACAAAGGTGATTTACTCAAAAAAAGACATTAATCGTGATAAGCGAAGCTGCCCAATACAGAAATGTCATGCCTCCACCAACTCTTAGAAAGTCCTTCGTGTGATATCCTCCAGGGCCTGCAATTAACGCATTGACCTGCTGATTCGGCATAATAAACGTGTTAGAAGCTGCAATGGCAACGATCAAAGCGTACATCCTCGGATCCGCACCCACATTAATGGCCAATTCCACTGCCACAGGTACTAAAACAATGGTAGCACCCACATTGGAAATAACGAAAGCAAATACTGTTGCCAATAAAGCCAAACCAAACTCAATCACCCAACTCGGCAAATCATCTCTCAATAGAATGGTATGCTGGGTTAACCAATCGGTGGTATGCGTTGTTTGCATCACCAGACCTAAAGGGAGTAACCCTGCAACTAGGAATACCGTTTTCCAGCTAACGCTATCGTAGGCTTCATCCACACTTAAGACACCCGTTGCAATCATGCCAGCGGCCCCCAATAATAATCCAACGGAGACTGGAAAATGCCCAAACACAATTAAGCCCAACGCCAATGCAAAAAACAACAGAGCATATTTGACTTTTTGCGGCCGTAATTCTTCGCGCGGATAAGAAGTGGTCACAACAACAAAATCAGGGTTTTTATCAAAATCCGCTAAGGCTTCCCAACGACAGAACATCCCTAAGGTATCCCCAGATCGTAAGACCAAGTCTCTTAACTGTTCTCCGGCATACAATGTTTGCCCTCGATAAACGGCTAAAACATGCAAATGATGCGTCCGTTTCATGTGGAGTTCACCCAGTTCACGACCGATCAATTGAGAGCTTGGGGGAACAACTGCCTCACATAGTCCTGCCTTAACCGGATGGAGCATTTCGGCAAATATATTTAAGCGGGCATTCATCTTTAAACCATGGCGTTCAGCAAACTGAGACACCACATCTTTATGTCCCATGATGGCTATCCAACACCCCTCTTCAATAATAATATTTCTTTGCGGGGGCAAATTAACTTCTTGACCCGATATGACCGCAAGAATAGACGAAGAGGGTGCTAATGAAGTTTCCACTTCTTGCAAATTGAGTCCCACTAAATCACTGCCGGGTAAGACTTTGAGTTCAAAAATATCTCCCCCTTTTCCATAGGTTTTCAAAAAGTGGGTTTTTGTCGTCCCGCTGCTATAGGTTTGAGTCGGCTCCACGGGTAAAAAGCGCCGTCCAAAGACCAACAGATATAGGATCCCAACACCTAACAGAATAATCCCAATCGGCATCACCGAAAATAAATGAAAGGGTTCTATTGTCCGAGAATATTCCTGAACGTATTGATTTGAATTTTTTAAAAGACTGTTTAAAAGAATGAGAGGACTGCTCCCAATCATCGTCAATGCTCCACCCAATATGGAACAAAATGCAATCGGCATTAACACCCTTGATTTTGGGATCCCCGTCCGAATGGAGATTCGGGTGACAACAGGCAACAAAAGAGCAACCGTCCCAAGACTGCGCATAAATGCCGAGAGTAATCCGGAAGAAAGCATCAAAACCAGACTGATTTTGTTGGGACGCTCTCGACCTAATTTTAATATCCAGCGAGCGATTCTAAGTGCAATTCCGCTTTTTTCTAATCCTGCCCCAATAATCATGACTGAAATCAACGACATTACGGCTTCACTGGAAAACCCAGAAAATAAGTCTTCTGGCGGCAGTAAACGCGTAATCCCAATCACCACCAATACTAAAACAGCCACCACATCGACGCGGATAAAATTTGAAAGCGACAGCAATACAGTGAATACTAAAATTCCTAAAACCAACACCATGTCGAAAGTGAGCTGAACATTTCCTAGCACTGTATTTCTCCTGCTATTTATTATAATAGAAGACGCTCGAATATGAGATCCCAAGTTTTGTGGCCTAGCTTTAGCCCACGCCGTTCATACTTGGTAAGGGGTCGAAAGTCAGGGCGCGGCATAAATTGCCCTTCCCCTGCCAAATTTTGGAAAAGACTGGACTCCGACAGCACCCATAACATCTGCTCTGCATAATTTTGCCAATCTGTGGCCAAATGGATAATTCCCCCAGCTTTTACTTTTTTAGCCGCTAAAGTAACAAAGGAAGACTGGATCAACCGCCGTTTATGATGGCGAACTTTCGGCCAAGGATCAGAAAAAAAGACCTGGATAGCCGCTAAACTATGATCTGGAATTTGATGTTCTAAAACTTCTACAGCATCCCCGGCAACCACTCGAATATTGGACAGATCTTTTTTTGAATCGCTGAAAGCAGGCTGGCTATTCCTGCTCGATAGACTTCTATCCCAATATAATCCCGCTCAGGAGCAGCCAACGCCATCTCAACCAGTGACTGCCCATCCCCAAAGCCGATTTCGACGATCTTATCATTGGAACGTCCAAAAATACCTTCGAGATCGAGGCAGGTTTTTGCAGGCGCTGTCAGACCATAGAGCGGCCACAGCGTTTCCCAAGCGCTGAGTTGGGTTTTCTTTTTCCGGCCAGATCGGCATACATAACTCCGAATCTGTCGATGGGGCTTTTTTTGCATCACCAGACCGCCTTTGCTGTCACTTTAGAGGATGTCAATCAGATAACATATGAGCTGTCTCGATCCCCGACGGGATCCCTTTCTCCAACCCATTCATGTTACAATACCCGGATGTCACGCAAACTACTTGTTTTATTCTGCTTCATGCTTGTCTGTTCTCTCACAGCCTGCGGTCAAAGCGGGCCTCTATATTTACCGGAACACGTTCCCCCAGGTCAAGTCCCATGAGGCATCATTAAAATTTGCCTCAAAGATTAAAGGGCTTTAAGCTTATATTATGTTAATTCATTTTTCTAAAATGCATGCCTTAGGGAATGACTTTGTCATCCTGGATCTCATCACTCAACCAGCAAAATTAAAAGCAAAACAAATAAAACTCATCGCCGATCGTCATTTTGGCATTGGATGCGATCAGGTTATTGTGCTGGAACCCCCAATTCGCAGCACAGCAGATTTTTCTTATCGTATTTTTAACCCGAATGGCCAAGAAGCCGAACAATGCGGTAATGGCGCACGTTGCGCTGCCCGTTTTTTTTACGATCATCGCTGGACACAAAAGCACGATTTACTCGCCGACTGTTTAGCAGGCCCGGTCAAATTAACCATTGAAGCTGACAATACGGTGAGTTTAGAATTGGGGAAACCCATTTTTAAGCCACGTGAAATTCCCTTTATTCAAGACACCGAAGCACTGACTTATCCTATGACTGTTCAGAATATTTCGTTTGACATGAGTGTTCTTTCTTTGGGAAATCCACATGCGATTATTCAAGTGCCACAGATCAAAGACGCACCCGTTAAAACACTGGGGCCATTACTCAGCACACATGCTTCATTTCCACAAGCAGTCAATGTCGGGTTTATGACCGTTTTAGATCGCTCTCAGATTCAACTTCGAACCTATGAGCGAGGTGTTGGAGAAACCTGGGCGTGCGGAACGAACAGTGCAGCAGCAGCCATTGCTGGGATTAGGCTAGGACTATTGGATAGTCCCGTGACCATCATTTTGCGCGCAGGCAGACTCACCGTGCGTTGGGACAACTCTCATAGTCCTGTTTATTTGCGGGGAACCACAACCGCTGTTTTTAATGGCCAATTTTCTGTCTAACCATAATGCCATGACACACCCAAATCTCCAAGAACCCGTCCAAAAATTCTTACGCTACTTACAACAGGAAAGGCAATTTTCACCTCATACACTATCCAGTTACAAAACGGATCTCTTCGATATCATCCAGTTTGTTGTCCCATTACAAATGACACGCTGGGATGATATTCAAGAAAAAACCATTCGAGCTTTCTTGGTGGCTAAAAGGAGTAACGGAAACTCCACACGATCGCTCAATCGCCAACTGTCTGCATTGAAATCGTTTTACCGATACTTGATCCGTGAAAAATGTGTGGTAGATCAACAAGTCTTATCCATGACTTCTCTCAAAACAAATCGCTCTCTGCCCAAAGCATTGGATGTTGATCAAATGGCAAAGTTACTGGAAATATCTCCCACAAAACCACTCATCATCCGAGATGTTGCTTTGATAGAATTATTATATTCAGCAGGCCTTAGAGTTTCAGAAATTGTCTCTTTGAATGTTCAAGATCTTGATCTCCCACAACACCAAGCCACTGTCTTAGGGAAAGGGAAAAAGACCAGACTCGCTCTAATTGGCCAGGCAGCCATGAAAGCCCTCACACACTGGCTCTCCATCCGCTCAACACTCGCAAAATCCGAGGAGACTGCCTTGTTTGTGAATAAAGCAGGAACACGATTATCGACTCGAGCCGTTCAATATCGTCTCTTAGCACTTGGAATTCAACAAGGCATTGAGAGTCGAGTTTCTCCCCATCGCTTACGTCACAGTTTTGCCAGTCATTTGCTAGAATCTAGCCAGGACTTACGGTCCGTGCAAGAATTATTAGGGCATTCTGATCTAAACACCACTCAAATTTATACTAAAATCAATTTTCAACACTTAGCCCATGTGTATGATGAATGTCACCCCAGAGCACACAAACAAACAAAGGATCCCAAACCATGAAAAAACCATCTCTTTTATCTAACTGTCGCTTTCTTTTTTTGTGGGGTGCTATTGTGAGCCTGGGGCTTTTAGGCAGCGCCTATGCATTAGAATATGGCTATGATCTGGAGCCTTGCTCTCTCTGTTATTTGCAGCGATATCTCTTGTGGGCACTGTGCTTTATGTTTTGGGTGGGTGCCATTTTCAATCATCGAAATCTTTGTCAGTATTTTTATTGCCCAACCAGTTTAATCATCTGCCTCCTTGGGATGGCTCTTTCTATCAGACAATTATGGTTGCAATATTTTACCGCCGGAGAAACATCAAACTGTACCGCAGGATTTGAAAAAATGCTGGAATTTCAACCTTTTTTTACGGCACTTAAAGAAACTGTGATGAATGGCGACGGGTGCGGTGCAATCGATTTTACTTTATTCGCACTTCCGCTTTCAGCTTGGTCTTTGTTGAGTTTTACGGTCTTTTTTATCTACACTGTTATTATTTTACGCTGGATAACAAAAAGGCGGGTTTAAGCCCGCCTTTTACTCAATCATCCTTGATGGAAGACAATCCTTGTCAGTCAAATCCTTTGACTTAATCCTCGCTATCCTTCCTGGACAGTTTCAGAATACCAAACTGAAATATTTATACAAGCCAGTAAAACGTGTATTTTATCGTTTTAGTTTTTTTTTGCTCTAAACCCCAAAAAAATTGTTGATGGTTTTCAACATGTTACTTAGGGGTTTCCCTATTTTTGTCCTTTTTCACGCGCAAGATGCAGCCATGACGCACAAAAGAATGGGCAATGGCTTACACGAATTTCTGCTGATTTTCTTAAGTCTTATCCACTACAAAAGCCAAGATCCTTGACTTAAAGAATAGGATAGACTTAACTGGGAAGAGTTACCCAATCTTGCAAATGAGGGGATATAACGTTGCTGCAACAAACAAAATTTGAATCGTTTCCAAGATCCCAAATTGACCTTTTAGTAAACCAATGGTTAAAACATCGACAAGAAGTATTAGTACATTATAGTCAATTAAGTGTATCTCAACAGAATCAAACGGAAACGCTCCAAGAATTTTGCCAAATTTTAATGGACTATGTTGCAACAGGACATTTTAAAATGTTTGAAAAATTGGCTGACTGCTACTCCAACTCCCAATCTTCCTCACTAGAACTCGATGGGAATTTATTAAAGAAAATATTACTCACCACAGATGTAGTCTTAGATTTTAACGACAAATACACCAACACAGAAAATCTCGAAACGTTACCCTTTGATCTTTCTCATCTCGGAGAAAGCCTTGCCAACAGAATGGATTGGGAAGACGAATTTATTAAAGTTTGCTTACAGTAGGGAAGTACTTTTTTGTTTATTGCATTCTAGCTTGATGATGACTGCTAATTTCTCTTAACAGTATTTCTCTTGCTTCTCTAATTTTCGGATCACGCTCTTCCAAAACTGCATTTATATCCTCTAAGAATTCAGCTTTTTCAACTTCTTGTTTATCAATTAATCGATTATCATAAAGCCATTCAGTTATTTCTCTCCATCTCCAGAGAGGTGAACGATCTGTTAGTTTCATAAGGGGCTTAGGAAAAAATTTTCTTCTTTTATCATTTGTCCACAGTGAAACTGTTTGCCGTGAATTTGAAGTCCTCTTAGCAATTTCCGATTCTGTCACCCAGTCTTCCGGTGCCACGCTTGCTACAACACTGCCTAAAGGAGAAGATTCAACATTTTTAATTGCACTTATAACTGCTTCTTTTAACGATACCGCTTCTCGATCAAAATCTAAATAAACTGTACCATAAGCGCATCATCACACCCAGCATTATAAAGAATACCATCTAAATTAGGAGTATCTTCATCTACTTCTTTCAAAATTAATGTAAATTGATGTACCTTCATAGATGTTCACCAAATTCTATTCTTTCCAATCCCGCTCTAAATATTGCAACTTCCCTGGAACATCTTTCCAAGTTTCTGCATCGGGCAAACTGCCCTTATTGCGGTTAATAACAGGCCACTTTTTTGAAAGTTCGGCATTCAGTGCTAAAAAAGGCTGTTGCTCTTCAGATAAATTGTCTTCTGAATGAATTGCATTGGCTGGACATTCGGGTTCGCATAATGCACAGTCAATACATTCGTCCGGATCGATCACTAAAAAATTAGGTCCCTCGCGAAAACAATCTACAGGGCACACTTCGACACAATCGGTATACTTACAACGAATACAATTCTCAGTAACAACAAATGTCATATGCTTATCCCCAGACAGAAAATCAACTCAAAAAAACTTAAGACCATTCTTTGGCTTTTTAACATACCCTCTATTAAACAATCAATCGTTCTATGATCCGTAAACTCATGAAAAATAGCTCTGGGACCGGCCTTTTTCGCAAATTAATCCAGGGCTTGGTAATATAACAGGCTGTAGTCTCCGCGATGATAGCTGCCAATATGCCGGTTAAAAGCCGGTCATCAACGACCAATAACTCACGAGCCTCTATCTTTACCCGCTGCAAAATTTGAAAGATGCCCTCAGGATAGGGTTTTTTTCGCGCGGCTCTTACCAAAATAACGCCTTTAAAATGTTCCGAAAAATAGGATTCCCGCGCTTCCGTCGGCTTATTCGTTAAGATAAATACCTTTCCCTGCCCAAAGACTTCAATAGAGTTATTAAGCCAACTCCCAATTGTTGGACTGATCTCTCTTTCCCCATAAGATGCCAAGACCCCATCAAAATCGAGAGCTAATGCCCGAATACCCTGTGCTTTAACGGCGCTGAGATCGAGATCGAGTACTGTTTTGCACTGCAATGCCCGTTGACGACGATAGACTCGAAGTCTCGCGCGGTGCTGCCAGGCCATGCCTAGGGAATAATAGAGACGGTGAATCATAGAAACAGCCTTTAAAATCAATTGAAACCATGGTAATTAACTTGATTTTTTTTGTCCAATCAGATATTTTAATTGGATGATGGCTATTAAGTATTTACAAGAATTTGTCAAAGAACTCTCTCAATCACTACCGCCTTCGGTAGAACAAGTAAAAAACGAGCTCCTTTCAGAACTGCAACTAGGACTACCTGGTTTATTAAAAAAAATGGACTTAGTTGATCGCCAAGAATTTGACATCCAAACGGAAGTATTAAGAAAAGCCAGAATAAAGCTACAAGCACTCGAAGAAAAAATTTCACTGCTCGAAAAACAGAAATTACCCAACTCATTCACACGAATGGATTAATTAAACCTTTCATACTCTGCATAATACAGGTAAAATAAGAACATGGAACAATTTCAATATATTTTAATTTTGCTGGGATGCGCTGTTACTGTCGTTGCACTCTTTCGCCGTATTCATTTACCCCCCATCTTAGGATATCTCTTTGTCGGGATGGTTGTCGGCCCAGGGGGCTTTGCTTTTATCCCCAGTATCCAAGATCTCACTTTCTTAGCTGAGTTCGGAGTTGTGTTCCTCATGTTCACCATCGGCCTTGAATTTTCTTGGGCCAGGATCATGACCATGCGCAAAGCCTTGTTAGGATTGGGCGGCATTCAAGTCTTATTGTGTACAGTGGTTGCAACGATTGTGGGTTGGTATTTGGGCCTTGCCCCCAAAACCGCATTTGTCGCTGCCGGAGCACTGGCACTCTCTTCGACAGCCGTCGTTGTTAAACAATTGGCTGAACAACATGAATTGCACACCATTCACGGCCGCTTATCGATTGGTATCTTACTCTTTCAGGATTTAGCCGCTGTCTTATTTTTAATTCTGATCCCTGCTCTGGCCAGTAAAGATCAAAATGCCCTTTTCCTTCCAATATTTTTAGCACTGATTAAAGGGGTCAGCATTTGTATCATGCTGGCATTGGTCGGACAGTGGCTCTTAAGACCCTTATTCCACGAAGTAGCGAAGTCACATTCCACTGAATTATTTATGATGGCTGCATTGATGGTGGTGTTGGGCGCGGCTTGGATCACGCATTACCTACAACTCTCCATGGCACTCGGTGCGTTTTTAGCGGGCTTAATGCTAGGGGAAACCGAGTTTCGTCATCAAATTGAAATTGACATTCGACCCTTCCGAGATGTGCTATTGGGTCTCTTTTTTATTACCATTGGGGCACTGTTACACATCGACACTTTACCCAGACATTGGCATTGGGTATTGTTTATCTTATTCAGCCTTATTGCCTTCAAAACAGTGCTGATTATGGCTCTAACGCGCATTGTCGGCGGCGTCGCACTGTCTAAAGCCTTTCGCACTGGTTTGATCCTCTCGCAAGGGGGAGAATTCGGCTTTGTTATTCTGACCGTCGGTATTAACAACCACCTCATCGATCCCGTTCAAAGCCAAGTCGTTGTTGCTGCTGTCGTCTTGAGTATTGTCGTCGCACCGCTCTTGATTCGATATAATAAAGCCATCAGTAACCACTTATTCAAACAAGTGGAAGAAATCGTTCCTGAAGAACATAAAGGCCTGCCACTCTCTGAACATGCTGCCGAATTAAAAGATCATGTGATTATCTGCGGATTTGGACGAGTAGGGCAGATATTAGCCCGCTTTTTAGAACAAGAAAATATTACTTCTATTGCCCTAGATTTGGATCCCATGCGAATTTCTTCCTCTACTTTAGCAGGAGAACACGCCTTTTTTGGAGATGCAAGACGTCCCGAAGTCTTGGCAGCAGCAGGATTAGCTCGTGCACGAATGATCGTCATCAGTTTTGCTGACGAACCCGCTGCTTTAGAAACACTGCGCCATATCCGCGCACTCAGATTAGATATACCAGTATTTGTTCGCACGAAAAATGATTCGAATTTAAAAACTTTCCAAGAAGCCGGTGCAACAGAGGTAGTACCAGAATCTCTAGAAGCGAGCTTAATGTTGGCTTCTCATTTACTTTTGATGTTAGGTGTTCCTGCCTCTCGGATCTTATTCAAAATTAGGGCCATTCACGCGGACAGATATCGCGTCATCCAAGGATTTTTCAAAGGAACGGATGAACCCACTCTATTAGAAGAAGCCGATGCGGCTCGTATGAGCCTACACGCCATTACGGTCACTGAAAATGCTTATGCCGTCGGAAAAGCCATCGAAGACATCTCCGACGCTGAGAATCCCCTGGCGATTAAAGTCCTCACGCGCGGTTCAACCCGATATCCGGATCCTGATCCTAAAATGATCATTCAAGCCGGTGATGTTTTGGTTCTGTTTGCAACTCCAGAATCACTGTACTTGCTGGGTGAAAAAATCCTACGTGGTCTTTGATCCCCCACATCAATAAACGCTTCATACTCACTCAGAAATGAGTTCAACATCGCTCAAATGTGTTACCTATGTTCGTGAACACCTATTACCCCCCGGCCTTTACGCAAAAACGGGGATCCCGCTTTCTATAAACTTATCCGCTACTTGTCTGACTAGTCAATGGCTCCATCTTTCAGTATAAAGTCTCCATGAGATTAGCTGTTGTCTACAGCCGAGCATCCCTCGGCATTCAAGCACCCTTGGTTACCGTAGAAACCCATCTTTCTGCTGGGTTGCCAGGATTCACTATCGTAGGACTCCCGGAAACTGCCGTTAAAGAGAGTAAAGATCGTGTTCGCAGTGCCATTTTAAACAGCCAATTTGATTTTCCATCTCGCCGTATTACGATAAATCTTGCCCCCGCAGATTTACCAAAAGAAGGAGGCCGCTTCGATTTGCCCATTGCTTTGGGCATCTTAGCCGCTTCACAACAAATCCCCTGTAATGCCCTACACACTTATGAATTTGTCGGAGAATTAGCCTTATCTGGAAAACTCCATGCCATTCACGGAACGTTACCGGTTGCATTAGCAAGCCGTAAAGCCAACAGAACCTTAGTGCTCCCCTTGCAGAACGCCGAAGAAGCCGCTTTACCCGGCGATAATCACATTCTCGCAGCCACCCATTTGCTGGATGTCTCCGCGCATCTTATCCAAAAGATCCCTTTAAATTCCTACGTTCGCCAAAACCCCTCTGTCACGGAATCGACAGCGGCACAATTAGATTTGGCCGAAGTCAAAGGCCAAATGCATGCCAAACGTGCCTTGGAAATTACCGCTGCAGGAGGACACGGTTTACTGATGATGGGACCTCCAGGGACAGGCAAAACCATGCTGGCAAGTCGTCTTCCCAGTATTTTACCGCCATTATCCCTGGATGAAGCATTAGAGGTGATTGCCATTCATTCTGTCAGCCGGAATCATCAACCTCGTCTACCCTTTGGGCAGCGTCCTTTTCGCGCACCGCATCACACCGCTTCTGCCAGTGCTTTAGTCGGTGGCGGCAGCTATCCACGACCCGGGGAAGTTTCCTTAGCACATAATGGCGTTTTGTTTTTGGATGAATTACCTGAATTTGACAGACGAGTTTTAGAAGTGTTACGCGAACCTCTGGAATCGGGTACCATTCTGATTTCGCGCGCGACACGGCAAACAGAATTCCCAGCACGATTTCAACTCGTCGCTGCCATGAATCCCTGTCCTTGCGGATATTTAGGAGATCTGAAAAGGCGTTGCCAGTGCACATTGGACCAAATTAAACGCTATCGATCACGACTGTCTGGACCCTTATTAGACCGAATTGATATGCAAGTGGAAGTTCCAGCCCTTCCCATCGAAACATTATCCTTCTCGCACACGCTCCCAGAAGAAAACAGCGATGTTGTTTTAAAACGCGTTATCTCTGCCGTAGAAAGACAACACGCTCGAGCTTTAAAACAAAATGCCAGATTAACAAATCGAGAAATTCAACAATACTGTGTTCTTGAACCTAAAACCCACCAATTTGTCACTCAAGCCATCGAAAAACTTGGGCTCAGTGCACGTTCTTATCACCGTATTTTAAAACTCGCACGCACCATTGCTGATCTAGAAGGATCTGATACGGTTAATCATGAACATATCATCGAAGCGCTTTCATTTAGAAAGATCGAGCAATTATCGGGTCCTAAGTAGTTTATCGGTAAACATTAACTGATAATGATTATCAATAAATGGCTTTATTTAAAGGGGGGTGAAAATCCTAAAATAAGAATCTTCATATTAAAGCTATTTGGATGCGTAAACAGCGACCCTGATTATTTTGAATGTGAAATCATATATTCGATTGCTTCTTTGATCTCGTCATCACTGCAACTCATGCACGTTCCTTTCGGGGGCATTGCTTTATAACCGTGAATTGCATGCTGTAATAAAGTATCCATGCCTTCTGCAATACGGGGCGCCCATTCGTCTTTATCCCCAAATTTCGGTGCACCAGCCAACCCAGGGCCATGGCAGATATGGCAAGTGTCTTCGTAGCGCTTTTGACCGGGATTCAATGCGACTGCAGGCTTCTGTTCTACAACCTTTCCGCCGGCTTCGACCGTTACTTGTCCTTCGGGTTGCAATCGAAGTAAAATTTGCTTTTCATCTAACGAACCAGATAAGTCTGCAAAGCAAAAGGCTGTCGCGAAGAGAATTGAAAACAAACCAAGGCAATATGGCCAGCTTAACCACTTCACGCGATGGTTCCCCTTCAGATCTGGACGAGTGTTAAGATCCATTATATTATAGTGCACCCCTCTCTTCTTAGAGCTACAATGAATGCCATTGAACATGCAACAAAATTATTAGTGAATGGTAAATTGGTCGCCATTCCAACCGAAACGGTTTATGGCTTAGGAGCAAATGCCAAAAACCCTGCTGCAGTACAAAAAATCTACGCGGTCAAAGGAAGACCCGCTTCCAACCCCTTGATTATACACATACCGAATAGTGATGCAATGACCGACTGGGCCATCCACATCCCTGAGGCCGCCTGGCGACTTGCTGCCGCCTTTTGGCCAGGTCCATTGACCTTGGTGTTATCTCGCCACCCCAGTGTTCCGCCCATTGTAACCGGGGGACAAGATACCATCGCCCTCCGAATTCCTAACCACCCGCTCACTTTAGAACTGCTACACGCATTTAAAGGCGGGATTGCGGCACCCTCTGCCAACCGATATGGCCGGCTAAGCCCTACCACCGCAAAACACGTGAGAACTGAATTAGGAGAAAGCGTTGATTATATTCTGGAAGGCGGCCCCTGTAGTGTTGGGATCGAATCGACAATATTAGATCTCTCTGGCGCGACTCCCTCGATTCTACGACCCGGCAGTATTTCTAAAGAAGCGTTAATCGCAGTGCTCAAAGAAAATATTTTTGCCGCGCACGGAGAAGTTCAAGTCCCCGGTTTAAGCCTATCCCATTATGCACCTGTTCAACCTTTATATTTATTGGACAGAAGCACACTACTCACCTTCGCCGAACGATTAAACCAAGAACAAAGATTTTTCAGTGTGTTAAGTTTTGATAAGCTTCCAGCAAACAATCACGCTAATGCGCACAACTGGGTGGAAGCTTCGCCTGATCCGATGGAATATGCCAAAGCACTGTATCACAATTTACGGTCCATGGACGAAAAAGCACCCGATTGTATCTTAGTAGAATCTCCTCCCAACACTGAAGCATGGTTGGCTATCAGAGATCGCTTACAACGGGCCGCTTATTCTTCAACACCATGGTCGTTTTAAGTCTACTCTCTTTTTGACTGCGTTCTAATGCGAGTTCAATCAACCGATCAATCAGCGTGCTGAGTGGAAGCCCACTCGCTTCCCACATTTTTGGATACATGCTTAAATTCGTAAACCCAGGCAAGGTGTTGATTTCATTCAAAATCACTTGCCCATTTTTCAGTAAAAACGAATCGACTCTTGCCATCCCTTCGCAACACAGTACTTGGTAAGCCTTAATGGCTAGCGCTTGCACATCGTCGATTTCTTGCTGGGTTAACCGAGCAGGCGCTTCAAAAATAGCGCCACCGTCATCGAAATATTTTGATTCATAAGATTGAAACTCAAATTGTGGGATCACTTCACCCGGTAAAGAGGCGATGGGGTTTTCATTCCCCAGTACGGAACATTCAATTTCGCGGCCAGGAATATATTCTTCGATTAAAATTTTGTGATCAAATTGAAAAGCCTCGTCCACTTTTGCATCAAACTCTGATCTGTGTTTGACTTTAGCAATTCCCACCGAAGATCCGGAATTAGCCGGCTTTACAAAAAACGGCAACCCAACGGCAGCCTGGACTGCATCAAAATCGATTGTATGCCGAGTATGAGAGGTAAAGGTTAAAAATTTTGCTGTGGGAATTCCCGCATCTCTTAAAAGCCTTTTCATCACATCTTTGTCCATGCCAACAGCAGACGCAAGCACCCCGGATCCCACAAAAGGAATATTCGCCAATTTGAGCAGGCCTTGCATGGTTCCATCTTCACCATAAGTGCCATGCAAAACGGGAAAAATAACATCCAAGGAGCGATCGGTTTTTTCCTCAGTCAAACTCACCAAAGGACTCCCCATCTCTCTTGCGACTAAGGCGACATTTTCCTCTGTCTCTGTTAATTGGATCAATTTCGCATCATTTGCGTGGGTCAAACCTTTATGCAAATCTTCATGTAAAAACCATTCCCCACTTCTGCTGATCCCAATGAGGACAACTTCGTATTTATCCTTGTCCATTGCCTCAACAATATTTTTAGCGGATAGCAGAGAAATCTGGTGCTCAACCGATTTCCCTCCAAAAAGAACCCCTACGCGAATTTTTTTTGACACAGTTAGTTACCTTTAAATATTTGAAAATGGAATGTTGATGATATTAACATAGCAAACCTAGGGAAAGACACCGCGTAGAACTTCGTAATGGAACTGCTCGGGTACTGTCTTTCCCACGAAAGTCAAGTACCGTCTTTCCCGCGAAAGCGGGAATCCAGAAATAAAGCGTATTTTTTCACATAAATCCTGGATCCCCCGCTTACGCGAGGATGATTCGACGAATCATGTGGGGACTCGGCAACCCCTGTGCGGGGATGACGAAACCACAATAAATGATTTGTTCTTTGATAATCAGGCTTGGGACGACATCTGGATAACTACCCAATCAAGTTTACCTGTCTAAAACAACAGATTCCATGCGATGACGCCATTCTTCTACAAAGGAGTCTAATTTTTGAGGCCATTCTCCTGGAACAATCGGAGTTTTAGCGAGAAAATCATTAAAAGATTTTAAATCAACCCCAGCGGCCGCTGTTTTCCTGCTACGATTTTCTTCTTGGAACAGGAAATACTCCGCACTAAAACCATATATCCTAAGTAGAGTACTGTGACTCATGCCTCGAAGCGCATTAGCGGTATCAAGACCATTCATCCCTGGCATGTTATAATCCATGATAAACAAATAACAGGTTTGCTGATCTTTCAATCGTTCTGACTGATACCAGTCTAATACTGCTTCGCCGCTTTCAAATTCAATGAGCTCACCGTTGATGTCTGCTCGTTGAGACATCCATCTTTTGGTGATGTTTTTTGCCACCAATCTCATAGCTCCGTTATCATCAACGATAGCGAATACATATTTCATCTTTTCGAGCTCACTTCAATCAAAGAACCTGCCTCAAAATTTGCGCTCTAAGTATTCCTTAGATTGAACAAAAGAGCAATACTTTATCACATAAACTAACTAGTGCGCTGTAACGTTAATTATTTCTTATTCCTTTCCACGGAGAGTCAAGGAGGGTTTGCCCTCATCCTCAATGCCCACTACATCATCAACAAACGACTTCCACTTTACAACAGCCACAGCAACTAATGCGTCCAGTGACATCAATAGTGGCGCTGCTTCACGAGAAGAAACGGAAATTGGAGCAGCTGCAGATGCTGCACCACTCGCTTCCGGTACTACAGCAACTTTCATTCTTTTTGAAGGATTTTTCACATCGGCACTTCCTGCATTTGCAGCTAACGCACTTCGAAACTCTGCGGTTACAGCATGCCTCTGAGAGTCAAACCTTTCAAGAGCTGCTATTGCCTTTAGATGCCCCTGTGCTGCCGCAAGCTTAAGCAATCGCACCGCGGCTACTTCATCTTTTATTAAACCACAAATACCATTCGCATAACAAATCCCAAGATTATACTGTGCCAACGCATTCCTCTGCGCTGCTGCAAGCTGAAGCAACCGCACCATTTCTTCTGCATTCTTTACTAATCCACCAAAACCCGTCGCATAACAAATCCCAAGATTGTTCTGCGCTAATGCATTCCCCTGGTCTGCCGCAAGCTGATACAAACGTACGGTTTCTTCTTCATTCTTTACTAATCCGCCAACACCATTACTATAGCAACCCCCAAGATTACACTGCGCCACTGCATTTCCCTGCATTGCCGCAAGCTGATACAGCCGTACCGCTTCTATATCGTTCTCTACTACACCGATACCTAATATATAGCAAACCCCCAATATAGTTTGAGCTTTGGACAGCAGTGCTGTATTAGCTAATGCAACCGCGACAACTGTACCTGCAATAGCATAGTATTTTTGGTAGAAGCGCTCATATTCCGAACTTTTTAATTGTTTTTTCATCAATATATCTGAACTAGCCCCAGAATACTCTCTACCCTCAAAAAGAACATCAAACAAGTTATCCAACCCCGCAACCACATCTCGAGCCACACCTGAATACCCATATATTTGACATAACCCATATTTGAATTTAGAGGCTAAATGCGTAGATGAGCCTGAATGTTCTGGGCTCGCATCTCGGGCCAATTGTTGAACTTGCGCTTGCGATAAGCTTTTTAAACTTTTTTCTGTAAATACTTCTGTTACTGTAAACATATATTTGCCTCCAAACAGAGCTTTAAACATCTTTTTTGAAATAAACTTAAGAAACGGGAATATGCGGCGGCAGATAAAAAAATAGTACGGATTTTGAGCATTAAATTAGAAAACGGGGGAGGATTGGGCAGTGATCTACAATAGGATATAACCGGTGGCGGATTTGCGAGGGATCTACAATATACGTTAATGGGGGACGGGTTTGCTAATGATCTGCAATAAGATATAAAGGGTGATGCAGTCACAAAAGAAGAGGGGCTCTCACCTGAATGCACTTTACCCAAAGAACAGCATTTGGAAAGCACATTTAATCCAGAGATAATAAGTCTTAAGATATCCTCTATATGCGTTTTTAATCTCAATGTTCGCTGACACACCAAGCTCTTCTCAATTCATTATTGTTTAATTTTGCAGATCGGAAGAGTACATCGGCTTACCATGGATTAAAACTGTTATTTAGATCAGATTTTGTATCGTTCGGCGCTTCGCGCCACCCCTCTCCCAATTTGCTGAGGGCTCCCGCCGCAGCTTCAGCGAAAGCGGGCGGGTGAGGGTTAACAAATGAACTTGTGGGTAATGCCACCTTATGCCTAAGCCTTATGGGCTCTGACACGGATAGGCAAACCTAAGATCAGGAACTTCTAATCCCCAATACACTCTAGTTTAACTATTAGAGCCAAATATAAATGGGATGGGTGAATATGCCACAAAAAGAGCTTGTTGGGAGAGTTCCCCAATTACAACCTTTATTTGAAGCCGCTAAAAAACAATTTCAAGAAGCAGGTGCTCTTCCGGTTTTCACCAG
This sequence comes from Gammaproteobacteria bacterium, assembly GCA_013286785.1. Classification (GTDB taxonomy): domain Bacteria; phylum Pseudomonadota; class Gammaproteobacteria; order UBA6186; family Azoamicaceae; genus CADEGZ01. Next base: position 147,656 of record JABDFC010000001.1, read on the forward strand.
TGATAAAGAAGAATATAAAGGATTAAAAGTCATTAATGTTGATGGGGATCTTTTTGTTATTAATGAAGATAAATGTATTGGGCAAGGTACCTTTGGAGTCGTTTATGTGGCTCAGGATGAACAGGGCGATTGCTTCGCTTTTAAAGCAGAAGCTATTACCAAAATAAATAGAGCACTTGCTACTAGAGAACATACCGAGCGTGTTGCGAGAAAAAATAGAGAACCTGTTAAAGCACCAGTAGAAATAGCCGTATTAGATAAAACGGGTAAGTATAAGGCGTACGCAATCGTTAAAACTAAAACTCCTTTATCTTTTAAAGGGAAGGATGGAAAATTAAAGAATGGCACAGAATTCAACTTTAGTGTTTCAACTTTAGAAAAAGGAGACGAATTAGGAAATGCAATAGAAAAAGGACCTTTAGATTTAACGGTTGCTTATCAACACGCATTAAAAGCGGCTTTCGATTTATATTTTTTACACAGCTTAGGAATCGTCCATGCGGATATTAAGCTGCAAAATTATATGACAAATGTTGAAGACGTCAATTTAAATTCTGGCGACGCAAATCAGTTTTCAGGTAAACAGATTGGAACAACCTCTATCGATTATGGATTGTCCATCATCTTAAAACCTGGGGAAACGGGAAAAACGTTTGAGAACCCTTTAAGTTTTACCATGGGATACATGGCCCCAGAAATTATTAATTTAGAGGGAGAAAATAACGGAGCCAGCACATATTCTTTTGCATCTGACGTATATGCTTTGGGCGTTGTTTTTATGGGTGATGGCCGAAAAGATAATCCATCTAGAGTATTACAGCCTAAGAGCCCCATTGTAAAAAATCTTGGACTGCCCAGCGAAATCTTTGCTGACATGTGTGATCCGGATCCTGGAAAAAGGCTTTCACTATTGGAAGTGATAGAAAAACTGGTAAGAGAACTGCGCCAGCGCCCGGATTTAGATGACGCTGCGCTGCAAATGATCTATATGTATGAAAATTTTCTCAAAACAAAAGGACAGTTGGGAGGAGCCGAGCGATACAAAGATTTCCAGATTCATTTTATTTTAACCACCTTTGTCGAAGAAAATAAAAAGGTCGCAACAGAAAATAATGGTCTTATCTTGGCAATTATTAATAATCCAAATTTAAACAATGACCAAAAGATGGTGGCTTTGAAAGGATATTTATTGCAGCATGACAAGGAATCCAATTTGCTGCAAACAATCAACAAAGCATCAGGCAAAGCAAGATTTATAGCGGATCAAGAATGTGAAAATTTTTACAATGAACTCGCAAAACGAATTAAAGTGACAGAAGACTTAAAGGCCAGAAGTGCACTCATGCGAAATTTTGTCGAGGACTCCCGGAAAACTATTAATGCCTTAAACTTACCAAAAGAACATTTATTTATGATAAACAAAGTCCTTAATAACCCTAAATATGATGACAAGACTAAGTGTATTGCTATCAGAGGTTTTTTACTAAATGAAATCGAAGATGGTACAATAACCTTAAAAAACCAGAACAAAGTCATAACATTATTAAGAGCTGTCTCGGTTCAGTTTCCATCGATGAAGAATCGAGATTTTATGAATTTTTATTCAAACCTCCCAGAAATGAATGGCGCTGACAACAGCTTACAAAAAGCCCATGATCTCTTTCGAAAAATTGGAAAAAAGATCAAGCTGGAAAAATTCCGTCTAAAATCAGAAGGTTTTTTATTAGGACCAGAGCTAACAGTAAAGAATCACCCGTTTATAAAGGAACGCCTAAGGTTATTACAAGATCTTCTGAAAGAAGTCGGATCATTAGGGGTCGTACAAAAAAATGATCAAAGGGTAAACCAATTAGCCTCTTTGGTAATAAAGCTTGAAAACGCAAAAAACTTACAAGCATTAACGGGAATTGAACAAGATTTTAAAACCTATCAGTCTAACAATACAATTTTATCGAATCCTACGACACATAAAAAACACGACAACACCCTTTGAAATCACCGATTGCTGCACTCGCGGTATATACCCATTGTACTTCAAGCTACGAACGGCGTGGAAAAGAAGCAAATCCCCTTGATTTGTTAGAAGGGCGTTTTGCGCCGGGATTATTAGCGCAAAGTCGAGGGCAGGATGCCCATCCCTGATAACGAATTAAGGGGATTTGCTTCTCATCTTGAAATGTAATGAGTATATTCTAGTCTTGACTTTTCTGACAATAATCACTATGGTACGAACAACGATATTATCCCTTAACCACAGTACGAGGGTTGGTGTCACTAAGGTTAATGAGTAGAACATTTTGTTGCGATGTACTCTTCTAAAACAACGTTCTATAAAAGACATCTATTTCGGGAGGATTAGCAATGCTGCCAGCAGGATTTACGTATGTCAAAGATCCTCGATTCTTGCTCTCGCTTCGCTATTTGACCTCCGACAACTTTGTCGGCCGGCCAATTGCAGGATATGAAGGAAACGTCTGTATTCTCACCGAAAAAGCTGCAACCGCATTATCTGCCGTTCAAGATGATCTGGATCGCTTAAATCAAGGGTATCATCTTAAAATATTCGATGCTTACCGCCCAGTCACTGCCGTATTAGATTTTAGCCAGTGGGCACAAAATCCGAACCAGCAAGAACAAAAAGCGCAATTTTATCCGAATGTGCCTAAATCAGAATTATTTAAGCAAGGCTATTTAGCAGATCATTCTTCTCATTCTCGCGGAAGTACCGTTGATTTAACCATTTCAGTTATTTCAGCCGCAAGCGCTGTTCCCATTGATCTCGACATGGGGACTATCTTTGATTTTTTTGATGAAAAAGCCCACACACTTTCGCCTGAAGTGTCTCCCATGGCACGAAAAAATCGTTTATTACTCAAAGACACTTTGGAAAAACATCAACTGATAAACTACCCCTTGGAATGGTGGCATTTTACTTTGGCAAATGAACCTTTTCCAGATACTTATTTTGATTTTCCCGTGTTATAACGCTTACAAGGCCAGTTGGCGATATCCCGAAACACTTTTATGATCAGGGACTTCTAATTCTGCCAAACTTTTTAGCATGGCTTTTGCTAATACCTGAACGTGCGGTTCCCACATGATGGTGATATGGTTACCCGGAATTTCATGAACCTCTACTGGACAGGTGGAATACTGATCCCACCCGTTGGTTGGCGAGTCGATGGGCTGAAAAATGGGCCATAATTCGTTAGCCCTAAATAGGGTTAATTTATTCGGTAATATCGGTAAATGATATTTTAACAATAATTGCTTTCGGTGCCACTGAAGCTTTAACAGGAAATTATTATCGTCAATTCCCATCAATTGATTTTGTTCGCGCATTAGCTGTTCGAAGAAATTCATATTATCCAATTTTTCAGGATAAATCGCCCAACCATCCAACAAACCAATGAATTTGATGCTCTGTCCTTGCTCTTGCAGTTGTTTGGCGATTTCAACCGCCAGTGTTGCACCAAATGAAGCACCTGCCAATAAATAAGGTCCTCTGGGTTGAACTTCTCGTATGGCATTCAGATAAAATAACGCCATCTCTTCTATAGAATTAAACAGAAAATTCTGCGAATCTATCCCGGGATCCTGGATCGCATACATTGGACGACTTTTGCCCAAATACCGACTCAAGGTTTTATACCAAAATATAGTCCCCCCCACTTGGTGGAGCAAAAATAAAGGGGGTTTAAACCCATTAGACTGCAGTGTAATAACCGGGGATGGAATTGAGCCACTCGAGGCTTCACCCACGACCGTCAGATTCTGCCTAATTTTTCTAACCGCATTTGCCAATAATGCGATCGTTGGAGAATCAAAAACACTCCGAATACTCAATTTGACTGAAAACTGATTCTGGATGAGTTTTAGTATGCGAATAGCAGACAAGGAGCTCCCCCCCAAATCAAAAAAGTTGTCATGAACACCAATATGTTTTACCTCTAAGACAGATTGCCAAATTGAGGCTAAAATTTGTTCTTCAAAATTTGTGGGCGCAACATATTTTTTCCAAGTTCCCCACAGCGAATACTGCTCTAATTTAGGTAATTTTTTTCGATCTAATTTACCATTCGGCAACAACGGTAATCTATCTAAAATCACAAATCGATTTGGGATCATATAGTAAGGCAATAGTTTGTTCAAAAAGCCTCTTAATTGACTGTCGTTGAATTCGCTTCCTGGTTTCAAAACAAGATAAGCTACTAAAAAAACTGAAGCACTACTGCCCGGGATTTGTTCATGAATAACCAATGCACACTGGCGTATTATTTTAAACTGAGTAATATACGACTCTATTTCTCCTAATTCAATTCTAACACCTCGGACTTTGATTTGATCATCGGTTCTACCGATATATTCAATATTGCCATCGGGTAACCAACGAGCTAAATCTCCCGTTTGGTATAAACGATCTCCAGCATTTTGACTAAACGGATTCGAAATAAATTTGGCTTTAGTCAACTCCTGTTGGTGCAGATAACCACGCGCCAAAGAGTCTCCGCCAAGATAAAGCTCTCCCGTCACCCCTATCGGTGACAATTGTAAATGAGCATCCAAAATGTAAGCTTTAGTGTTATTGATAGGTTTACCAATGATAATAGTATCAGTCACTGTATTTAAATCACGATATGTACAAGTAACTGTGTCGATGGTGGCTTCGGTCGGACCATACAGATTGTGTAACGGGATCGGTAAACTCTGGAGAAAAAAACGTACCGTCTCAGGTTGTAGGGCCTCCCCACCACAAAATACCTGCTTTAATGTAGAACACTGGGTGAAAGTATTTTCTTCTAACATGGCTCGTAACAGAGATGGAACCAACTGTAAAATACTCACTTGATATTTATTAACAGACTCAATCAATTGGACGGGATCTGCATGAACGTGTTCTGGCGCCATGACCAATCGTGCCCCACACAACAAAGGGGCAAAAAATTCCCAAACAGACGCATCGAATGAAAATGGGGTTTTTTGTAAAAAAATATCGTCTTCAGAAAATTGATAACGGTTTAGCATCCAATACATATGATTGTTCAGCGAACGATGGGTAGTGCAAACCCCTTTGGGTTTTCCTGTCGAACCAGAGGTATAAATAACATAAGCGAGATTATCTGAAGTTGCCAATAACGGCAGATCTAAAGTGCTCTCGTTTGCCAACTCTTTATCTAATAGTGTTAAATCAACAATATCACCTTGGTAGTCTGTAAATCGTTGTTTTAAAGACGCACTATTCACTAATAAAATCGTGGCCCGACAGTTCCCCAACATAAAAAATAAGCGCTCTGAAGGATAATTGGGATCTAAGGGGACATACGCACCGCCGGCTTTTAAAATAGCTAATATTCCAACCACAACTTCCACGCTCCGCTCGGCACAAATCGGCACCAATGTTTCAGCGGTGACGCCTTGGCGCCGCAAAAAATGGGCTAACTGGTTAGCTTTTCTGTTCAACTCTCGATACGTTAAGTGATCTCCTTCACTCACGACGGCAATGCGGTTTGGGGTTTTAGCCACTTGGTCTTCGAACAATTGATGGATGGTTTTTTCCCGTGGATAAAGCGTCTCGGTATTATTCCAATCGTTTAAAATGTGTTCTTGTTCAAGGGTCATTAACAGATTAAGACGAGCAATGTTTAGCGCTGGTTCTTGTGCCACCGCATTTAAAAGCTTTAAAACATGCCATGCCATGTTGGCGAGTAAAGAGCCAAAGTGATAAAGAGACAAAACTTCGCTGTCTGCAAAAACGCTAAGTCCCGACCCATCTTCAGCAATCACAATACTGACTGGAGAACTCTGGGGTTGATGGTTTGCCAAATCTGACGCGATTTCGACCGTCAGCAACGAAGAATCCAGAATGTCACTCAATCCCGGATATCGCAGTTTGATATCGCGGGGGTACATACCGCGACCCTTTAACTGCTCCACTTGGGCCAAGACAGACTCTAAGGCTTCCTGAAAGTTAAATTGAGGAGAGAATTTAAGAGTTAACGGCAATTGAACAGAAAAAAATTGTTCATACTCGGCATATTGTTCAACCACATCGGGTAAGGTAAACCGAATGGTAAAGTTATCGCAATTATTGAGTCGGTACAGATAAATCATGACCGCTGCTAAAAGGATATCTTTAGGCAACCACACAGGATCTCCCGCTTTAACCCCTTTGCCTAAAGCAAACAAAGTACTTAACAAAGATTCCGGGATTTTAATGGATTGAACCAACGATCCTTGACGACGTGCTCTTGAAGGAATGGAAAGCGGCGACTTTCCTGAAATAATTCGCGCAAGTTCTCCGACCCAATAGCCTCGGGATTGACAATTTTTTTCTGCAATTTGTTCGATCCGATCTAAATACTGCTGAGTGAATAGAGTCAGTTGATGGCCCGCTGTTATCTGATATTGCTTGGCCAATTCTCCCAAGCTATAAGCCACACCATCCAGGTTAGTGACTTTACGGATGGCAACGTTATAGGTGGTGGTCGCAACGTGTAATTCGTTTTCCGCAACCAACATCACCGTCCCTGGATGAGCAACGGAATGAACCCTTAGCACTTCCAACTCCTGCAGATAGAAAACCTCATTTCCCAAGACAACTTTAGGAATACCAAACTTATTAAGATAATGACCCAACGTTAAAGCTCGATATAATTTGTCAATGTCTTGAGCAGGTTTATTCCAAGAAATAACCCCATTTTGAGGAGGCCTTTTATGGGGTGAGTTAAAACTGCGTTGCGATAGATCCTGTTTTGTATAAGTAACAGTATTGTTTTCTATGTCATGCAGCAGTTCAGAAAATGAATGAATCGCATGCTCATAACATTTAAAATTAAGGGTGAGAGCTGTATCTTTCTTATCAATGCCAAACGGGACCTGCTTCACGATATCGCCAGCATCTAATGTTTCGGTAACAACATGCCACGTTACCCCATGTTTTTTTTCGTCATTTAAAATGGCCCAAGAAGTAGCATACATTCCGGCATACTTTGGGAGTAAGGAGTTATGATAATTGATGGCCATTTTTTTGGCTGTTCTTAAGATTTCTTCGCCAAGAATGTAGCCACTCGCAACACTGAAAAGGTAATCAAATTGGTTGGCCGAAAAATTGTTTTTTATAAAATCTTCTATTTTAAAACACGGAATATGGTGTTGATAAGCCCACTGCCTAATCTGAGGCGTTGGCGTAATAATGCCAAAAAGGGTGTGTCCTTTATTCAATAAAATCTCAGCACATTGGATGACCAGACTGTCCTCACCGATTAAACAACAACTCAACAACGCTTTAGTTTTAATTTCCTTTCTCCGAATTCTCTATATCCCATCCCAGGTTCCGGATACCCACATGCACCAAGACCCGAGGGAATGACATACTTCTAAAATATCCCCTCTATTTTGTCTCGTAATCATGTTGCCCAACTTATTGCGTTTCCTATTGTAAAATGTTTTGTAAAAATAATCACTACTGTTCAGGCCATAAAATGCGAATTTTAGCGTGTTCTATACTCAAACTGGACAGATTTCGACCTTACCGATTACTTTTTTCAAGGGACTGAGGGAAACAACTCCAAGATTGGAAACACCATCGTTTTATTTGTAACACATCTTTATCCTAAAATAATCCGCCATTTATCTGATAGTTGGGTAACGCCCTGTCCACAGAAAAAACAGAATTCTGGAAATACAGTAAATTACAGTCGCTTTCTTTAGAGTTATTAATTACAATATTATATTCATTGTTCAGCGAATATGGATATACAAAGGATCTTTCCATGGCACCCGGCTACAGAGCTCCAAACTTACCACTGCAAACAGAAAATATCTTTTTAAACTGGTCTCGGTACACCAAAGAAATAATCATCTATTTATCGCTGGATGGCCGTATCCTACAATTTAATCCCATGGCGGAAAAACTCTTTGGAAAAAAGAGGAACGATGTCTTAGGCGATAATTTTGCCGAATTGTGTGCCTTAAGCGAGATACAATCCCCGTTACCCGACGATCTTGCAGCGATTTTATCCGATTGCCCCCTCGTCGATGTGGAAATAACATTAGCTGACAATCGGACCGTTCTCAATTGGTCTATCACCCGAACACTGGATACTTATGAACACCCTAATGGCATTTTATTGGTTGCTCAGAATATCACTGAATTAAGAGAGCTTGAGCTTTCCTTAAAGAAAGCGGAAGAATACGCCATGGGAACCAACACGGAACTCGCTAACTTCAGTCAATGGGTGATGGGCCACGATGCAGACAGTAATAAACCCGCAGTCGAATATGCAAAAAACATCTACGATTATATGGAAACCATTGTTGCTTCTATGCCAGGCAGTGTTTATTGGATGAATAAACAGGGCATCTATTTGGGTTGTAATGATGAGATGGCAGAATTATTTAATTTAAAATCTCGTCATGATATTGAAGGTAAAACGTATAAAGATCTCTATGATCCCAAATCCGGTGATTTTTACCAAGCCATTGACACCGAGGTTATGAACAGCGGGATTGCCAAAAGCTTAGAAGAGCCCCTGTACAATCCTGATGGAACCAAATCGATTTACTTGTCCAATAAGGTTCCTCTGCGAGATGTTTACGGTGAAGTCATTGGGATGTTAGGGATCTCCATTGACATCACAGAACGAAAAAAGGCAGAGCAGGCATTGAAGGAAGCGAAAGAGCGCGCAGAAGCAGCTAATCTTGCTAAGTCTGATTTTCTTGCGGTGATTAGCCACGAATTAAGGATCCCTTTAACCAGTATTCTGGGGATGAACCAATTATTATGTTCACAGAATTTACCCGTTTCTAAACAACAGGAATATCTAAAGCATATTTCCACCGCCGGAATGCATTTGCTCAATCTTATCAACGACACTTTGGATTTTGCACGATTGGAAGCGGGTCAATTTGAACTGTCTTCTGCTCCCATGGACTTAAAATCGTTGATTGAAGAAACCAGTACCATGTTAACCCCTTTAGCCAAAGCTAAAAATTTGGAACTCTTGATCCACTACGATCAAAACACCCCGCATCAAATTTATAGCGACAAGCGTGTATTACGGCAAATTATCATCAATTTATTGGGTAATGCGATTAAATTCACTGAGCTTGGTTATGTCTCTATTCAGGTTGAATGTATCGAACAATCCGCCCAAACGGCCAAACTGGTGATTTCCGTCAATGATACCGGCATTGGTATCCCAGAAGACAAACAAGGAATCATTTTTGATCATTTTTCTCAAGTCGACGCTTCTCATTCCAGAAGGCATGGGGGAGCCGGCTTAGGTCTGACCATTACCAAGCAACTGGTCGAACTAATGAGTGGAGCCGTCGGTGTGACGAGCCAGATCGGGCGAGGCACAACCTTTCGTTGTGTCATTAAATTTCCTCTACAAAAAGAGGCCATTGCAGACTCACCCTGGATGGCGTATCAATCGGTGGTACGGATCCTCATTGTCGATGACACACTGCGAGGAAAAGTTATTCAAAAACAATTAAGCCCTTCGAATAGCCAAGTCGTTTCTGGTAAAGAAGCTTTCGAAACTTTGCTGGCCTCCTACCAACTGTCTGATCCCTACGACATTGTGATCATTGATCAAAAATTATCTGATATTGATCCCTTTGAATTGGCAAAAGTTCTGTGCCAACATCAAAAACCCTATCCGCCCATGCTGGCTCTTCTCACCGATGATGGCTCTGTCAACACGAAGGAAATCGCACGAGTCGCCGGTTTTTATGAATGTATTATTAAACCCATTCAACCACTCGCCTTGCAAGTGGTGTTAACTGCCGCTTGGGAACGATGGATCGAACAAAGAGAAATGAAAATCTCACTGCCACTTCCCACAATGGATGATCCAGAGCAATCCAATGCCAGTGTTAATCGCTCCAAAATCAACCCACTAAAAGTCCTGTTGGTCGAAGATGATGCCATTGTACAAATTATTCATAAAAACTATTTAGAACAACTCGTTGGTACAGTTGAAATTGCCAATAATGGAAAAGAAGCACTCGCCCTGATGAACAATGACTACGATTTGATCTTTATGGACATGGGACTACCCGACATTCATGGAACGGATGTGGTCAAAGAATTTAGAGAAAGGACCCTAGGCAAATCCCATGTTCCCATTGTTTCTTTAACAGGATATGGCAGTGCCTCCAGTCAGCAAGAATTTCTTAAATCTGGTGTGGATCAGGTGATCATAAAACCGGTATTTATCGAGCAATTAGAAAAAGTTATCAAACAGTATTGTGGATAACAAAACTAAGCTGCAACAAATTTCTAAGACAAAAAAGTCTGACCAACTCCCGGTAACCCTCTGGAAAACTGGGCCTAAAAACCCTAATTTTCCCCCGGAAACTCTCCATATTTGGAACATTGCTTTCCCGGTTGCCCCTTCTGTTCAACAATGCTTGCAAGACATCTTGTCTATTGAAGAACGATTGCGTGCCGAACAATTCTACTTTGCAGCAGACAAAGCACGATTTATAGTAGGCCGAAGCGCGCTGAGACATATCATTGCCGCTTATCTCAATATCCCTGCCCGAGAAATTCAATTCAATTATGCCCAAAACGGAAAACCCGAACTCACTCCCCCTCGCTTACACTTCAATCTCTCTCATGCCCATCAGTGTATCTTAATCGCTATTTCTCCGGATTCCCCCGTTGGCATTGACGTCGAATATTTTAAGCATGACCTCGATTTCTTAGCGATTGCAGATGAATTTTGTTCCAAAGCAGAGTATGAAAAACTTTTGACCACGCCCGACGAAGAAAAATACTTAGCCTTTTTTCGCTGTTGGACCCGGAAAGAAGCAATCATTAAAGCCCAGGGACAAGGCTTGTCCTTCCCCCTAAAACAATTAGAAGTGTCTTTTCTTCCCCAGGAAAAAGTGGAAATTTTAAGCTTCGAGGATAACCCTTCATTCCACTCCTGGAAACTAGAAGAACTGAACCCCAGAGAAAATTATATCGCTGCCATCGCGACACCAAAGCCATACAAACGGATATTTTTCTGGCATTGGGATCAACTCGCCCCGTAACAGTCTTCTCCGCGACACAACAAATACAGTCGCTGTGTTCCTAAACGATAGACTTTTTTAATAGTTGTATCCAAGATATCATTCGATCGCGAAATCACAAATCCACTTTCCCAGGATAGAGGGGGTCGAACCAATACGGCCCTTGGCATCCAAGCAGCATCGATAGCAGCCGACACGCTCAAGCCTACAGCAGAATAATCAACACTGTATAAGGGTTCTTCTCCCGCTATGGTTAAAATATCCGCTGCGACGGCTTGGTAATCCCCCCGATACCGTTGTTCATAATAGGGAAAAATAAAAATCCCCGCGACATATCGCAGGACAATACAGACACACAAAACGGTCAGGGTGCACTTTAGTTTCTTTTCTCCCAGTACTACAATCCAGTAGGCCAGCACAATCGAAAACAAAGGATATAAGGGCATTAAATATCGAGCATGGGTTTCTGGGGCCAACCAATAGGGCAGATAATTTAAGCCGACCATCCACAACAGTATTTGAATCTTTGCCTCTTTTAACGGGATAAAATAACCTTTTTTATTGTCTGAAGTCACCCCAAAATAGATTAAAAGGGCGCTAAGGGGTAACCAGCGCAACAGAGTATCAAAGGGAAAGCAAGCGAGTTTCACGAAATACCCATTAAACTGATCAAAGTTTAGTTTGGAAATAATATCGTAAATCATGCCAAATCCATGCGCACCTTGGCTGATCCACTGGCTCCAAACCAAGGGAAACACCACTGCAAGTCCATGCAATACCACCGCCTCTTTTTTGAGAAAAAATTGCCAATTTCCTTTACGCCACCCTAAAACACACAGAGCCACCCCATAAAAAAGATACCCTGTCATGGCTTTTGTTAAAAAAGACGCCATTAAACCTACCGCCGCTAACAATAAAAACCAGGGTTTTTCTTCTTCGACTGCAATCCAAAGGAATGCGATGGCCGCGAAAACCCATAATGAAAAAAGTGGATCCGCATAAGCAAGCCAACCCCGACGAAACAGCATATCTCCACTCACAAAAATTAAACCAGAAAAAATCGCTAACAAGCGGTCACGAAAAATCCGGTGTACAAACCAAATCAATAAGAGACTCGTGAGCAGCGTGGCGACAATGGTGATACTGCGGGAAACCACCAACACGTTTTGCCAGCCAAAACAATGCGCCAACGGGATCATCAACCAATTTAAAAGCGGGGGTCTGGCATAATTTTCGCCATACAAGGTCGGCGCGATCCATTCATGGCGCGCTGCCATCTCCATAGAAGTAATGGTATAAACGCCTTCTTCACCCTGGTAGGGCAGCCACAAAGTGGTTAGAAAGCTGAGTTGTGCCAATGCAAACCATAACCAAAAGCAGTTTAAATTCTTGTATAATGGGCGATATTGGGTATTTTTCATGAGCATATACAAGTGGTTCTATGTTAAAGGATTATCGTCTGTCCCTGATTGTTCCCGTTTATAACGAGGCTACCATAATTCAAGTGTTTCACCAACGACTTTCCTCGGTACTGGAAACCCTACCTTGCAGAGCAGAGATCATTTACGTCAACGATGGCAGTACCGATAACAGCTATGCCCTACTTCAAGACTTACAAAAAAATGACCCCTGCATCGCCTTAATCGATCTCAGCCGCAATTTTGGGAAAGAAATCGCTTTGTCTGCTGGCCTAGATCATTGCCAAGGCGATGCGGTTATCGTCATTGACGCAGACTTACAAGATCCGCCTGAATTGATCCCAACTCTCATCGAACATTGGCAACAAGGATCGGATGTGGTGTATGCCAGACGTTCTTCTCGTGCCGGCGAGACCTGGCTGAAGAAATTTTCCGCGCACGCTTTTTATCGCTTACTGCACCGTCTAAGCCCTATCCAAATCCCGGTTGATACGGGTGATTTTCGCCTACTCAGTCGACGTACGGTTGAAGCTTTAAAACAATTGCGAGAAAGTCATCGTTTTATGAAAGGTCTTTTTGCCTGGGTCGGATATCCACAAACCGCCGTGGTCTATGAACGCGATCCACGCTTTGGCGGAAAAAGCAAATGGAACTATTGGAAACTGTGGGATCTCGCCATTGAAGGGATCACTTCCTTTAGTACCTCCCCTTTAAAATTTGCCACTTACTTTGGTTTTATCACGGCACTCGGCGCTTTTATTTATGCCATGTTTATTATCTACAAAACACTCCTTTATGGGGAGCCGGTTCACGGCTATCCCTCGCTCATGGTTGTCATGTTATTTTTAGGTGGCATTCAACTGATCACGCTCGGTATCATGGGAGAATATTTAGGCAGAACTTTTGTAGAGTCTAAGAGACGTCCTTTGTACCTGGTTAAAAATTATGAACCTGCGAGCTTCTTCGATTCTCGAGAAACTAACTGATCAATTACTGTAACCAACGCCTGCTCACTGCCAACCATTTTAGCACTCAAAAGATAACTCCCAGAAGGGCCATTAATGATCACAACCGGGCTGGCACTGATCCGATACGCATTGGCAATATTATTCGCTTTAGCAACGGCATTGCTGATATTGAATGAACGGAACAGATCCTGGAACGTCTTCTGAGATACCCCTTGTTCCACAAAAAAACCTTGGAGTAATTTCTCATCGGATAAATCCACATGGTTTTCATGAATTGCTTTGAAAAACTGGGCGTCGGGTATCGTCGTATTTCCTAATGCTTGCTTTACATAAAAGGCTTTAGCCAAAACTTCCCACTTCTTGTTAAACGCTAGGGGAAAACGATAAAACACGGTACTTTCAGGTTTTGTTTTAGACCACTCCTCTAGCACGGGGTGCAAACGCCCACACCAAAAACAACCATAATTAAAAAATTCGATCACTTGGATCCGATTCGGGCTTTCTGCCATTAAGTCCTGAATATTTTGATGCGCCGTGATGTCGGCGGGCAGCCTTTGATAATGTTTCCCTTCAATTAACGTGTTTACACTCAGAGAAGAGGGTGTTTCGCTCGCCACACCCATTTCAAAAGAAAATAGTCCTAATATAATGCAGAATGTCTTAATGAAGACCTGAAACATAATTTCCCACCGCCTCTATTTCTTCGTCTGACATACGTTTACTAATATCTCTCATAATTTCATTCGGATCATTCGAACGTACCCCACTGCGAAATGCCTTCAGTTGATCAATAATATAATCCGGATGTTGACCACTTAACGGTGGAAAACCCGCTGGACTATTACCCAACCCCGTGGGACTGTGACAGGCCTCACAAGCAGGAACACCTGTTTTGGAATTACCCCCCCGATAAATTCTTTGCCCTAACGCCACTGATCCCTGCTCTGCGGTTCCGGGGGTGGACTTCTGGCTGGAAAAAAATGCCGCCAGATCGGCAATATCCTGATCCGTTAAAGACTGCACAATCCCAAACATAACTGGATTAAACCGCGCCCCTTTGTCTCCCTTCCGATATTCTTTTAATTGCTCGATGAGATATCGCACGGGTTGTCCCGCAATTTTCGGCCATGCCGGCACCGTAGCATTTCCATCGGCATTATGGCAGGCAGTGCAAACCCCTGACTTCGCTTGTCCGGCCTTTGGGTCGCCAACCAGATCTGCTGCAACTGCCCCTATTAAAAAATATAACCCAATCCCTATCCATTTGCGTAACATTTTAACCCCAAAGGCATATTGTAGAACCGCTAAAAACGTTATCATAATACCCAATGAATACTTTAAACTATAACCGCATTCAATTTCTACTCAGCGTCAACCACCGAGCCCAACTTCCCCCCGACAACGGCGCTGAAGTCGCTTTTAGCGGGCGTTCCAACGCAGGCAAGTCGAGCGCACTCAATTCGATCACAGGGATCAAGGGCCTGGCTCGAACCAGCAAAACACCCGGAAGGACTCAGTTAATTAACTTTTTTGAATTGGATTCGCAGCGTCGCCTCGTTGATCTCCCCGGTTATGGTTACGCCAAAGTCCCAGAGGCTATTAAACACCATTGGGAAAAACTGTTAACTCAGTATTTCACTGAAAGACAAAGTTTAAAAGGGATCATTTTATTAGTGGACATTCGCCACCCCCTAAAAGCACTCGATCAACAAATGTTAGAATGGTCCGCTTCACGCCATTTGCCCATTCATATCCTGCTCACTAAAGCCGATAAACTGAATTATGGCGCGATTAAAAAAACGCTTCTGGAAACAGAAGCCGCCGTGAAACCATTTCATCCCTGGATAACAGTGCAGCCCTTTTCTTCTTTCAATAAAACGGGATTAGATGAAGTGAAGCAAAAACTGAATGAATGGCTGCAAATAATATAAAGCCCCGGGTTCTAAGGCATTTATGTCTGCTCAGAAAACCGCGAGGCCGACTCCCAACCCTGCTAAGACTGGGAAATACCCCATTATTATAGTGGGGTGATTGGGTAAAGCGCTTTCACCACTTCCCTACTAGATAAGACTGTTTGCTTTACAATTAGTTCCTAATGCGCCTCATCCCAGTTATTCCCAATCCCTATCCCCACTTTTAAAGAAACCGACAGAGGGAGTATTTCTTCCATGATTTTTTGGATCACTGGGGTGACTTCATTGACCCTTTTTTCCGGCACTTCGAACACTAATTCATCGTGAACCTGCATGATCATATGTACTTCCGGATCGTTTTCTAAGATCCAGTGATCCAGTGCAATCATCGATAATTTAATGATGTCTGCATTGGTGCCTTGCATGGGGGCATTGATCGCCGCTCGTTCCGCAGCACGACGACTGCCTTGGTTGGTTGATTTTAAATCGGGTAAATATAACCGTCGGCCCAAAAGAGTTTCAATATACCCTTGTTCTAAGGCTTGTTTGCGAATATTTGCCATAAATGTTTTGACACCGGGGAAACATGAAAAATATCGTTCCATGTGTTTTTCTGCTTCTTCACGCCGGATCCCTAATTGTTTCGCCAAACCAAAAGCCGACATTCCATACATCAAGCCAAAATTGATGGCCTTAGCACTGCGTCTTTGATCGGGTGTGACATCCGGTAAGGGTACCGAAAATACCGCAGCAGCCGTACTTTGATGAATGTCTTCTCCTTTTTTAAAGGCGGCAATTAAACCCGGATCTTGAGAGAGATGCGCCATGATGCGCAGTTCCACTTGTGAATAATCCGCCGAGACTATTTTATAACCAGGAGGTGCAATAAAAGCGCTGCGTATTTTTTTACCTTCCTCGGTGCGCACCGGAATATTTTGCAAATTGGGATCACTCGAAGACAGCCGACCGGTTGCGGTAACAGCTTGATGATACGACGTGTGGATCCTCCCCGTTTTGGGATGAATTTGATGGGGCAGACTATCAGTATACGTTGATTTTAATTTACTGAGACTGCGGTATTCTAAAATCACTTGCGGTAGAGGATAGGTTTCCGCTAATTCCTGCAAGACTGACTCGGCGGTTGAAGGTTGCCCGGTTGGGGTTTTCTCTAAGATGGGTAATTTTAATTGCTGATATAATATTTCTTGCAACTGTTTCGGCGAATTAATATTAAAAGAGCCCCCCGCCATTTCGGTTGCCTGCTCCTGCAATTCGAGTAAACGCTCACCCAACACTTCGCTTTGCGCTAAAAGACGTGTGGGATCAATTAAAACGCCATACCGCTCCATACGCCCTAATACCGGGACTAAAGGCATTTCGATTTCGGTAAAAACTTTTTGCTGTGGGGGCGACCTTTCCAAGAGAGGCCAAAACAGTTGATGTAATTTTAAGGTAATATCCGCATCTTCTGCGGCATAGAACGCCGCTTTTTCCAAAGGGACTTGGTTAAAAGTAATTTGTTTAGCCCCTTTGCCCGCAATTTCTTCAAACGAGACCGTCTGATAATTTAAATAACGCTTGGCCAAGCTATCCATATCATGACGACCGCCGGTGCTGCTTAAAATATAGGACTCTAGCATCGTATCGAAGCGGATCCCGCAAAGCGTTATATGATGATTGGCTAAGATTTCCAAATCATATTTTAAATTATGTCCTACTTTAAATCGTTTGGGATCTTCTAACAGGGGCTTTAATTGATCCAATACCCATGCTCGTGATAATTGCTCTGGCGCGCCTTCATAATCGTGTGTTAAAGGGACATAAGCCGCTTCTCCTGGGGTGATAGAAAAAGAAACTCCCACAATTTCTGCCGACATATAGTCTAAACCGGTCGTTTCGGTATCAAAAGAAAATAAAGGGGCTACTGCTAAACGCTTTAACCAGCTTATAAAATGTTCTTTGGTCAAAATGGTTTCATACTGCAAAGCAGTCTCTGGTTTCTGTGCAGGTGGATCAAGCTCCCTCACTGCAACCGGAGCCTCCCCTAACATTCTCAGCCAAGTTTTAAATTCCAATTCCTGATATAACGCCCTTAGTTGGGCAATGTCGGGCTCTCGTACCCGAAGGTCTTCCGGTTTAAAAGCATGCGGCACATCTAGCTGAATGGTGATTAATTCTTGAAACAAAGGGATGTCTTTCAATGTCTCTCTTAAATTTTCGCCGACTTTTCCAGAAATTTCATCCGCATGTTCTATGATCCCTTGTAAACTGCCATACGTTTGGAGCCACTTGACGGCCGTTTTTGGCCCGACTTTTGGAACACCCGGGATATTATCCACGGTGTCGCCAATAAGCGTTAAATAATCGATCATTTTTTCGGGTGGGACTTCAAATTTTTCGACGACTTTCTCGCGATCGAAAATATCGCCAGACATCGTATTCATTAACAGGATATTGTCCTCGACCAATTGGGCAAAATCCTTATCCCCCGTCGAAATTAACGTGAATAACCCTTGTTTTTTTGCTTGAACGGCCAAAGTTCCGATGATGTCGTCTGCCTCAACCGCCGGAATCAAGACCAAGGGCAACCCCATAGCCCGGATAATGGCATGCAAGGGTTCTATTTGCTGTTGTAATTCCACCGGCATCACCACGCGGTTCGCTTTATACTGGGGATAGCGTTGATGACGAAAGTTCTTTTCTTTGCTGTCAAACACCACGGCCATCTGACTGGGTTTATAATCCTGAATAATTTTACGGATCATATTGACCACCCCAAAGATTGCTCCCGTTGGCTGGCCTTTTGTCGTCGTTAAGGGGGGTAGAGCGTGAAAGGCTCGAAATAAATAGGAGGAACCGTCAACCAAGATAAAGGGATCGTTAGGAATTTTCCGCATCACATCTTTCAACTGTCAAATGCTCTAAAAAGATAATTATGCCTGGCTCTTCTATACTTAGGAAGTCATTATTTAATGAATACCCAGAGCACGATGGATGGTAGGGCATGAAAAATATGTGTTTTTTCAAAGAGTTATTCAATTTTCTCGCTCGTTTCCGTCTTCGTTTGGAACAAGTTATCTTCAATAGGAACCATCAAGATGCTGGTCGGTGAGTATTCTCTGTTTTTCTTGGCCGGCTTTGCTCTGGTGCTTATCGCGCTCACCGCTATCCTTGTCTATTTTTATTGTCGATTTAAACAATTGCTGAACACCTTAGAAGATGTTACCCATCAAATCGTCAACTTTAGACACACAAATCCACTGACGGGTCTTCCTGACCGCATTCAATTTTTTGATAACCTAAACAAAATCATTGCCCAAGCTAAAATCAAGAAAGAAAAAATCGCGCTCCTCTTTTTAGACATTGATAACTTCCGTGGGATCAAAGATTCCCTAGGTTATGCATTCGGAGATGCGCTGTTGGAGTCTACGGCTAAACGATTAATATCGTTCATGGATAATCGAAAAGAGTTACTGGCTAAAATTGGCAGTGATCAATTTGCGATTATTTTGGAATATGGCCAAGATGAGAAAAAAATCTATGAAATCACCGATAAGATCCTGCAAATCATAACCGAACCTTTGTCCTTGCTGAACCACGAATTAACCATTAGCGCTGCCATTGGGATTAGTACTTATCCCACCGATGGCGAAGATGCCGAACAACTCTTAAAAAATGCTGGCATTGCGAAATTTCAGGCAAAGAAAACCGGCAGCAATGCCTATAGTTTCTACACGAACGAATTAAATATTCAACTGCTAAAACAACAAGACATCCTAGAACACTTACGTAAAGCGGTTAACAATGGCGAACTTGTCGTTTACTATCAGCCAAAGGTTTGTGTTAAAACTCGTAAAATTGTGGGTGCTGAAGCTTTAATGCATTGGAATAGTCCTGAATTGGGCACCATTTCTCCCGCACAATTTATCCCCCTGGCTGAACAAAGCGGGGTGATTGTTCCAATCGGAAATTTGGTGTTAAAAGAAGCCTGCGCTCAAGCCAAAAAATGGCATAAGCAAGGGTTTCCCTCTTTTTCCATGGCCATTAATCTTTCTGCTTATCAATTCAGAATCGGGGATATTGCGGAACGAATCGCCGTTACCATTTGGGAAACAGGATTAGATCCCGCAACCTTAGAAATAGAAATTACAGAAAGCATGATGATGGAAAATATTGAAAAATCCTTACTCATGCTCAAGGTGTTAACCGCCATGGGTGTCCAACTTTCAATTGACGATTTTGGGACAGGGTATTCTTCTCTCAGCCAATTAAAACAATTTCCCGTTAATTGTCTCAAAATAGATCAATCGTTTGTAAAAAGTATTCATGATTTTAATCAAACTTCTTCTGACAATGCGATTCTCACCACAATTATCACCATGGCAAAACAATTAAAGTTAAAAATCATTGCAGAAGGGGTAGAGACCGAAGAACAATTTGATTTTCTGAAGAAGCAAGGATGTGATTTAATTCAGGGATACTTATTCAGCAAACCCATTCCCGCCGATCAATTTACTCAATTACTCATTGCGGATGGGAAAACACCCTAGAGGCATCGAGTTTCCTCGATGCCTCTATTGAAACCGTTTTACTTAAAGTTATAAAAAACGCCAAGCCCGAAATTGGTGGTGTTATGGGCACTTGCTACGTATTTAAACTCTGCTGTCGTCATGTTTTTAAAAGCACCAGTCCTTTCCCAGCCCACCATTGCTCGCAAGCCTGTTTGTGCATCTAACATATGCTGAACTCCCACATTCACTCTTGGGATCCATCTTCTGCTCACAAATTGGAAAGAGTCTTGAAGGGTTGCGCTATAGGCTAATACGTTAGAAACACGCAATTTTACCTGAGACAATCCTAATGAGCCAATAAGGCTTAGGCGATAGGCTTCCGACACCGGGTAGAACCCAACCACATTCGCATGAAATCCATGAATTTTTGATTTTGCAGTATTTTTAATATCCGGAAAGAAGGATGGGATTGTCTGCCCATAGAGATTGTCACCGGAGTTAAGGGTCACAGATTTGGTCTTTTTCGTGGTGCTTTCATAGCCTGCTTCGAAAGCGACCCAGTCGTTGAATTTAGCCCCACCATAGAAATTCCCTTGAGGATAATCTCTCTTAATAAGATTATTCCCTTCGCCCTTGCAGAAACTCATGTGACTCCATTTGGCATCTGCCCCAATATATGGAACCAGCTCTTGTTCAGCCATCGCAGGCACAGCAGTTAGCACTATGGCCAAAGCGAATATTAATTTTGTTTTCACACTTCGTCTCCTAGAAAATACACCCTCAAGAGGGCAGTTTAGCTTTTTTTCTTTCCCTTGACTACACCCCCTTCTTATCGGCCAAAAAGCTTTAGAAAACTCTTGGATAATAAGAAGGGACTGCTTCGTTCTATTGTTACTTGCCCCACGCCGTTCTAGCTGCCAAAGCCGCGGCTTTCCGACGCTCTTCATCGCTGAGCTGTTTAACATCTTGCACCAGTTGTTGCTGGCCAGTAGGGCTGCCAGATTTCATAGCCTGAGCCATTCGCTGAGCGGTTTGCTGGACCACCATGGTTGACGATGGGCTCCTCGCTTGCAACTGTTGTTGAACCAGACGACCTTCTGCTGATCCGACAGGGAACTGTGACTGAACTCTTGCTAACTGCTCAGCAATCGCTGTTCTTTCCTGAACCAGATTACTTGCAGCCGACACGTTTGCCGCCGCTTGTTGTGTCACAACTTGGGAAAGCGCCGTCACTGTGGTTTGACGGTTACTGGTTAACAACGCCAGATAATGCGTTTTTTCCGCCGCATCGCTAATCCCTAGAGTACCCACCTTTTGGATCGCTTGTTCGAACAACTGCAAGCGAGCGCTGAGATCCCTCGTCTCACTAAAGCGATGCGCGTTAAATCTCTCTTGCGCAACCCCATTCGAAGCTAAAGTCCGTTCTACCGCTAACAATGCTCGGTAACAAGGCTCTTCGCCCGGCAACAAGGGTAGTGTAGAGATTTTTGCAATCGCAGCATCAATCACTGTGCGACGTGTTGCAAAATTTGCCTGCTCTCTAAACTTATGAGCATCACAGCGGCGAACAGCAGCCACTAAATAAGTCTCTACTCCCTTTAATGACGCAGTGTAAGACGCTTGTTCGTCACCGGTATGATCGACATAGACAACACCAGGCGCTTTTGATATAGCTTCTCTCACACTTGTTAAACGATCACGAACATTGGTTGTCTTCTCAAATTGATGAGCAGCAAACCTTTGTGTTCCTAATGCAACGGAAGTTTCCTTAGCTTTTGCTTCCAGCAAGGTTTGGTAATGCCCTTCTTCCACTGGAGTGAGGCCAAGGCCACCAATGCCTGCGATTGCTGCAGCAATTTGGGTTCTGCGGTCGACCAAATTTCCAAATTGATCAAAATTACGTCCATTAAATCGAACGAGTGCCGCATTGAGAGGTGTAAATTCCTTTGCCAACAGCGCTCGGTAATGCACCAATGCCTCTGGATTAAGAACCTGAGCCGCTGCATTCGCAATTGCCGCTTGCACTTGACCATGACGAGTCACTAAATTTGGCTCATTATCAAAGTGATGATTTTCGAATGCAGTAATCGCTTGATCTAAAGCAGTATGAGTTGTGTCAAGCAGTGATCGGTACAGCGCCTCTGCTTGTGGCGCAAGACCAACAACCGCTGCAATTCGTACTGCATCAATATCGTCACGACGCTGCTCTAAATCAGGCTCTGCAGCGAAGTTATTGAGGTTGAATCGGGTAACCGCTGCATCTAAGGGACCAAATTCCGCATTCAATAACGCTTGGTAATGCGCTTGTTCAGCTGCACCCAATCCTAATGCACCAACTCCCGCTCTCGCCGCTTGGATTGCTCCATGGCGCGTCACTAAATTCGCTTCCACTCCAAAATTATGCCCGTTGAATCGTCCAACCGCCGCATCTAAGGGACCAAATTCCGCATTTAATAAAGCTTGATAATGTCCACGCTCCACCGCATCCGCTATGACAACACCTACACCAACATCCGCTATCGCCGCTTGAATTGCTCCATGACGAGCCACCAAATCAGGCTGCGCTGCAAAATTATGCGCGTTGTATCGTCCAACCGCCGCATCTAAGGAACCAAATTCCGCATTCAATAACGCTTGGTAATGTCCACGCTCAGTCGCATCCGCTATGACAACACCTACACCAACATCCGCTATCGCCGCTTGAATCGCTCCACGTCGCGTCACTAAATTCGCTTCCGCTCCAAAATTAAACGCATTAAATCGAACAACCGCTGCATCTAAGGGACCAAATTCCGCATTCAATAACGCTTGGTAATGTCCACGCTCAGTCGCATCCGCTATGACAACACCTACACCAACATCCGCTATCGCCGCTTGAATCGCTCCACGTCGCGTCACTAAATTCGCTTCCGCTCCAAAATTAAACGCATTAAATCGAACAACCGCTGCATCTAAGGGACCAAATTCCGCATTCAATAACGCTTGGTAATGTCCACGCTCAGTCGCATCCGCTATGACAACACCTACACCAACATCCGCTATCGCCGCTTGAATCGCTCCACGTCGCGTCACTAAATTCGCTTCCGCTCCAAAATTATGCGCGTTGAATCGTCCAACCGCTGCATCTAAGGGACCAAATTCCGCATCCAACAACGCTTGGTAATGCGCTTGTTCAGCTGCACCCAATCCTAATGCACCAACTCCCCCTATCGCCGCTTGAATCGCTCCACGTCGCGTCACTAAATTCGCTTCCGCTCCAAAATTATGCGCGTTGAATCGTCCAACCGCTGCATCTAAGGGACCAAATTCCGCATTCAATAACGCTTGGTAATGGCCACGTTCTAATCCACCTAATCCTAATGCTGCAACACCCAGTCTCGCCGCTTGCATCGCTCCATGGCGAGCCACTAAATCCGCCTGCGCTGCAAAATTATGTGCGTTAAATCGCGCAATCGCCGCACGAATCGGATTAAATGCCGGAGCTGCCAACGCCCCGTTCAGTAACGCTTGATAATGTGCTTGTTCATCTGCAACTAATCCTAATGCTGCAACACCCGCTATCGCCACTTCAATCGCAAGGTAACGGTTTCTTACATTAGCTGCCGCTGCAAAATTATGCGCGTTGTATCGATTAACCGCCGCATCTAAAGGACCAAATTCCGCATTCAATAACGCTTGGTA
Source organism: Gammaproteobacteria bacterium (assembly GCA_013286785.1). GTDB lineage: Bacteria > Pseudomonadota > Gammaproteobacteria > UBA6186 > Azoamicaceae > CADEGZ01. Next base: position 171,172 of record JABDFC010000001.1, read on the forward strand.
ATAACCTCGCTCCGTCGCATCCGCTATGACAACACCTACGCCAACATCCGCTATCGCTGCTTGAATTGCTCCATGGCGCGTCACTAAATTCGCTTCCGCTCCAAAATTATGCCCGTTGAATCGAACAACCGCTGCATCTAAGGGACCAAATTCCGCATTCAATAACGCTTGGTAATGACCTCGCTCCATCGCATCCACTATGACAACACCTACACCAACATCCGCTATCGCTGCTTGAATTGCTCCATGGCACGTCACTAAATTCGCTGCCGCTCCAAAATTATGCCCATTGAATCGAACAACCGCTGCATCTAAGGGACTAAATTCCGCATTCAATAACGCTTGGTAATGACCTCGCTCCATCGCATCCACTATGACAACACCTACACCAACATCCGCTATCGCTGCTTGAATTGCTCCATGTCGCGTCACTAAATTCGCTTCCGCTCCAAAATTAAACGCATTAAATCGAACAACCGCTGCATGAATGTTAGCCAATGCCGGGTCTAATAACGCTGCATTCAATAACGCTTGGTAATGACCACGCTCCGTCGCATCCGCTATAACAACACCCGCACCAATATCCGCTATCGCCGCTTCAATCGCACCGTAACGCAACGCTAAATCAAGCTGTGCTCCAAAATTATGCCCGTTGAATCGAACAACCGCTGCATCTAAGGAACCAAATTCCGCATTCAATAACGCTTGGTAATGACCTCGCTCCGTCGCATTCGCTATGACAACTCCTACACCAACATCTGCTATCGCTGCTTGAATTGCTCCATGGCGCGTCACTAAATTCGCTTCCGCCCCAAAATTAAACGCATTAAATCGAACAACCGCTGCATCTAAGGGACCAAATTCCGCATTCAATAACGCTTGGTAATGTGCCGCCTGCGCAATACCTAATCCTAATGCACCAACTCCCCCTATCGCCGCGTGAATTGCTCCATGGCGCGTCACTAAATTCACTTCCGCTCCAAAATTATGTGCGTTAAATCGCAGAATCGCCGCACGAATAGCACCAAATGCCGGGGATGCTAACGCCGCATTCAATATGGTTTGATAATGACCACGCTCCGTCGCATCCGCTATCACTACACCCACACCAATATCCGCTATCGCCGCTTCAATCGCACCGTAACGCAACCCTAAATCAGGCTGTGCTGCAAAATTATGCGCGTTGTATCGATTAACCGCCGCATCTAAAGGACCAAATTCCGCATTCAACAAAGCTAGATAATGTGCTTGTTCACCCGCAGCTAATCCTAATGCACCAACTCCCCCTATCGCCGCTTGGATCGCTCCATGGCGCGCCACTAAATTCGCTTGCGCTCCAAAATTATGCCCGTTGTATCGACCAACCGCTGCATCTAAGGGACCAAATTCCGCATTTAATAAAGCTTGATAATGACCGCGCTCCGTCGCACTCGCTATGACAACACCTACACCAACATCCGCTATCGCCGCTTGAATTGCTCCATGGCGCGTCACTAAATTCGCTTGCGCTCCAAAATTATGCCCGTTGTATCGACCAACCGCTGCATCTAAGGGACCAAATTCCGCATTTAATAAAGCTTGATAATGACCGCGCTCCGTCACATCTGCTATGACAACACCCACACCAACATCCGCTATCGCCGCTTGAATTGCTCCATGGCGCGTCACTAAATTCGCTTCCGCTCCAAAATTAAACGCATTAAATCGAACAACCGCTGCATGAACGTTAGCCAATGCTGGGTCTAATAACGCTGCATTCAATAACGCTTGGTAATGACCGCGCTCCGTCACATCTGCTATGACAACACCCGCACCAATATCCGCTATCGCCGCTTGGATCGCTCCATGGCGCGCCACTAAATTCGCTTGCGCTCCAAAATTATGCGCGTTGTATCGAACAACCGCTGCATTTAAGGGGCCAAATACCGCATTCAACAAAGCTTGGTAATGACCGCGCTCCGTCGCACTCGCTATGACAACACCTACACCAACATCCGCTATCGCCGCTTGAATTGCTCCATGGCGCGTCACTAAATTCGCTTGCGCTCCAAAATTATGCCCGTTGTATCGACCAACCGCTGCATCTAAGGGACCAAATTCCGCATTTAATAAAGCTTGATAATGACCGCGCTCCGTCACATCTGCTATGACAACACCCACACCAACATCCGCTATCGCCGCTTGAATTGCTCCATGGCGCGTCACTAAATTCGCTTGCGCTCCAAAATTAAACGCATTAAATCGAACAACCGCTGCATCTAAGGGACCAAATTCCGCATTCAATAAAGCTTGATAATGACCGCGCTCCGTCGCATCTGCTATGACAACACCCACACCAACATCTGCTATCGCCGCTTGAATTGCTCCATGGCGCGTCACTAAATTCGCTTCCGCTCCAAAATTAAACGCATTAAATCGAACAACCGCTGCATCTAAGGGACCAAATACCGCATTCAATAAAGCTTGATAATGACCGCGCTCCGTCGCATCTGCTATGACAACACCCACACCAACATCTGCTATCGCCGCTTGAATTGCTCCATGGCGTGTCACTAAATTCGCTTCCGCTCCAAAATTATGCCCGTTGTATCGACCAACCGCTGCATCTAAGGGACCAAATTCCGCATCCAACAACGCTTGGTAATGCGCTTGTTCAACAGCACCTAATGCCAGGCCCGCAACAGCCCCTCTTGCTGCTTGAATAGCTCCATGTCGCGTCACTAAATTCGCTTCCGCTCCAAAATTATGCGCGTTGTATCGCGCAATCGCCGCACGAATCGGATCAAATGCTGCGTCCAATAACGCTGCATTCAATAAGGCTTGGTAATGACCTCGCTCCGTCGCATCGGCTATCACGACACCCACACCAATATCCGCTATCGCTGCCTCAATCGCAAGATAGGCATTTCTTGCGTCTCCAATCGCTGCAAAATTATGCGCGTTGAATCGATTAACCGCCGCATTTAAGGGAGCAGATACCGCATTCAATAAGGCTTGATAATGACCTCGCTCCGTCGCATCCGCTATGACAACACCCACACCAACATCCGCTATCGCCGCTTGAATTGCTCCATGGCGTGTCACTAAATTCGCTTCCGCTCCAAAATTAAACGCATTAAACCGAACAACCGCTGCATGAACGTTAGCCAATGCCGGGTCTAATAACGCTGCATTCAATAAAGCTTGGTAATGACCTCGCTCCGTCGCATCCGCTATGACAACACTCACACCAACATCCGCTATCGCCGCTTGAATCGCACCGTAACGCAACGCTAAATCAGGCTGCGCTGCAAAATTATGCCCGTTGTATCGCGCAATCGCATCACGAATCGGATCAAGTGCCGGAGCTGCTAACGCTGCACCCAATAACGCTTGGTATTGTTGCAACCCAAATGGGCTAAGACCATGTGCCCCTGCGTTCGCTATCGCCGCTTGGATTGCGCCATGACGTGTCACTAAATTTGGTTCCGCTCCAAAATTATCCAGGTTAAACCGATCAATCGCCCGCATTGCGTCAGTGAGCAATTGTCTGTAAATAGGCTTTGCATTTTTAGCAAGAGTAGCGTTGGGGAGACCAACAGCACCGGCTTCTGCAGCAGCCATTGCAGCCCGGCGGGTTACTAAATTAGGCTCATTCTCAAAATGTTGAGCTATAAATCTGTCTTGTGCTGCTTGTGCTAGTGGATTGACTGCTGCCATTATTACTACCCTCCGCGGTTACTGAATGAACAAATTTAAGGATTACAACGGATCTATAAAAAGCAGTTAGGCTAAAAATAAGTGTACATACCTAACCCAAATCTATAGAGCATATCGCCTGCCATCCTACAGACGCGACTCAACTATGTCAAGTAACTTTAGAACTTTTTAGTAAGAAACAAAGCAAAAAAATAACCCGGATTATTATTGATTAATTCAGTAAGCGGGTGAGGTATCCCGCCTCTTAAGCTGGCTCTAATCTGGCATACGCTAAGGCCAACCACTTACTTCCATAGACATCGAATTGAACATGCACGCGCGTGCGTTCTCCCGAACCTTCGTGATCCACCACCGTCCCTTCGCCAAATTTGGGATGAACCACCCGCTGCCCCAATCGATAGCCTTCATTCGAACCGTCGGCGCCTGAACCTGACATTCCAGCACTGCCCACAAAAGGCGTTCGAACACTAACACTGACTTTACGATGTACTTCTTGAATTAAGTGCTCTGGAAATTCGCGCAAAAATCTCGAAGGATGACGATCTTCATCCCGACCAAAGACTCTTCTTTTTTCCGCATACGTTAAATAGAGTTTTTTTCGCGCGCGCGTCACACCCACATAACACAATCGACGTTCCTCTTCTAGCGCGCTCGGATTCTCCCGGGAAAAATGATGCGGAAACAAACCATCTTCTAAACCGCAAATAAACACTAGGGGAAACTCAAGCCCTTTAGCCGAATGTAAGGTCATGAGCTGGACTGCGGCGTCGCCCGTTCCATTCTTGCGTTCGCCCGCTTCTAATGACGTGTACGATAAAAAGGCTGTTAAGGGAGAAAGATTATCTTCGACAGGATACTCTGCTTCAAAATCATTGGCGGCATTAATCAACTCTTCTAAGTTCTCGGCGCGATTTTGAGCTTTTTCGCCTTCTTGTTCTCGGAAATACCGCAATAATCCGCTGTTTCGGATCACGACATCTATCAATTGAGTCAGAGAATCTGAAGGAACCGCAACACAAAGATTTTCGATTAAAGAAACAAAGCCGCGCAAACTGGTTTCTATTTTGCCACTGACAACTCGAAGCTCGATGGCTTTTTTCGCTGCCTCCCAATAACTGCAGTGATGTTCTGCTGCAAGTTCTGTAATTTTTTCTAAGCTGCGATCGCCGATTCCACGTGGCGGAACATTGATGACGCGTTCAAAAGAAGTATTGTCTGCAACATTCACCACTAATCTTAAATACGCCAAGGCATCTTTAATTTCTGCCCGTTCAAAAAAGCGTAAGCCACCATAGATACTATAAGAAATACCCGCTCTCACCAATGCTTCTTCTAAGACTCGTGATTGCGCATTCGAACGATAGAGAATTCCAATTTCATCGGCAGTGCCTGATTGATTCAACCACTCTCGAATCGCACGCACCACATATAAGGCTTCGTCTTCTTCGTTGAACCCCGCATAGATCGTGATCGGATCCCCTTGTTCACCTTCGGTCCACAACGTTTTGCCAAAACGACTGCCATTATGAGAAATGAGCGCATTCGCCGCTGCCAAAATTGTACTGGTGGAGCGATAATTTTGCTCCAAACGAATTAACCGCGTTCCTTTAAATTCTCGCTCAAAACGCCGAATGTTTTCTATCTTAGCGCCACGCCAACCATAAATAGACTGATCGTCGTCGCCCACCACGGTCACAGATTTTGCTTGACCCGCCAGCAACAATAACCACTGATATTGAATCGCATTGGTGTCTTGAAACTCGTCTACCAATACATGGGAAAATCTTGCTTGATAATGTGTTAATAATTCAGGGTTATTTTTGAGCAACTCATATGATCGCAGCAACAGTTCAGCAAAATCAGCTAACCCACTTTCTGTACAAATCTTTTCGTATTGCAGATACACTTCTTGCTGCACTTTTTCATACGGATTTTCGGCTGACAACAATTGGTTAGCACGAATCCCTTCGTCTTTTTTTCGATTGATGTATCCTTGAACTTTTTTGGCATCAAATCGATCTTCATTGACACCTAAGGTTTTAAAAAGACGACGAATGACTTGCAGTTGATCGTCCCCATCGATCACTTGAAAACTTTCTGGTAATTGCGCTTCCTGCCAGTGTAAACGGAGCAGCCGATGCGACAGTCCATGAAAGGTTCCGACCCACATGCCGTCTGCTTCTCGCCCCAACAATTCCGAAAGCCGACTCTTCATTTCACACGCCGCTTTATTGGTAAAAGTCACAGCCAATACAGAGTAAGCAACCATCAGCTGGTGCGAAATAAGCCAAGCAATTCGGTGAACAATGACCCGCGTCTTGCCGCTGCCTGCCCCCGCTAAAACTAATAAATTGCCTTCAGGAACCGTCACAGCTTCGCGCTGCGCCGGGTTTAATATTTCTAAATAATCGGTGAGTGAGGTTTCCATCAGCCGGCTATTGTATCAACTTCTTTCTGCTTCGCATACCAGCGCCAAAAAAAAGCCTAAAACCAAAAATCATTAATTAATTCAAATGGTTATTTTCGACGAAGATTACTGCTCGATCAAATGGAGTAAGTTGCTTGTCTTGTCATTTCCCTGAAAATCACTCCCACGAAAGCGGCAAACCAGAATAACCTCCATTTCTCAGCTCAAATACTGGATCCCCGCTTTCGCGGGGATGACTCGAGGAAATTTGCCGGGGTGCCTCAGCGGTTTCGCAGAGGGATAACAATACTAACCCTATTTTTCCTCTAAAAATCAGAGTTTTTTGGGTACTTGAGTCGTTTTAAAAGACAGCAACAGTCAGTCTTTTAAGGCTGAAGCACCACCGGCCGCAACTCCCTTTGTTTATGAGGGATGTCGCGACCAGGGACGGTAAGAAGCGTCAAGGACAGGATGTCCGTTCCCGAAAGAACAAAGGGTGGTTGCGGCCGCGTGGGAGAGCTCGGCCATTCCCTAGAACTCTATCCCAAAGCTGTTATAAAAAACGATGATACTGTATAAAGAACCTGTATAAAGTAAGTTTATCAACTACTAAACTAAAAGAAGCCGAAAGTGGGGTAAATAAAAAAATGGATTTATACGCAAAACGAGCCTTTCTCATTGATACAGAAAACGCTTTTAAGATCAGCTCCCATATCGCCACCCTAGAATCGCAAGGCCATCGTGTGGTTAAGCTGAATATCGGGGAACCAGACTTTAATATCCCCGAGGTTGTCAAAGAAGAAATCAAAAAACAACTGGATGATCATAATACCCATTACTGCGATCCTAAAGGTCTGTTAACGCTTCGTGAAGCCATTAGCCAGCAAATTTATAAGACCCGAAAACTGTCCGTTTCTCCCGAGCAGATTGTTGTATTTCCAGGCGCTAAACCGGGTATTGGATTTTCAGAACAAGTCTATTGTGATCCAGGCGATGAAGTGATCTATCCCAGTCCAAGCTTCCCAATTTTCGAATCTTTTATTCGGTATCTGGGCGCAAAACCCGTTCCGGCACATTTGTCAGAAGAAAATGATTTTAAATTAACCGCCGAAGCTCTGAGCGCGTTAATCACTCCAAAAACCAAAATGATCTTCCTAAATTCTCCTTCTAACCCCACCGGTAATGTCGCAAATCAATTCGAATTAGAAACCATTGCCAAAGTCATTTTAAACCAGTGCCACCCGAATGTTCGCGTCTATTCCGATGAAATTTACGAAAGAATTATTTTTGATCAGCAATCTCATTATTCTATTGCCTCTTTTCCCGGCATGGAAAAGAGAACCATTATCAGCAGTGGTTTTTCTAAAAGTTATGCATGGACAGGGGGCAGAATCGGCTATGCGATTTTTCCAAGCATTGAAGAAGCAAATGTGGTTAAAAACTTAAACATCAATTATTTTTCTTGCATTTCTCCCTACAATCAAGAGGCCGCCAAGGTTGCTTTAACCCATCCAGATGCCGAACGCAGCGTGGTTAATATGGTCCAAACTTTCCAAACAAGAAGAGATTTTGTGTATGAAAAACTGCGCGAAATTCCCAACCTTCGCTGTATTAAACCCAAAGGTACCTTTTATATTTTCCCCAATATCCAACAAATATGTGAAAATCTGGGCATTATGGCGGCTTTCCAAGGACTGGATCCAATCGCTCAATCTCTGACCAGCCCCACCAGTTTATTTCAATTGTTTGCGCTTTATCACCACCACGTTGCCATTTTAGACCGTCGATCTTTTGGAAAGGTTGGCTCCGAAAACCAACACTACTTCCGAATCGCTTTTACCGCAAACGAAGCAATGCTGGCCGAAGGCATTAGCCGCTTAAGCCATGCGTTTCATGATACACTGGGATTTCAAAAATTTATGCGGGAACAACAGTCTCTGGTTTCCTCGAAATGATATGAAGATCCTTATTGCGCCAGACAGTTTTAAAGGCTCCCTCACTGCGCGAGAAGCGACTCAGTCGATCGCCGAAGGTTTTACGAGCGCTCTACCCAACGCACAGTGCATTGAGATCCCCATGGCCGATGGCGGTGAAGGAACTTTGGAAGCACTGGCCTTTAACCAAGACATGACTTTCTATACTGTGCCTGCTACCAATCCCCTTGGCGCAACCATGACCGGCACCTTTGGCGTCTTAAAAGACAAGACGGCCGTGATTGAAACTGCAACAGTTTCTGGACTAACCCTAGTCCCACACAATCAAAGAAATCCCTTGCACCATACTTCTTTTGGCAGTGGTGAGTTGATTTTGGCTGCCTTAGACAAAGGGTGCCGACGATTTATCATCGGCCTTGGCGGCAGTGCAACCGTCGATTTCGGCATAGGTGCATTACAAGCTTTAGGCATTCGTTTTTGCAATCGACAAGGGCAAGATATCGCCCCAACCGCAGCAGCATTAGAAACGCTGGCTGTCATCGATACTTCTGGTTTAGATCCACGCTTGGCAGATTCGGAATTTATTCTGGCACACGATGTGAATAACTCTTTACTAGGACCGAAGGGTGCCATTCTCTACGCTCCGCAAAAGGGCGTACCCCAAAAGGATCTTAAAAAACTCAGCCAAATTTATGCACACACTGAAAAAATAATTTCTGAAACCACGCAAAAACACATGGGTCATCTGCCAGGAACCGGTGCTGCGGGTGGCTTAGCAGGCGGATTATTTGCTTTTTTAAACGCTACCTTAAAACCAGGCGCCGAAGTGGTCTTGGAACACATCGGTTTACGAGCCTATCTGCAATCCGCTCATTTAGTGATCACCGGCGAAGGGCGCATTGATGACCAAACGGTTTGGGGTAAAACCCCCATCGCAGTTGCAAAATTAGCCAAAACCTTTAATATTCCTGTCATTGCAATTGCGGCACAACTTGGCAAAGGATATCCAGAAGTTTACCATCACGGCATTGATGCAGTCTTTAGTATGACCGATCGATCGCAGAGCACCCAAGAGTGTTTTGCCTCAGCCAAACCGTTGCTGGTTCGAGCCGCCAACAATATTGCTCGATTAATTGCTCTAAGGATTATGCCATGAAGCCTAAAATTTTAGTCACGCGCCAGCTCCCCGAAGCAGGTCTTAATCAGTTAAGAGCGTATTTTGACGTGACGCTGAATCCCGCCGATCAAACTCTGGAAAAAGGTGAGTTGTTGGATCAAATCAAAGGAAAAGACGCATTATTGTGCTTACTGACCGACACCATTGATCAATCCATTATTGAAGCAGGGAATCGCTTAAAAGTTATTTCTAATTATGCGGTGGGGTATAATAATATTGATGTTAAGGCGGCTACCCAACGCAATATTCCAGTTTGCATTACTCCTGGGATCTTAACCGAAGCAACAGCCGATCTAACCTGGGCGCTCATTTTAGCCGTCACGCGCAAAATTGTCGCCGCAGATCAATTTACCCGCAACGGTTTATTTCACGGTTGGAGCCCAACGTTATTTTTAGGGAGTGATTTGACCGATAAAACTCTAGGAATCGTGGGCATGGGACGCATTGGCGCTGCGGTCGCCAAACGTGCCAAAGGCTTTGGTATGAAAGTCATTTATACCGCCCGCTCTCCCAAAGAAATTCCAGATGCCCGATATGTTTCTTTGGATGAATTGCTCACAGAAGCCGATATTATTTCGCTCCACACTCCTTTAACCGCAGAAACACATCATCTGATCACCCAAGAGCAATTCAACCAAATGAAACCGACTGCGTATCTCATTAATACCACTCGCGGCCCGGTTGTAGACGAACGCGATCTCATCACCGCTTTGAAAAATCATCGGATTGCGGGTGCGGGTCTTGATGTTTACGAAAATGAACCTCTTTTAACCCCCGGCTTAAGCAGTCTAGACAATGTGGTTTTGTTGCCGCACATTGGTAGCGCTACCGTCGAAACCAGAACCAAAATGGCGGTGATTGCGGCAGAAAACGCCATTCGAGTACTGCAAGGGGAAAAACCCCATGCTTTGGCAAACCCTGAAGTTTACAACGGAACGGTTTAAACCGAATCAACCCTCAAAAATTGCGTAGCGTGTAACCCATTGTCTAAAATCGTCCCGTTCGGGAGTATTTTATGGAATTCAGCCCGAATTATCTTAAAATCATCCCGTTCGGGTTTATTTATTGATTTTGACCCAAAACCGTATTAAAATCATCCCGAGAGGGTTGATTTATATGGTTGAGATAACCAGCATCAAAAAACTAGGGGCCTTGGTTCGTAAAACCCGAAAATCACAGGGACTCACCCAAGAAAAACTTGCCGCCGTATCCGGTGTTGGGGTGCGCTTTATTCGTGAACTAGAAAAAGGCAAAGAATCTTGTGAAATCGGAAAAGTGATCCAGGTAATGCAAATGTTGGGCATTGGCGTTTTCGCTTCGATGCGCAGATCAACTTCTGGCAGAAAGGGAGACGATAAAACCACCCATGTAGAAGGAAATACCGATGAGATTCTGTAACAAATGAGCCATACTCTGGATGTTTATCTGCACAATAAACTTACTGGAAAACTCACCCAGAATAAATCGGGTACCTTATCGTTTCAATATGACACTGATTATGTGAAGAATAAACACAACCCGGCAATTTCTGTTTCCATGCCAATTCAAACGGAAATGTATGAAGGAAATTCAGTTAAAGCATTTTTTTCAGGTTTCTTGCCGGATGATATTGTACGTCATCGTTTAGCGCGTTATCTCGGCATCTCTGAAAAAAATGCTTTTGGATTTTTAGAAGTGATAGGCGGGGAATGTGCAGGTGCCTTATCGCTTTACCCCGAAGGCCAAATTCCCTATAAAGTACAAGCCACTGATATTGAGTCACTGGATGACAAAAAGTTAAGAGAAATCCTCGAATTACTGAAAAGGCGCCCTTTACTGGTTGGCGTAGAGGATATTCGACTGTCCTTGGCTGGTGCTCAGGATAAAATAGCAGTAACGGTAAAAAATGGGCAAATCGCTTTATGCAAAGGCACTTCCCCCACAACGCATATTTTGAAACCTGTAATCCTCGGAATTAAAGACAGTGTTCATAACGAACTGTTTTGTATGCGGCTGGCTCAATTACTTGACATTGATGTTCCCCAGACAGACATTGGTTGGGCAGGAGAAACCCCCTATTTTCTGGTTGAACGATATGACCGCGTGCGCACTCAAGATAATGTCGTCACGCGCTTACACCAAGAAGATTTTTGCCAAGCATTAAGTGTTATGCCAGAATTAAAGTATGAACGTGAAGGGGGCCCCAAAATTGCCAATTGCCTGGAAATATTACACATTTATTCTGCCACCCCAGCCGTTGACCGCTTGGCTTTTATTGAGCGAGTGATTTTTAATTATCTGATTGGAAATGCTGACGCTCATGGAAAAAATTTCTCACTGCTTTATAAAAAAGTTGCCCCAACTTTGGCTCCCGCCTATGACTTGTTAAGTACGGCCGTTATTCCAGATGTTTCGGTAAAAATGGCCATGAAAATTGGTGGGAAATATGATCCTGATAAAGTGTTTTTACGGCATTGGTACCAACTTGTTCCAGAGACAACGGTTGCAAAGAGAAATTTAGAAAAACAATTATTTAAAATGGCTGAAAGCTGCCTCGAAAGAGCGATGGGTTTAAAATCCATATTGGCAAGCCAAGGGATTGTATCGACTGTATTTGATGACATCTGCGCGGTTATAAAAACTCGTGCCAACTGGATACGGCGTTAAAAATATAAACAATTTTGAGAAAGACTGAGCCATTCGACAATGAACCCACGGATAAACATTGGTATAATGCGACGAGACACTCATTGTAATAACTACCCAGGTAGCATCACCCCCGTGAACGAGGGGATCTCCGCATTTTCCTCGTCATCCACGAAAACGGGAATCCATAGAGAGTGCATCTCCCGAAAATCACTGAGGAAATACAATGGCATACTTTTAACTTGCAGCTACACGCGCTCAATTAAACTGAACTTTTTTTAGAATTCCAGGGTCTTACCATCAAATATTCCAAGTACTGTTTTGAACTGAAAGATGGGGAGAGCGAAAATGCCAGTAGGAACTCCAGAACACGAAGAAATAGCCCGAGTCAGAGTTTTGAGAGAACATATTTATGGGATGACTCAAGCCCAGCTTGATAAACTTCCAAAAGGCGATGCACTCGCTAAGATGGATGCAAATGCAATCGCTAAACAATTTGAGAGATCAGTCCCCATCGTTCAATACAATCTGCAAAATGCTCACACACCTGACAATTACCCTAATGAAGTAAAAAGAGTATTTAAAGATGCCGTTGAGAAGAGACGAGCAGAGTTGGCTGGACCAAAAAAGAAACCTGGAGAATCTTTATTGGATCAATTGCAAAGTGCTGTTAAAGCTAGGAATAGCAATAAAACAGTCATGTTCGATAATCCGTTGTATCCAACAAGAACTCAATCCACTTCTGCTGTTGAATCCGGAAATAAAAATAAAGATGACGATGGCCGCCATCGCAAGACTTTCTAGTTAACAACGACTTTCAAAAAAAATCCATCCTTGGTTTTTAGAATGTACGTGACTGCGGCCTACCAACATCTCACAACCACTTCATTCAAAAACGTTGAGAAATTTGCTTAACAATACCCTGCTGCCGTCACAAACAACGCAATCACTATCCCTAAGCCAACAAACCAAGCTAGACTTCTCAAAATATATTTGTCTGCGATATAGCAAATCGCATACAGAACGCGCATTGCCACAAAAGCCATCGCCAGACGATTAATCTCCCATTGAGGAACGTGCAGTTGTTCGGCAATAAGCACTGCGGCAATAAACCCCGGCATGGCCTCGAAACTATTGAGTTGTGCCCAGTGTGCTCGTTTACGCCATCCTTTTAAGTGTTCCAATGCCTCTCGTGGCGTTCTATTATTGAACCCAGGACCAGATTTTGCGAGAACCGTAAAGACATACGGAAAAAGAACAACCACCAATACACACCAATACGCTGTTGTCATCTGTTTACTCCTAATCGAACCCTAATTTGTTGCTAGCCCGAAATTCACACTTCCCTTCATTGCGTGGGGAAACCTCACTAATGTAGTTGGCGAACCACTAATTTTTTGATATCGACCCCACAGGCTTTGAGTAGATTGATAAAGTCCTCACCAATTCTACCCGCCATTTTGGTATAGTACACCTTAATATAGGTTTTTAAAATATATCCGTACTCGGGCAACATCAGCACCGCTAATATCTTCTTAGCCCTTTCGATTTCATTTCTGTGCGACGGCTTGCATCGTTGAAATAATATTGCCGCCAAAATAGACGCCTTAGCCACTCTTTTTTCTAATGTCGCTTTTTTGAAAGAAGCAATATGTTCAACCAAGATCCGGTCTTTGTCCCATTCTACCCACGTGTCATAATAATTCATAATCGATTTTTTGAGCGCGGCAATCTCGCCGCGGCTTTCAAAATTTCCTCGAAACATCAGCATAAACATCATGGCAGGCACACTGGCTTCGACATTGGCCCAAGAACAATTACCGCTTAACTGATAGCGCGCTGGTAACGTGGCAATGGGCTTTAAGTCTAAAATTGTCTTGATTTCGTTGTTAATATAATCATCAGATTTATTGTTGTACATTAAATCGATTAAGAAATCGATGTTCAAGGCATTTGGGTTCCCAACCTGATAGATAATGACCGTGTCCACGATGTGTTTGACACCTCGATCGCATTTGGCCCAATACTTCCCATATTTCACAAATGTAATCGCGTGCCCTTCATACGAGACTGGGATCAAAACTAAATCCTGGCCCAATATTTGCCGAATCAGCGCATCCTGTACCTTTGGACCTTCGGTGGTATATTTATATTGGACTATCTCGGCGGCACCTTTAAAAGTTCTGGCGATTTTACTTAACACGGTCGCAAAGGCATTAAATTTTTTACCCGTCTCGCTGTTCATAAAAGTGACCAAAGTTCTTAAAATAATCCCAACCGTAAATTCCAAATAAAATCCTTCAAAATTGAGATCAATAAAACGTCTTTTGGGATTTAGAATACGCGCTCGCCCCACCAATTCATAGCGGTGGCCGATTAGTTTTGCATTAATAAAGTCTAAGGCAAAATTGACCTCTGCTCCATAAAAACACAATAGTTGCACCAGATCCGATTGATCTCTTAAAATGGGATTGACTAAAATCGGCTGCCCATCGGCAGAATAATGATTGGGATTTGCCTTTGCTTTTAAGAGCATCTCACACGCGGGTTTTTGGGTGCGGTTCACCGCCCATTGTAACGCCGTTTGACCACTGATATCTTGTTGATCCACATTGGCCCCACTGGCCAATAATAACTCAATGATCGCTGTACTTTCTTTTAACACTGCTTCAATTAAAGGAGTCATGCCGTAAATATCTTTTTCGTTGACATTAGCACCTTGACGAATAAGCGCCGACACACTGTCGAAAGATCCAAATAAAATTTCGTGGGAAAGCGATTGGTTTGTCGCCATGATGTCTTACCCTTACATCCCTGGTCTCGGCCGTGGTGCCGAAGAAGGTGCCAAGCGGGGCGCAGGAGCATCTGGCCTTGGAATTTCTTTCAGAATATATTTTAAGGTATTTTGAATCTTATGAAATTTAGGCGTGAGTTGCTGTCCAGGTTTTAATTTGGGTTGTGCTTTTAATCGATTCTTTAATTTGTTTGCCAAATCCACGCGGTCTTTCAATTTCTTATTGATCAAATTTTCCAGTTCTGTTTTATCTAGGATATCGCCAGCTATGTCTTTCCACTCGGCTGAAATATTTTCGATCGGCATTCCCCCCATTTCTTTAATGAGCGGATTGGCCTCAACTTGGATCCCCCCCGCAGAACGGCGATTCCCATTTGCTTGCAAGGTGTTGTCCGCGGATCGTTCTGGATCCAAACAATCTTTGATAATTTTATATTCTGCTCTAATTTTTTCAGGGAGATCTTCAATGGGTGCCACAGTTTTATTGGTTTCCAGCATCTCTGCAATCCGTTGTACTGCACCCAAAGCCCCTTGCACTTGTCGCTCTACGGCGTCTAACAGGTAAGTTCCTTCCTCTTCTTTTTGCAGATTTTGAATATACTTCAATTCAGAAGGTTCATGATTTCTAGAATTGTCTTCCCCCACTTTCTGAATCATCGAGAGTCTCGCTCTTAATACACTATGCTAATATACAGTTTGGCAAGTGATCTTGTTCAAAGTTCATTGTTCATTTGCCCCCACCCTGGTTTTTTTATTATAACATACACCCTCATTATTTATACAGCAAAATTCGAGTTTAAACCCGAATAAAATGATTGTCAGTATGTGGGTAAAACCGGCATGATGAAGATTGGGCCATCGACAAAATGGAGGCAAGATGCAATTAAGAGATCTCTCCCAAACACTCCTTTCTACTCCGCTGGGTAAAGTCGTCGCCATGGCCTCCGAACGGGGTCTCTGTCTACTGACCTTTCAAGAAAATAAATCTTTTATTCAAAAACGATTAACCGACCATTACCCGCTGCATCGCTTTGGTCGTGCACACCAACGTGTCATCGAGAATACCAAAGCTTGGTTGGCCGATTATTTTGCCAAAAAATTTACCCAGTTAGAACCACCCCCTTTCGATTTGCAGGGAACGGGTTTTACCATCAATGCTTGGCGTCAATTATTACGCGTGCCCATTGGAAACACTTTATCTTATGGCGCACTGGCCAAAACCATGGGGACACCGAAAGCCGTCCGGGCCGTTGGCAGAGCCATGGGACAAAACCCTATTGTACTTCTCATTCCCTGTCACCGAATTATTGGATCGGATGGAACACTCACTGGCTTTAGTTGTGGACTGGATCGTAAGATTTGGTTATTAAAACATGAAGGGTTATTGATTCAATAATCACTGACCCCCTGTTGAAAATCACAACAGGGGGAGTGGATTCGATCAATTTTCGGTCACGGCTAATTTAAGAGGCTTTAAAACGCTGAGTTTTACGGCCAATCGTGCAGGTTTGCCGGCAATGACCACTTCTTGACCGGTCAAAGGGCTTACCATCTTACGTGATTTAGTTGCCTTCTTTTTGACTCGGCGCGCTTTAATCCCCACCATGGGAATGGTAAATTCGCCAGATCCTTTTTTGCGCATATGAGAATGTAATAAATCGGTTAATGCGGAGAACACCGCTTCAATTTGCACTTTGGGCAATCCTGTGTTATCGGCAATGGTCCGCAAAATTTCCGTGCGAGTTTGTCTTTCTCGTCCTGAAGTTTGTTTTTGATTATTTGTTTTTTTCGATTTCTTAACAGCCATAATTTACTCCAACTTAATTTATAGAGGAAACAGTCGGCGATTATGCCAATCTCCTTTCAGGATATCAAGTGTTTTCTATGATTATAATGGTTGAATGCATTCAGGCCCATCAAACACAGGACTATTTACTTTAGTAGAAACGGGATCGGCGATAAAATTATCCATTAAAAAAGGTTCGGCCAAATGCTCCAGCAATTGTTTTGGATCAGGATTTGGCTTTAACCAAGCAGAATAGAGCGATGAAGGAACAATCATGGGCATTCTGTCGTGTATCTCTAAAAAACGTGTATGAGCAACAGTTGTGAGTATGGCACAGGTGTTTTCTTCCCAAATACCCGCAAAAGCAAAGACACCCTTATCTTCGCGGTGGATATAAAAAGGTTGTTTGGTTCTACCTAAGGGTTTCCATTCATAATAACCATCTGCAATCACCAAGCAACGACGATGTTGAAATGCTCCACGGAATGAGGGTTTTTGGCGAATGGTTTCGACTCGGGCATTGATAAAACCCGAGTTTGTCCCAGACTCCATCCATTTTGGAACTAAGCCCCATGTTAAAAAATCGATGGTTTCTGGTTCCTTAAGAACGGGGATTGTTTGACTGGGGGCAATATTATACCGAGGGACCATTGAAAGCCCATTTTTTAAATGAAAGTGTTGAACAAGGGTATTGGCTGGGACTGTTAAAGAAAAGCGCCCACACATACTCAGATCTTCACTGCACTAGCAAAGGACAATCGAACACCACCGAATCTTACTCTTATTCTACCGTGACTGACTTTGCTAAATTTCTGGGTTGATCTACATCTGTCCCTTTTAGCAATGCAACGTAATAGGCCAATAACTGCAAGGGAATGGTGTACACAATGGGGGCAAACCATTCGGGCACTTCCGGCACCTCTAACACATGAATGCCTTCTGCAGGTTCAATCCCAGCAGTGGGTGGTGTTAAAACAATCAGTTCACCGCCTCGCGCACGCACTTCCTGGATATTCGATTTAAGTTTCTCAAATAGACTGTCGTGCGGTGCTAACACTACGATGGGCATTTTATGATCAACCAAAGCCAATGGCCCGTGCTTTAGCTCTCCTGCAGGATACGCTTCCGCATGAATATAGGAGATTTCTTTTAATTTTAGTGCCCCTTCTAAGGCAATGGGATATTGAAGACCCCTGCCTAAAAATAAAGTATGGGCTTTATCGGCAAAGAGTTGGGCAATATTTTGGACATGGCTTTTATCGGCAAGACAACCTTCTATAATATCCGGCAATTCCAATAATTGATGGACCAACTGTTGCTCTTGACTGGCAGTCAAACCTCGGCGTCGCCCTAAAGCCAACGCTAATAAAAATAACGCAATCAGTTGAGTGGTAAAGGCTTTCGTAGAACAAACGCCTATTTCAGGACCCGCCCCGGTTAAAAAGACACAATCTGATTCCCGAACCAAAGAACTGTCCGGAACATTACAAATGCTTAATATTCCACCAACCGGATCTTTTTTAATGCTGCGCAATGCCGCTAAGGTATCGGCGGTTTCGCCGGACTGCGAAATACAGACAAATAAAGTCTCTGGCAGCGTGACGCGCTTGCGATACCGAAACTCACTCGCAATTTCGACTTGGCACGAAATATTGGCAAATGTTTCTAACCATAATCGTGCGACCAAACCTGCATGAAAACTGGTCCCACAGGCAACAATTTGGACTTGCTTGACTTTATCAAAGATTTGACCGGCATTAGCACCAAAGGTTGCTTCTAAGACTTTGTCGTCATGAATTCTACCCAACAGCGTATCCCGAATGGCATTTGGCTGCTCAAAAATTTCCTTTAACATATAATGGCTGTATTCGCCCTTCTCAACCACATCCTGTTGAAAGGTCCGAGTAAAAACTTTTCTTTCTACTTTATTACCATCGGTGTCAAAAATATTTACCTGGAAACGAGAGACTTCTGCAATGTCTCCTTCTTCCAGATAAATAAAGCGCTCTGCTACTAACTGCAGCGCCAACGCATCCGAGCCTAAGAAATTTTCATTATCACCCAAGCCAATGACTAAGGGAGGGCCGCATCGAACCCCAATCAAACGATCGGGTTCTGCTGCATCCATGACACACAAGGCATAAGCGCCTTCTAATTCCTGAACCGTTTTGCGAACCGCCGATAAAATATTTTCGCCTGCTTGCAACTTTTTAGCGATGCACCCAGCGACAATTTCCGAATCTGTATCAGAGCGCAATTGGTAACCCGTTGCGACCAAAGACTCTCGTAATGTCTGATAATTTTCAATAATCCCATTGTGGACCAAAACAACACGGTTCTCTGCAATATGCGGATGTGCATTCCGTTCACTGGGAACGCCATGAGTCGCCCAACGAGTATGCGCAATCCCAATATTTCCCACCAACGGAGATTTGGCCAAAATCTCTTGTAAAAATGAAACTTTTCCTTCTGCCCTTTGGCGTTCAATGGTTTGATTTTCTCCTAGGACGGCAATACCGGCCGAGTCATAGCCGCGATATTCTAAACGACGCAGCCCATCCATTAAAACGGAGACAATATTTCGATCTGCAATAGCACCTACAATTCCACACATAATTTACTCTTCTTCTGCCTTAGCCCAGTTAGCAATAATTCGTTGTTCTACTCGATTATGAATCAAATGTTTCGCCGGAACGTCTTTCGTCACGGTGGTTCCAGCCCCAATCGTAACCCCTTCACCCACGGTGACAGGCGCAATTAATTGAGTATCCGAACCAATAGAAACATGATCCCCAATCACGGTTTGATGTTTTTGTTTTCCATCAAAATTACAGGTGATGGTTCCGGCGCCAATGTTTACTTTATTTCCTATCGTTGCATCGCCGATGTAACTTAAATGATTAATTTTACTCTGAGTCCCAACGGTCGCATTTTTGATTTCTACAAAATTCCCAATGCGTGATTTTTCAGCTAATACGGTTCCTGGTCTTATCCGTGCAAAGGGCCCGATGACACACCCTTTTCCAATGGTTGCGTTCTCGATAACACTATTGGCTAATATTTCTGCCCCCTCTTCAATGACCGTATCTTTAATCATAACATTCGGCCCGATTTTAACCGAAGATCCAAGACTGACTTGCCCGCTTAAGATCACATTTGCATCGATAACCACTTCTTGCCCCACTTGCACATTGCCTCGCACATCAAAACGAGCCGGATCCAACAGCATCACTCCTTGCTGCATCAATTTTTTGGCTTGCTGCCATTGGTAAATACGCTCTAACTCCGCCAATTGGCATTTATCATTCACACCCATCACTTCCCAAGAGTACTCTGGCGAAACGGTGGTGATCGACACGCCTTGTTCATTGGCTCGAGTCAGAATATCGGTTAAATAATATTCTTTTTGCGCATTTTGACTGGATAATTTTGGCAACCACTGTTGCAGATACTGCTTTGGAACCAAGAAAAAACCACAGTTAATTTCAGTTAACTTTTTTTCTTCTGCAGTCGCATCCTTTTCTTCGACCACTCGCTGTAATTTGCCGGCTGAATCTCTGACAATGCGCCCTAAACCGGTTGGATTTTCTAATTGAACGGTGATAAGGCCAATCCCATCTTTTGGGGTACTCGTTAATAATTCGGTTAATGTTTTCTCGGATATTAACGGCACATCCCCATACAAAATCAACACTCTGTCGCTGTCTGCCAGATAGGACAATGCTTGCAAAGCCGCATGTCCTGTTCCCAATTGCTGCTCTTGTGCGGCCCAAGACAAATGCTGATGGTGAGCTAAGGCTGCTTGCAATTGCTCGCCTTTAGCACCATAGACCACAACGATCCGGGGATTATTTAATTTACTAACTGTTGACAAAATGTGTTCGATAATTGCCTTGCCCCCAATCGGATGGAGCACCTTTGGCAAGGCTGAATGCATCCGAACCCCTTGTCCTGCGGCAAGTACTACAACGGATAGGCTCATCTTTATCTCTCAATGTTAATACTGACGGAAATTTTAGGTTTTACTGCACCGTAAATGCTCGTTCTCCCAACTTTTCATTCCCTGACAGCAATTCTACCGTCCACTGTCCCGGTCGACATTGAATGGAAGAATAGGTCCGCCATTTCTGTGCCGCTTGGACATTTAACGTGATTCGGGCATGCACATGCCCCGATCGACGCCAAATAAAAGTGACTTGAGTTGGTTTTTTTACCGCTAATCGAGCAAAGGCATACGCTTTCCCAGCATCCGCTGTAAACGTTTCGACTGCCTCACCCGGTTCACGGCTTTCTATCTTATTCGTCACAACCAATTCTATCAATTCCACGAGTCCAGGATTTACTGCACGCTCTGCTGCGGGTTCAGGTTTGACGACACTGCCCACTTCCTGTTCTTGCGATTCTGGTTTGGCGACAGGGTCTGTTTTCTGTGCCTCTTGTTGGGGCTTAACCGCATCAACAGCGGTATTTTCTGCTGCGGGCACAGTAACCGCAGATTCAGGTTGCGACGCTCCTGAATGTTTGTCGCAGGCCAACACCCCAGCGCTTGTCGCGACCAGCGCCCCTAACACGATCACCCTGTTGACGAAGCCTTGCAAAAACATCGGTTTCCTCTCTTCTGTGTTAAAATCACCCTTGTACGACAACTTTCGGCACTTTATCATGTTTTTTTTGACAATACTACTCTGTTAAGTCAATAAAATAACTACTATTAAAGACCACACATTTTTGATTTTCCATTAATATGATAGATATGAAAAATGATTCATTACTCGCAGAAATCGGAACCATTTTAATCCTAAAAGTCGTTTTGCTGTATTTCATTTGGCGAATATGCTTTGCTGAACCACTCAAAGTTGAACCCTCGAATTTCTCTCAAACCGTCTTTGGTCAGGGAGAAACACCATGATCAATGAATCTCTGGTCGATTTATCCAGACTCCAGTTTGCATTGACAGCCCTATACCATTTTCTGTTTGTGCCGCTCACTTTGGGACTGGCTTTTGTGATGGCGATCATGGAATCGGTTTATGTGATGACCGGTAAAGTTATCTATAAAGACATGACTCGCTTTTGGGGCAAACTCTTTGGCATCAATTTTGCCATGGGTGTTGCTACCGGCATCACCCTGGAGTTTCAATTTGGCACCAACTGGGCTTACTACTCCCACTATGTGGGTGATATCTTCGGTGTTCCTTTAGCCATAGAAGGATTAATGGCGTTTTTCTTAGAGTCCACCTTGGTTGGAATGTTCTTCTTTGGTTGGGATCGCCTAAGCAAAGTCCAACATTTGGCAGTCACTTGGTTGGTGGCACTCGGTTCTAATCTGTCGGCACTCTGGATCCTGATCGCCAATGCTTGGATGCAAAACCCCGTTGGCACACACTTTAATTACGAAACGATGCGAATGGAATTGTCGAGTTTAAGCGAAGTCTTTTTCAATCCGGTTGCCCAAGTTAAATTTGTTCATACAGTCGCTGCGGGTTATGTGACCGGAACGATGTTTGTGCTTGGGATCAGTGCTTACTATTTACTCAAAAAACGCGATCTCGCATTCGCAAAACGATCTTTTGCTGTTGCTGCTGGATTTGGCTTGGCTTCGATTCTGTCTGTCATTGTCTTAGGCGATGCCAGCGGCTATACCATCGGAGAAGTGCAAAAAACCAAACTCGCGGCCATCGAAGGAATGTGGGAAACCGAACCTGCGCCTGCTGCTTTCACCGTTTTTGGCATCCCCAACGATAAAACGCAAACCACCGATTACAGCTTTAAGATACCCTATGTCTTAGGAATTATTGCCACACGCTCATTCGATACACCTATCTTGGGGCTTAAAGATCTCATTCAAGGTAATGAAGAAAAAATTAAAAGAGGTATTATTGCTTATGGCCTGCTCCAAAAATTGCGTGCTGGCGATCACTCACAAACCACCAAAGCACAATTTGAAGCGGTTCAAAATACCTTAGGATATGGATTACTGCTCAAACGATATGCTCCGAACATTATGACCGCGACCGACGAGCAAATTCATCAAGCCGCTTTGAACAGTATTCCCAAAAGCTTCCCGCTGTTTTGGGCATTCAGGATCATGGTGGGTGCCGGCTTTTTAATGCTGCTCCTGTTCGCAGCGGCTTTTTACTATAACGCCAAACGCAATGTTGAAGATAAACGGTGGTTGCTAAAGCTCGCCGTCTGCGGGATCCCCTTACCTTGGATAGCCGCTGAATCGGGTTGGATCGTGGCAGAATATGGCCGACAACCGTGGGCGATTGGTGAAATTTTACCGACTTTTCTCGGAGTTTCCAGCATCACCACCAGCCAAGTAGTCTTAAGTTTGGTATCGCTCGGCATCTTGTATACGGGCCTACTCCTTGTAGAACTTTATTTAATGTTTAAATATGCCAAATTGGGGCCGAGCTCATTAGGCACGGGTCGTTATCACTTCGAACAAGGTTTGCCATGATCTTAGACTACGCATTACTGAAATTTATTTGGGCCTGCCTCATTCTCGTCTTGTTGATTGGTTTTGCCGTCAGCGGAGGGTTTGATCTCGGCGTTGGTGCGCTGTTGCCATTCATCGGGAAAAACGATAATGAGCGCCGACTGATTTTAAACAGCATTGGTCCTACCTGGGAAGGGAATCAGGTTTGGTTTATTACCGCGGGAGGGGCCATCTTTGCTGCCTGGCCTTTGATGTATGCCGCAGCTTTTTCCAGCTTTTATATTGCCTTGCTGCTCATTCTCGTTTCCTTGATCCTGCGGCCACCGGGCCTTGATTATCGTGGAAAATTACCTTCCTCGCGGTGGCGCAGCACTTGGGATCATTGCCTGTTTTTAAGCGGATTTGTGCCGGCATTCTTATTTGGAGTGGCGATCGGTAACTTATTCTCTGGTCTTTCATTCCATTATGATGACACTTTATTACCTCACACGACTGGACATTTCTTTTCATTAGTCAATCCCTATACACTTTTGTGCGGAGTTGTCAGTTCCAGCGCGCTACTCTTACAAGGTGCACTTTTCTTACAATTAAAAAATCATAACCCCATCTATCATCGAGCCAAAAAAGCCGCTCACACATTAGGCTATGTTTTTAGTGTGAGTTTTATGCTCGCTTGGTACTGGACTATTTTTAAAACGGAAGGTTACCATGTCCTTGCCATGCCTGCAGCAGATCAAAGTTTTACGCCGCTCAATAAATTAGTCATCAAAGGTCTGGGGCTTTGGTTTTTTCAATATGATCTCTATCCTCTGGGATTTTTAGCCCCCATTGGCTGTTTATTAGCAACTGCCCTAGCACTCACTTTTTCTGCCTATGATCGCACAGTGACAGCCTTATTCTCGAACAGTTTGGCCATTGGTGCAGCCCTCTTGACTGCAGCCTTTACTTTATTTCCTTTTATTCTGCCCTCGTCTAGCAACCCCAATCAAAGCTTGACCATTTGGGACGCAGCCTCCAGCCCATTAACGTTAAGCTGGATGTTAGGTGCAACCATTATCTTGTTACCAATTGTGCTCGGGTATACCCTGTGGGTCTACCGAGTGATGCGGGGGAAGGTCCAAGACACTGCGTTAACACAAAGCGAATCTTATTAATAAGGGGAATTTCATGTGGTATTTTACGTGGATTCTGGGTGTACTCTTTG
Organism: Gammaproteobacteria bacterium; assembly: GCA_013286785.1. Classification (GTDB taxonomy): domain Bacteria; phylum Pseudomonadota; class Gammaproteobacteria; order UBA6186; family Azoamicaceae; genus CADEGZ01. The sequence continues at coordinate 195,239 of JABDFC010000001.1, forward strand.
CCTGTGCCTGTGGTATTATCAATGTTATGTGGCTCGAACAAGAACATATTTTAGATAAATCAGAGCCGGAATAGGCACACGAATCTAACAACTTGTTTGCACGATCAGTAACCATGATAAAACGTGATATTCCATTGGCCGCCCGTTTACGTCCCGATACGCTGGCAGAGTTTATTGGGCAAACGCATTTATTAGCCCCTGGTAAGCCGCTGTGGCAAGCCATTCATCAAGGCAAACCCCATTCCATGATCTTCTGGGGCCCACCTGGAACCGGGAAAACCACTTTGGCGAAATTACTCGCCAAACAAGCCAATATCGCATTTGTCACACTTTCTGCGGTTTCTGCCGGAGTTCGCGACATACGCGAAGAGATCGAAAAAGCAACCGAGCTACAAGAAAACAATCAGCAAAAAACCGTGTTGTTCATTGATGAAGTCCATCGTTTTAATAAAAGTCAGCAAGATATTTTTCTGCCCTATGTCGAAGAAGGCGTCATTATTTTTGTGGGTGCTACCACCGAAAATCCTTCCTTTGAAATTAACAATGCGTTACTGTCCCGTTGTCGTGTCTACGTTTTACAAGCATTAAATGAATCCGATCTCTTACACATCATTCAACAAGCACTGACGCATCCTGAACTGGGTATCGCTCCAGAAAAAATCTCCTTCGAACTTCCTTTGCAAGAGCAGCTTGCCAAAGCTGCCGATGGCGATGCTCGCCGCGTATTAAATTTATTAGAGCTGACACTCACTTATGCCGTTGCGCAAGGAGATCGATTAATCATCACCGAAGATGTCTTAAAACAAGTGGTTTCTGGCACCCTCAATCGTTTTGATAAAGGCGGTGATATTTTTTACGATCACATTTCTGCCTTGCATAAATCCGTTCGAGGCTCATCCCCCGACGCCGCTTTATACTGGTTTGCGCGCATGGTAACGGGAGGTTGCGATCCTTTATACATCGCAAGAAGGGTGATCCGCATGGCAACAGAAGATATTGGCATCGCCGATCCCAAAGCGCTCTCTATTGCCTTAAATGCCTGGGATGTGCAAGAACGTTTGGGCAGCCCTGAAGGAGAACTCGCCCTTGCCGAAGCCATTGTGTACATGGCCATTGCTCCTAAAAGCAATGCGGTCTACACCGCTTATAAAGCAGCATTAGACGAGGCCAAAAATTCGGGCTCGTTGGAAGTACCTATCCACCTTCGCAATGCACCGACACGGTTAATGCGCGGAATGGGACATGGAGCCGAATACCGCTATGATCACGATGAACCTAATGCTTTTGCCGCTGGGCAAACCTATTTCCCTGAAAAAATGGGGGAACGCAAATACTATTGCCCGGTTCCACGCGGATTGGAAATTAAAATTCGTGAAAAATTAGAGTGGTTAAAAAAATTAGCAGAGCCTGTCGAGTAATTTAATCTTCGAAAACAGATCCTATTTGATTAGCGCCCAACACTTTTTTGATCAATTTTAACAGGAAAATGGAATATCTTTAAATACTGGCATAGATATTTGTCCCTCCACAAGTTTAGCCCACGCTGCTGGAATAACTCTGTACCAGAACTATACTTATACAGTCAATGAAAAATAACATGGGTTTTGATTAAATGATACAGAGGGGCTCTATGCTAGGCGAAATCAATACCTTTCAACCTAAAAAATATTCACTTCCTATTATCATTGGAATAGTAAACATAATTGCAATGTTATACGCACCGATCCTAGCTGTAACAATCTCAGAAAAAAGACAAGAATTAAAAGAACAATATCAAAACAAAATGACTATTTTTAAAACATTAATGACCACCAGGTTTCAAGCTATTTCCCCTGAACATGTACGCTCTATCAATATGGTCCCAGTTGATTTCTATACCAATAAAAAAATTATTGGTTTGTGGGAGTCTTATGTTGATCATTTATCTCATACCCCAGCAAGTCCTACCGACAGCTTAGAATGGAACATTTGGGGACGAAAAAGAGAAGACTTATTGTTAGATCTTCTCTATCAAATGGCCATGGAACTTGGCTATTCTTTTGACAAAGCAAATTTGAAGCGTGCCATTTATTATCCCAAAGGGCTAGCGGAACAGGAATCTCAAAACAATTTAATTCATAATGCACTTCTAGATATCCTCAAGGGAAAAAACCCTATTAAAGTTGAAATACAAGGAGAAAACAAAGAAGTTAAACCTTAATTTTAGCATTTCAAGCAATCTATTCATTTAGATTACCAGTATTAAACTGAAAATCTATCCGATAAAAAACTTGCCTGCTTCCTGCCATCCCTTCTCCCCAACTCTTTGGGGAGAAGGTGGCACGAAGTGCCGGATGAGGGGTTACGACCAATACCATCGCCCAATTCTACGCGGATTGGAAATTAAAATTTGTGAAGAATTAGAGTGGTTAAAAAATTAGCAGCACCTATAGGGTAAATTAATCTTCGAAGACTTCTTCTATCTTTTCAGTAATCGACACCTTCTTAAGCCATTTTAAAAGGGTCTCACAATCAGCCTGTTGGATCTTCTGGGAATAGACTTCGGGAATTCTATCAAACTTATCCCTCAACAACTCTAACAACGCTAGGCTTTCCCCTTGATGGATCCCCTCCTGAATCCCCTTTTGGATCCCAATACGCTCAGCAGTTGTGATATAAGCCACGTGCAATTCCTCCCGTTCAATCCGCTCTATTTCATGATTATATTCTAATTCAAGTTCTGGTGGTAAAACCATAATCCAATCTAGAAATCGGTACAAACTCAAAATATCGTCTTTCGCCCAGCCAAAACTGTATAGACGTCTAGTTAGATGGATCTTCATTGCAAGCTTATCGTTTAA
>JABDFC010000002.1 GCA_013286785.1 Gammaproteobacteria bacterium
TTGTGCGCAATCGTCGAATAAATACGTGATTTTTGCCGACACTGCCAGCTAAGACCATCCCAATAATATAGGCTGGTAAGACTGCCTCACTGCCTGCCCAAGTGGCCAATGCCCCCATACCAAAGAGACAGAAGAGTAGATATTTTGTTTCCATTTCCGAAGGTTTTTCATGGAAGCGTTTGAAAATCAATGTGGTGAGTCGGGGTAAAATAATAAAAATCACTATTCCTGCACCAAAGAATATAAGTGTTTTAATCGTAAAGGGGGAGAATAGAAAACCGAGCGCAAGCACGGTGCCGAGATCGTTAATAAAACAGGCAGTTAGCAGGGTTTTTCCATATCCTGATTTATTTAAACCGGATTCCAACATCACAGCATATACAACTGCCACAGATGTGGTAGAGAGGGCCACACCGGTCAGCAGGCTAGAGTGTTGGGACCAATCCAACCAATAATAAGCAACGGCAGTGCACCCTAGGAAAGGGGCAATAAATCCAAAAAAGCCGATGGTCGTAGCTTCTTTCCATTTTAGCTTAAACACAGCAGGATCTAACTCTGCTCCAGCAAGGAATGTTAATAGCACTGCCCCACTATTGGACAGAAATTTGATCCAAGGTTCATCACTTCCGAGGACTAGACCCCCGATTAGGGTAACAAGTAAAAAGTTAGCTAATATCCCAACAATGATTTCAGTTAGGGTGGTCGCAATTTTAAGCCAACTGGACAATAAAGTTGCCAGCAATGCTAAGCCTAACCATAATGCAGCTAAACTCCAGACTTCAGTCACACTTCTCCCCAATGAATGAATAGGCTAGGACAATCAAACTATAGGATCGGGATTCTATTATGCCAAACAGATTGTTGGAAAATGATAAGGGGTAATATTATTTTACCGCTTTGTGACCTAACACCCTACCCAATAGGGTATGCCGTACCAGCAGTTGGTAACCGATTAACAAGAGCATGAGTGTTGCCACGATGACGATCCAAGGTCTTAAAACCCCTGGAATGTTGGAATCCAGCAGCGCATTTTGCAGAAAAACAATCATGGGCAAGTGAGTCAGGAAAATCCAGTAGGAAGCCTCAGACAGATACCGAATAACCATCGACGGTTTTTGAAAATTTTTTTGAAAGAACCCGATGAACAATAATACCAATGACCAAGTGCAGAGTGCATAGGAAATCCGCGTCAGTACTAATAAGGGTGTCAGGGTTTTAGGATAGAACCCTTGTACGGAGAAACTAAAGAGCAGAAAGGGGATAGTGAAGAGTGCAACCAACAGATATAGGCGGGCATGTTTCTGAATCAGTATGAGGATATTTGGTTGTCGATAGAGATACCAACCCATGAGGAAATAAATACCATAATAGCCAACAAGTCGTGGTTGAATGAAAAAATTGAGAGGAGTGTCGACGATGGTTTTTTGCATGAGAAAAAGTGCTGGGAGAGTTGGTAAAATTAAGAGGATAGGATGAAAACGCGACTGAAAAAGCCTTTGGAGTAAGGTGTCGATTCGTTGCCATCGTATTTTGAACCAGGAGTGACACAGTAGCAATAAGCCAGAGAAACCATATAAAACGAGCAAATACTCTAAAAACCACAAGTGAAAGATGGGTGTTTCACTTAGACTAGAGTTCAGTGCTTGTTTATAAGGAATTAACATAAAAGCCAGCAGGGTTAAAGGCCATGTAACAAGAAAGGGGATGACGATTCGGAGGAACCTATTTTTGAGAAATGCGATCCCTCCAATTTTTTGATAAAGATAGTAGGTAAAAAAGCCACTGATAAGAAAAAATAACTCCATTCGAAAAAGGTGGATGATTAATATGGCAGTTTGAAAGAAATAATGCTGGTTGGGATCACGGACCAGCCATTGCGGAAAAGGTGTCATTGAATAAGAAATAAAAGAATGTAAGGCCACTCCGAGGAGCATTGCAAAACTGCGCAACATATCCAGAGCGTGAAATCTTAAAGATAGGGTCATCGAGTTAGCTAAATTTTCATGACCTTCTTCAATTTGGTTTAAGGTAGGATTAGCTAGCATAAATTAAGATTTAGCAAAATTTTCTCAGTAACACAAGCTCATTAAGTTAAAGAATTGATTTTAGGGGCCAAGATTGGCACGACTGCAGCCCGTGCTCTGGTAAAATTGGCTTTCTCGGTGAGATTGCTTCTTATTTTTAGCCTTTATAATCTTTGTCCTCAATTTTGTGTATTTAATGATAGATTTCTAACCACCCAAATGCTTTTACTGATAATTCTGTTGATTATTAGGGAGACTATTTTTAAACAATATTTGAGTTGACAAAATCAAACTATCCTCCATACACTTACCTTTCTAAATCAGAGGGCTCGGTCGAAATAACGATATGAATTTTAACAAAAAACTTGGGATTGTTTCTTTTACTTTTCAGCTGTTGTGGGGACAAGTTGTTTATGGGGATTTGGACAAAGTTCAGTTGAATCGAACGGTAGAATCTTTAATTCAGCAGCGAGTTCCTCGAGCGAGTGTTGCAATCGCCCTATTAGATACAGCAACTGGTCAAGTCGTTTACGAAAGACGAGCGGATGAACTTTTTCAGCCCGCCAGTACCGCAAAATTGTTTTCTGCCACCGCTGCGTTATTGGAACTTGGTACAAAATATCGTTTTGCAACGGTGGTCAAAAGTGAACCTCAATTGGACAAAAAAAAGGCATTCGTCAATAACCTCTATCTTTCTTTTAGTGGGGATCCTTCTCTTTCTATAGAGGAATTTAAGCAACTCATTTTGGCGATTAAAACTGCGGGTATTACCCAAATTAAAGGCGATATTATTGTAGAGCAGTCGCAGTTTCAAGCCCCAAATTATGCTTTGGGTTGGTGTTGGGATTCTTTAGCTTGGTATTATGCCGCGCCGGTGACGTCCGTTATCCTAAATGAAAATCGGGTTGCAATAACCCTGGACTCTAAGAAGCTGGGAGAGCAGGTGCAAGTTGCATTGGCAAAAGAAGAATCTGTAATGATCCCGATACAGTCCAATGTTCTCTCGGTGACGGAAAGTGCCGCGAACTCAGAGTGCCAAATCCAAGTGAATATGAATGAAAAAAATGAATTAAACCTCTCGGGCTGTTGGCCTACGAATCCTGGTCCGATGACGGTAAAGGTAGCGGTTAAAAATCCATTTGCCTATATGCAAAAAGTTTTGCTGGATGTTTTGCAGGCAGAGAATATTCAACTGTTAGGTAAAGTGAGAGTGGGTGATGTGCCAAAGGAGGCAGAGATCATCGCCACTCATTTTTCGGAGCCTTTGGAGGGTTTATTAAAGAAGGTCTTGCAGGACTCTAATAATTTGTATGCGGACAGCCTCTTGAAAACGCTGGGAGTTGTGCGCTTCCAAAACGGAACGTTTCAGGCAGGTATTCGTGCAGTGGCAGAGATCCTGGCAAAACCGACAGGGATCAATTTTGCTGGTCTTCGTTTAATGGATGGCTCTGGTTTGTCCACCTATAACTTACTGACGCCAAAGCAGCTGTCACAGTTATTAATGACAATTCATCAGAGTGAAATACTGAAACAGCCGTTGATGGACGCATTGCCAGTCTGGGGGATGGAAGGCACATTGCGCAGTCGAAAGCCAATAGATTTTGCACGAGGATCCATTCGAGCAAAAACAGGAACTTTTTTAGGTGCCAGGGCTTTGTCTGGTTTTTTAACCACTCAACAACAGAAAGATTATGTTTTTGTTGTCATGACGGATCATTTTTTAGAACCCAAAAATGAAATGAGAGAGTTTGAAGATGAGCTTTGTCATTTGTTCCTTAATATGATTGGGCAAGAAAAGGAAGAAAAAAAATGAAGATTTATGAAATGTGCATATTCACTGAATTATTGTCGCGAAAAGAAACGACAAAAGCTGACACAAAGTACTAGCAAAAGGGTTATGATGCAGAGCATGAGAGCAGTAGAATCTATGAGATCTAATCCAGTGGCAAGGAGAACGGAATGAACAGTCGGAAACTGAAAGAATCTTTTCAGGATGAAATCAAACGACGCTGTGTTCAATGTGGCGTTGATCAACTCGTCGCCTATTGGGATGAAGAATTGGAATATTATATTTATTTGACAGATGACAGTGTTTGTTGCGTTGAGTGTCAAACCGTTGCTGTAGCAAGTGAATTAGCTTAATTTAGAGTTAGACTTCAATATCAGGGATGGTACCCTCGATGATTAATCTGCCTTCTGTTAAGCGTTTGATAGTTTCTAAGGAGACATCTCTCGCTTTTTCTTTTAAATAAAACGCGTTATTGTGGATCTCAAGCACTGCCAGATCGGTGACTACTTTTTTAACACAGTGAACCCCGGTTAATGGGAGCTGGCAGCGCTGTAATAATTTCGATTGGCCCTCTCGGTTTGCATGGATCATCGCGACAACAATATTTTGTGCTCCTGCGACGAGATCCATTGCACCTCCCATCCCTTTGATTAATTTATGAGGGATCATCCAGGACGCAATATTACCGGTTTCATCCACCTCGAATGCACCTAGGACAGTGAGATCAATATGTCCCCCTCGGATCATGGCAAAACTATCGGCAGAAGAAAAATAACAGGCTCCTGTAATGGCAGTTACTGTTTGTTTTCCGGCATTGATGAGATCGGGATCAACATCGGCCTCGCTTGGAAATTCTCCAACACCGAGCAGGCCATTTTCCGATTGAAAAATGACTTGAATGTCTTTGGGAATATAATTTGCGACCAAGGTAGGGATGCCTATCCCAAGGTTAACGTAGTATCCATCCTTGAGTTCTTTTGCGATGCGTTTGGCAATTTGGTCACGACTGAGTGGCATGGGTGCTCCCGATGGATGATTTAATCGTCATCTGTTCGATTCTTTTTTCGAACTGACCTTGAATGATTCGATCGACAAAGATACCTGGGGTATGGATATGAGACGGATCTAAATCGCCTGCCTCGACAATTTCTTCGACCTCAGCGACTGTTATTGCGCCAGCAGTTGCCATGATGGGATTAAAATTCATGGCTGTCTTTCGATACATTAAATTTCCAAAAGTGTCGGCTTTCCAGGCTTTGATGAGCGAAAAATCTGCTGTTAGAGCTTCTTCTAAAATAGCAAAACGTCCCTTAAATTCTCGGGATTCTTTGTCTTTTGCCACCAGTGTCCCAAAACCGGTGGGGGTATAAAACGCCGGGATTCCAGCACCGCCTGCACGAATTTTTTCTGCTAATGTTCCTTGTGGGATGAGCTGCACATCCATCTCTTTTTTTAAACACAATTCTTCAAATAAGTTATTTTCGCCCACATAAGATGCAATCATGGTTTTAATTTGGCGTTTCTTAAGTAGAATGCCTAAACCGAAGTCATCAATCCCGGCATTGTTTGAAATACAGATAAGATCTGTCGTGCCTAAATTTCCTACGGATCGGATCAAGCCTTCCGGGATCCCACACAAGCCAAATCCTCCCACCATGATTGTCATACCATTCTTTAACCCTTCTAGGGCTTCTGGATAACTTTGAACAACCTTATGAAATCCTGCCATCTTAAATCCTTGTTTTAGCGAGTGTCACTTTAGAGCGGGGGGGTTGACCGGTAAATTGTGCGACAAATTGGCTGACTGAGATCAAAGCATCGAGATCAATCCCAGTGGTGATGCCTAAGCCATTCATGAGATATAGAACATCTTCTGTGGCGACATTGCCTGTGGCTCCTTTGGCGTATGGGCAGCCCCCAAGGCCAGCAATTGAGCTGTCGATGGTGCTGATCCCTAATGCCAAACAGGCGTAGATGTTGGCCAGTGCTTGACCGTATGTATCATGAAAATGAATGGCAAGACGTTGGATCGGAATTTCTGGAACGAGCGTTTGGATCAATTGTGTGGCTTGAAGAGGCGTTCCAATCCCAATGGTATCGCCTAGACAAATTTCATGACATCCCAGGGTGATCAGTTGAGTTGCCAGTTCCAGCACCTTTTTAGGAGGTACTGTCCCTTCAAATGGGCATCCGAGAGCGCAGGAAATATAGCCTCTCACTCGCAGTTGATGTTGCTTGGCGGTTACCAAAGTTTCTTGAATGCGTTTTAAACTGTCTGCAATAGAACAGTGGGTATTTTTTTGAGAAAAAGTTTCTGTGGTTGCACAAATAACCGCGATTTCCTTTGCACCGGCTTGCAAGGCACGATTCAAGCCATTGAGATTTGGAATAAGTACTGGGTAACGAATATCGGTTTGTAGAGAAATACCTGCTAAGACTGCCGCTCCATCTGCCAATTGAGGGATCCACTTAGGCGATACAAAACTGGTTGCTTCTATAATTTTGAGTCCGGTTTGGGATAAACGGTTAATGAGATCAATCTTGATGGCTGTGGGAATGATATTTTTTTCATTTTGTAAACCGTCGCGAGGTCCAACTTCCACGAGGGTAACATGATTTGGGAAATTACTCATTTTAAGTCCATTTCGGGGGTCTTTTTTCTAAAAAGGCGTTGAAGCCTTCCTGCGCTTCTTTTGATACCCGTAATTCAGCCATCAGATTAGCGGCTTGGATCATTTGAGCTTCAGCCGTACGAGGATGACTGGCCAATTGTTGGATCCAATTTTTAGCAATTTTCATGGCTTTTGAATTATTTTGCTGAATGTTGTGCAGAATTTTTGCGAGTAGGGCATTAAGATTATCTGGGGTAGCTATTTCATGGACCAAGCCCAACTGGAGTGCTTTTTCCGCTGTAAATAATTCTGCTGTCATCATATACCGTTTGGTTGCATGTGCCCCAATGGCAGCAACTACATAGGGACTGATGGTCGCTGGGATCAAACCCAATTTGACTTCTGGAAAGCAGAATAAAGTATTGGGATCAGCAATAACCAGATCACAACAAGCAACTAATCCGACGCCTCCCCCGAAAATGGAACCTTGGATCAATCCAATGATTGGCTTATTTAAGGAAAATAACCGTTGAAAGAGATGTGCAAACTGAAAAGCGTCTTGGTGATTTTCTTCTTGTGTCAGTTGGGCCGACTGAGACATGGTTTGAATATCGGCTCCGGAGCAAAAATGTTCTCCTTTACCTCGCACTATCACCGCTTTGATGTCATTTTGTTTTTCAATGTCGTTTAGGATTTGGATAAAAGCTTGGATAGTGGCTTGATCCAGGGCGTTACGAACCTGAGGGCGGTTTAAGGTGATGGTGGCAACCCCTAATTGCAATTCAAGCAGCACAGGACTTTCGTCGTTCATACTCATTAGTGTATACGATCCGTACGAACATAATAGCAATGTCTAGACTGTCTATGTCAGGTTTTTTGGATCATTTTCATTAAAAAGGGCCAGACATTCTCGAGAATAATGGGCTGGGCCGTGGCAGTCGGATGTAAACCATCGGCTTGCATCAAGTTGGGGTTTAGAGCAATGTTTTTGAGTAAAAAAGGGACATGAATCAAGTGATAGTGACGAATAACCTTTTGGTAGGCTTCTTCAAATTGTTGGCGATAGTCAGGACCGTAATTCAAGGGAATTAGTAGGCCGACTAATAGTATTTTCGCTTGGCTTCTTTCGGCGAGCTCTACCAATGTGCTTAAGTTTTTTTGAATCAAGGTTGCTGGGAGTCCGCGTAGACCATCATTTGCCCCTAATGCTAGAATAACAACCGCGGGGTGATAGTGTTGCAAGGCAGCGGGGAGTTTATCAATGCCATTGGAGGTTGTGTCTCCCCCCATGCTGATGTTCACCACCTGGTAGGGAAATTGTTCATCGGCTAGGCGTTTGGCTAACAGGGTAACCCACCCTTGTGTGGGATCTATCCCTTGCGCGGCACTTAAGCTATCACCCACGACTAAAAGCGTGGGTTGCGCGATGGCTAATAGCGGTCGACTGAATAATAGAATCAGGATTAGGAAGCGTAAACATATGTTCATTTGTGCAGAACACCTTAGTAAAGAGGTTAATATTGGGTTACAGACCCTTATCATTTTACAGGATATCTCATTGAATATCGAATCAGGAAGTTCGTTAGCCATTCTAGGCGTATCGGGATCTGGAAAATCGACTTTATTGGGGTTATTAGCGGGGTTAGATTTGCCGACCCGTGGTCGGGTAATTTATGAGGGCGTTGATTTAACGCTGCAGAATGAGGATCAGAGAGCAAAATTGCGATCGGGGAATGTTGGATTTATTTTCCAAAATTTTCAACTGTTACCAAATTTAACGGCCATCGAAAATGTGTTGTTACCGCTAGAATTAAATGCGACCGAAAAAGCATTGGAAAAAGCCACTGAGTTATTGGTGAAAGTAGGCTTACAAGAGAGGCTAGAACATTATCCCAAACAGTTATCCGGAGGAGAGCAACAACGTGTGGCAATAGCTCGGGCATTTGCCGTTCGCCCAAGAGTCTTATTTGCAGATGAGCCCACTGGAAATTTGGATCAAAAAACCGCGGCTCATATTATTGAATTGTTATTTGAATTGAATCAACAATATCAGACAACCTTGGTTTGTGTGACTCATGATCCCGTTTTGGCAGACCGCTGTGAAAAAATGCTTCATTTGGCTGGAGGTCGTTTGATTTCATGAGGGTATTATTCAGACATGTATTTTTATTTCTAATTCGGAATTGGAAAAGCAGGGAGCTTCAGTTATTGGCTTTTGCACTCTTTATGGCTGTTTTTTCGGTGACATCCATTGTGTTAATGACACAAGGGTTTCAAGCGAGGTTGGATGATAAAAGTGGAAATATCATGGGGAGCGATAGAGTCATTATTTCTCCACAGCCAATCGATCCTGCCATTGCTGAAAAAGCCGCAGAATTAGGCATTCGGACCAGTCAAACTATCAATTTTCTAACAATGTTGGTTCATCATACAGATTTAGTCTTAGCAGATGTCCGGGCAGCCGATGAGCACTACCCTTTGCGTGGGGAATTGAGAACAGCTTCGAAATTGTTTGCAGAAGATGAGCCAACAAAATCCGTTCCTGCCAAAGGGTCAATCTGGATAGAAAGTAGGATATTTCCCTTATTGAATGTCAAGGTGGGAGAGAGGGTTACGATTGGTGAGGCAACCTTTACAGTAATGCGGGTACTCACCAATGAGCCAGATCGTTCGTTAGAAGGCATTAATTTAGCGCCTTGGGTTCTGATGAATCAAGAAGACATACCGAGGACACACATTATCCAGCCAGGCAGCCGGGTTACCTATAAATTATATTTGGCCGGATCGGAACCAGCCTTAGATCAATTTGAATCCTGGGTAAAACCAAAATTATTGTCCACCCAATCGTTTGTGGATGCGCGCCACGCTCGACCGTTAGTCAATACCGCATTTGAGCGGATTAATCATTATGTGGGTCTCATTTTCTTAGTCAATGTGGGCTTTGCCGGCATTGCGATTTCGATGAGTGTTCGGAGATTTTGTGAAAGACAATTGAATAGTGTTGCCATAATGCGTTGTTTTGGTGCGACTCGTATGGCTATTTTTAGCCGATACTTATGGAGTTTAACCTTTTTAGGACTGGGTGTAGGCGGATTGGCAGTATTGTGCAGCTCTGCGATTGGGTATAGTGTCATTTCGCTTCTTTATCCAAATTTGGTGGTTGATAACACCGTAATTTCTTTGGGTTATCCCGTCATCATGGCACTGATAACCGTTTTGGTTTTACTCATTGGCTTTATTTTTCCAGTCTTAATGAATTTAATGAAAGTCTCGCCGTTACGAGTCTTACGCCGCGAATTACACAGTAATCACTTTAATCGAGGGGTTGGCATTATTTTACAATTGCTGGCAATTCTATCGTTAGTCTTAGTACAAGTCCGAGATACGAAAGTTACCCTGGTTCTTTTATCCATGAGTCTTGCGATTGCATTGGTGGTATTAACTGTAATCAAGGCGATCTTAAAGGGCATTGGTAAGATCAGCCATCATTACAATTTAACCACTCGATTGAACCTGCGCAATGTTGCAAGTCGAGCCCATGAAAATGCTTATCAAGTGATGGCCTATTCTTTGGTTTTAGCATTGTTGGGTGTATTGTCATTGATTCGATTCGATTTGTTAACGACTTGGAAAGAGGAAATTGCTGTCGATACACCGAATTATTTCGTGCTGAATATTCCATCAAGCGAATTAGGCACATTTCAAACTTGGTTGAAAAACCACGAAATTGAAAAAGCTGCTTTGTATCCGATGTTTGTAGCCAGATTAATGGCGGTTAACGAAGATCCGGTTGAGATGAGTGGAGATGAAGTGCCGAAAAAAAGAACGTTTCCGCGATTGTTAAATCTTACCTTTACCCAAGAGCTTCCTCTGAATAATCAGATTATTCAGGGAGAATGGTTTAAAACAGAGGGATTGGAGTCCGGGATTTCCGTCGAAAAAGGATTTGCAGATCGGCTTTCCATCCAGTTAGGAGATACTTTAGAGTTCCAAATTTCCGATAAAAATATTAAAACAAAGGTAACCAGTATTCGTTCGGTAGAGTGGGATTCCTTTCAACCCAATTTTTATGTCATTTTCCCAAGTCGGGCATTAGGGTCTCTCTCTACTACCTATATGACGAGTTTTTATCTTTCACCCCAAAAAATCACCTTATTAAAATCTCTGGTGGATGATTTTCCCATGGTTAATTTGATTAGTACAGAAATTATCCTGACTCAATTGGCGGCTTTTTTTAAAGTAGTATTGGCTACAGTAGAATTACTGTGGGCTTTTACCTTAATCATCAGTTTTGTTTTGCTGTTTGCAACGATCCTTTCAACATTAGATGCCAGACGTCAAGAAGCAGTTTTGTTAAGGGTGCTGGGTGTCAATAATCAACGCTTGCGGTTGATTTTAATGTCCGAGTTTATTTTGTTAGGATTTTTAGCCGGCGTATTAGCAGTTTTTGGGGCAAACGGTGTTGAATATTGGTTAACGCAGACAGTCTTTAATCTTCCCTATCATGTGAACACAGCGCTTCTGTTTGGTCTCCCGCTGGTTGGCATAATTCTAGTCGGGATTGGGGGATGGATTGGTACAAATTCAATTTTTTTAACACCACCCAATCGATTTTTAGCAGAAGAATGAGGACAATAGGATGGATCAGTTTTTGCAGGATGAAGAAGGCGTCAACATTGCTTACCAAAAAATTCCTGGAGAGTCTCCAGGTGTTGTTTTTCTCGGTGGATTTATGTCCGATATGACGGGAACCAAAGCGCTCTATTTGGAGGAACAGTGTAAAAAATGGGGTAAGGCTTATGTACGGTTTGATTATTTTGGTCATGGCGTCTCTGGGGGGGAATTTTCAAAGGGAACAATTGGTCGTTGGTTATCAGATGCATTAAGGGTGTTAGATACTTTGACAGAGGGCCCTCAGATTTTGGTGGGTTCCAGTATGGGGGGGTGGTTGATGTTATTAACAGCCTTAAGAAGATCGCTTCGAGTCATGGGGTTGGTTGGAATTGCCGCTGCGCCAGATTTTTTAGATGATTTTGCCCGCTTGTCATCGGAACAACAAAAAGCATTAGACGAGAATGGGATTTGTTATATGCCTTCTCAGTATGGGGACAAGCCTTATCCTATCTCTGCTCAACTGATTGAAGAAGCCCGTCAACATCGATTGCTACAGAGCGAAATTCCAGTCAATTGCCCGATTCGTTTATTACATGGATTATTGGATCAAGATGTGCCGTGGCAAAAATCGGTTCAAATTGCCGAGAAAGTTCACTCTAAAGATACGCAATTGACCTTAATTAAAAGTGGGGATCATCGCTTGTCTGAAGATCATCATTTAAAATTACTTGGAGAAAAAGTGTGGGAATTGATGCAACAATAAAGGCAGCTTTTTAAAAGGGCGTTTTGCGATACCCATAGATAGACCAACTAGCATAGCTCGCACGAAACGCCTGGTTATTGGGAGGGAGACTTAATCTTATTTAGAAAAAAACAAACCAATCTTTTTACCTTAAGAGAAAGAAAGACGCGATTAATTATTGCTATTAAAAACGCTTCTAGAAAAGCGCAGTCTACTACTAATAAGCTGCTAAACTATATGAAGAGAAGCTAATATAAAACGATTAAATCGCTGACCTTAGATAATGATGTGGCTTTCTCTTTACATAAAGAAATTGCTCAGGTTTTGAAAGCAAATGTTTATTTTTGTGAGCCTTATAAATCTTATCAGAAGGGAGGGTGATTTGCACCCGGTTTGAGAGTATTCATTAAAACTGTGATATCTCATGACATATGAAATTTTTAGCTTTTCAAGCTTTTTCATTGCTATTATTCATTGAGGTGAATAATAGCTTCGTGCGGCTACTGCTGCAACACTCGCTACTGCCGCGACAGCTCCTGCAGCTAATATTGTTTTGTAATTCGGGCAAAATACACGTGGATTCTGTCTCTTATCTCGCAATGTCAAACTGCTAACACCAGCGACTTGCTCAATATAATAAGCTGAATTATCACAGTCTATTACAATTTGAGGAAGCTTTAAGCTTACAATTTTTTCTCTTGCGTAAGTAAAACAATTATGCCCCTTTTCTTTACTAGAGGATTGTGCACTGGCACTTGTAATAACGCTTTTTATTCCTAAGATATTGAAAACAGGTGGGTGCTCTTTGTCTTTATTAATAGATTGAATCAACCTCAATGCATCTTCTTGGTCAATATACCAATGCTGTTCCGCAATACCGTCTTGAGGTCGCAAATCCATCATTCTCTTATCGCAGCGATATATCATAGGGTTCGATTTTAACTCAGCTTCAGACTGTTCTTGATAATGTTCCATGCGTATGCGCGAATCCAAAATATTTGGCAACAGAACACTCATGCCTGGGCCCACTAAATCCATAAACCAAGTTACCGCCTGATCGTTTTGGATCCCTTCCACAATTAAAAAAGTATGCTGTTGATGACTCCCCGTCGTTTTACGAGCCATTGTTAATACCCATTTATTTTCATCAATCACATGAGTTTCATCTATTTCACTTACTCTTTTTTTCATCGTTTATCTCCTATTACAATTCAAATTTAAGCGAACCAGCTTCACTGTTAAACGAAGCTGCATATAAACTCAGACCAGTCCCCACCACTGCTACTCCTAAAGAAGCTGCGCTGAATAACAAGCATTTATTTTTATACCACGGACTATCCTTCAAGCTTGGAAGAGTTCCTAACCACTCTTCAAGCGTGGGCGTTAAAGCCTGTTGGATTTTCAGTGATTCTGTAGACAACAATTTTTCCCTAGCCCAAGTATAACAATTATGCCCTTTCTGACTACTCGACCAAGAAAACAAACTTCTATTTCCAGGTAATGCATAATGAATATCCTTGCTAACATCTGCTTCTACAGAATCGAGCAGTTTTCTAGCTGCTTCGTTAGGAATTATCCATGATTGACATTTTAAATCTTCAACTGCACCAATCTTCATCATTGGTAGTGTACAAGAGAATAGTAAGGTGTCTGTAGTTTTTCCCCGTAAAGAACAATGCCTCACTTTACCCAGCCCTATTCTTTCGCGATCTTTAACAAAATCAATAAAATGCATGAGCGAACGACCTTGGATAATTTGTTCCACCAAAATTAACACATGCTCAGCGTTCCCACTCTTTCCATTTCGTACTAAAGAAATAACAGAATAATAATCTTCGTTTACCTGTAAAGAAATCTTAGAAAAAGAACTCAATTCACTTTCCCTAACATTGCCTGAAATTAACGGGATTTGTTGCATTACCTTCCGCACTCGATTTTCAAGATGGCTGGGAAAGAGATGAAGCAATCCCATCTCTCTTGCCAAATCAATAATTAAATCTCCATTTGTTCCAAATGATTGATAAGGGTTCGCTCCCTCTGCAACCAAAAGCTGAATTTGATTGTTGTGTGCAGAACCAATCCAACCATTATAATGAACAATAGCAAAAAATAGAGCCTGATCTAAAATATTTCGTTTGGTTTTGTGGGATAGACGCTTTATCAACGGCATAAAATACTCTAACTTTCCTGACAATATAGGCCCATGAAGTTCACTATTTTTCAGAGGACTTACGCTTCCAGCCCTATTATAAAAGATCGCACTACTAGGGTAATATCCGGCAATATAATGAGGTCTCCCTTCTACAGGTATTGGTATGGTAATATCAACATTTTTTCGTTTCAGCAGAGCGAACAAATAATCGCTTAAATTTCCTATTTTCTCCATTAATATAATGACGTGAATTGGCAACCAGCCTGGATACCAGGAATGTGAAGAAGGAAAGGGCATATTAACTGGGCAGTCTTTCCAATCTAAAAGTTTAAAAAATAAAGCATTTCGATACAATATACAATATTGAAATAAATTAATGCCTTCCAAACCAACCAATGGTTCTATAATATTTGTTAGAATTTCTCTCTCATTATATAAATCAAATAAGTACTCTGCAGTTCCTTCATCGTTATCACTATTCGAAATGGCAACCAGCTGTAAAGCATCAATTTCCTGCTCACTTTCTCCTACCGGAAAGTTGACTCTACGATTTAAATCTGCCTCATAAAGTGATCGATGCCCTCTAATCACAGAGAAAACGCCTGCTAGAATGCAAAAGTGCAGCAAAGGCAAGTTTCTATTAGATTCTTTATAAAATAATTCAAAATTCTCTCCATCAAATTGAATAAATTGCATTAATATTGCTAGGCTTTTTTTGTGGTTTTCGCTCTTTCCACTTTCTGCGCTACCTTCAAATCCAAATACAGGAACAGCATGTCGTCTCTGTGAAGAGCCTTCTACAAGCAGCTGAATAGCATTATAATTTTTGTTGTTTGTTAAATTGGCTCCTTTTATATCCGCCTTTTTTGACAGCCACTCCAACTCATCGAACATTCCCCTATAAATAATCATAGCAAATGCAGACCATCCACTATACGGAAAAGTTTCTCGATTTGGGAAGATGCTATTAAATGATGTCAAAGGATCAGAAATTTTTTCAATAGTCTTAAAAAACAGCTCTGTGCGTTGATAATAAACCATCAACTGAAACAATGTGAATCCATTAAATAATCCATGAGAAATGGGTTTGTTAAAATCAATTTTTCTACCTTCAAAAACATCGTCAAAGTAACTATGATCATTAATATAAATCAACCAAGCAATGCCATCGTAGAGAGATTCTTCTTGAGCCAGAAAAAAATTATTTAGTTCAGACTCTTTTCTCGCCAGCGCAACGACAAATGGAAAATTAGATAAATCACGAAGCGCGTTAGCATATGGCCTAGGCGTACCGGGAATACGATTATCTACATAGCCACGCGAAATATTGGCTCTCTGGTTGTGTAGAACGACAACCATCTCTAAATGATCATTCTCTGTTGCTAAATCAATCAGCCTGGTGAATGTTCCCCCAGTGGCTTGATATTGGCAATTAACATCAAAACCTGGCAAAACTTGTAACACTCTTTGAAATTTATCTATCTTATTATTAATAACAATATTTTGAATGTCCCATTCTCGTGCGATATCTAATAACAAGTTAAAAGTAGAGTCGCAAAGTATGTCTTGGTAGAATTTTATCAGTTTACTAAAAAATGAACGGTACTTAGCGATTAAAATACCTTTTTTTACTTGATCATTACTTAAAACACCAGTTTCATCTGTTTTTAATTTTCCTAATTCATCGCTTTGAGTTTGATAATTTGCCAGATCTTTTTCAATGAATTCTTTTGTTCTTCCATTTAACAGAGTAATTTTTTTACATTTCTTATCTATTGAGGCTCTAATTCTTGCATAATTTTCATCTTCCTCGCTGCCTCTACCAAAAGATATCTCAGTATATTTTTTACTATTGATGCTTAATTTTTGCAATGAAGAATAGAAATTGCAATTATCCATCAAAGCATTTGGGGCCTCAATACAGTCTACTTCGATATATAATATTAATAACCCGCTCTTAATAAGTTGCTTTATATCCTGGTTGTGCATCATTGAAAGACGAGTTGTTCTAATAACTAGAATGGATGCTTTCTTAATACCTGTTTGATAGTTAAAAGCCGCCCTTAATAGGCCTTCGTCTCCACTAATAATAATCTCACCAAGTTCTTGCTTGATTGCTTCTTGCAGAGTCGTCAGGGAATTTACTTCAAAACAGTGCTCAATGTCAGTTTGTCTTATTTGGCCTGCAGCAGAGCCATCTGTGTCATCTTGTAAAACTGCTGATAGCATATTTATACCCTCACGATTAAACCATACATTTATTTTTCTTCTTAATCTGAGTGAATACCCGTATAAAGTGGAATAGTACTTATAGCTTGCTGACAAGCCCTTTTATATCCCTCAGCTTGCAACTGCCAAGCTAAATCGTAATCAGCCAACACTTGCAAAGTAGACAAAAGAGCTTTGACCACCTCTACTTGTGGCAATGCGTTTTTAATTCTCCAAGGAAAATAAATGCCCATTTCCCCCCTTTTTACTATCTTTTCTAAAGTTTTGTAAGAGAAACCACCTACTATTTGCTCTGGGCTATTAATTTAGAGCATTAAGAACAAGCAAAACATGATTTGGAAATTACTGTACAATATTCCACAATAGAATTCAAGTTCTTTTCAATTTACCAGTTTTTATTCTGGATTTTTAAAAGCTTTTTACATTCCTGGGGAATAATCGTAGTTAATAGTTAAAAAGTAATAATCTCGTTGTTATTAACCAAACTATTTAAAAGCATCAAATTTCATTTCTCTAGTACTCTAGACCTAACCATCCGCCATAAATAACTTAATACCTCAAATGTAACAGCCTACCATCAATAACTAAACACCTTCAATCTAACAACCAGTCATCTTCGCGAAAGCGGAGATCCAGTGATAAAATTTGACCTTCCCCCATTAAATTGGGCCATCCAAAAGTAGAAAATTCTAGTTTATGCAGGTACCTTTAACCCTATTGGAAGATCTAAATTAAATGAGAATGATCAACACACATTTACAGACCATACTCCGAATATGTCGGCCATTTTCGGAGTATGATCTATTTAGCATACGAAGCACAATAGTTAAGTTTTCATCGGGGACTTTTAGAATGTACCTGAAGCAATTGTAAGTCTCAAGTGTGATATAAATCCATTTAGAGATTAAGGGGACCCTCTTTTCTATTGAAAAGAAAGTCCAGGTTTTTAAAAGGGCTGCATGGACTGTTGCGCTATGCTCGCAGTGACTTAATTCTCTTAAATATGGCTTAAATGCTAGCAAAAATACCTAGCTAAAATTCGTGGGGGTTCCTCAGCTTCACAGGGAGGGGTGTTCTTAATCGGCTTGAAATGGATCTCCGGCAATACTTTCCAGTATCCCTCCTTATACAGATTCTGGTGGAGATACAATCGTCGAATAGGGTATGTTGGGAGGCGCATTTCAGTTGTTGAGTTTTTTGGTATATTCTTGCAATAGAACAGCTATATAATGATACAAATCTTCTAACTCTAAATTAGAGTCGACAAAAGTAGAGGCATTCTTGATTATCTGCTGAACTTCCGATTCGTGTGATTTCGCCCAAGCCAATTGTGTTAAGATGGCGTTTCCATCTTTGACTGGGATGTAATGAACATAGGGCTTTAGCCCGTTATAATACCATTGTACTTGAGTGCTCTCATGTTTAAAGATCAAACTGTTTGAATGTAAGTGCCAGATAAATCGTTCCCACGAACAGCGCCCGCCATCAATCGAAATTAAATATTTATAGTTAAGGTGGTCTTCTGGTGGGACATATTGGGGTACGTCACAAAATTTCGCATCAATTTTATCTTGGTGATGCTTGGAAAATTCAACAATTTCATTCCGAAATCCTGTGCTATCCAATCCGCTTCCACCGCGCCAAAATAAAATCTCTTTCTTACTTTCCCAAGGATGCAGTTCGTTTTCCTTCCTGATCATTGGCATCAATGCTGGTAAAGAACTTAGATTATGCCAATCGGGGATTAGTATTAAATCTTTTTCTCCAGGTATTGCTAAATCCTTAGCAAAAGTAAAGATTGGTACGGGATCACTGTCAACGGTGATAACATAATCATTTAAACCAAGGATAAAGTCCGTGTCAGATATGTAGTTATTTTTGACGAGATATTCTAATACGTAAGTTATAGCGCTGATTCTGGGGTCCTTACAAATCGTTTCAGTTTTGTTATTTGCTGGCAGTATTTGTTTTGGATTAGTTTCAAAATAATTGGTAGAGTCCATTACTTTCCCATTATTTATTTTAAAACGAACCAGTTGATTATGTTTCGATCGATGTTTATTAAAATAGTTATCTAAGTCTTTGGTGGAAATGGTGGTGAATTTTGATAAATCTGTCTTTATCTGTTCTTTACCCCAATCCGGTAATCCGGCTTTAATTTTTTTTTGTAAAGCGTGATCATTGATAAAACAGCTTGATATGCTTGGTGGATCGCAGGGACCTCTCAATCTTGACATCTTGGGATTTTGAAAAATACACATGCTACTGATTGAATTAACCATTTGATGAGACAGATTTGTACGGTGGCTAGTTATTAAGACTGCTATAATAATAGAACTGATCAAAACAAGTATAAAATAGCGTTTCTTCATATCAATCACCTGTATAATGACAAAATCATATCCTGAACACCCCAAATCGTGTTTCTTCGATTCGCGTTTGTAAGGTAATACCCAAGGCACGGGTTAATACGGTTCGAGTCTCCTTTGGATCAATGATCCCGTCGTCCCAAAGCCTTGCTGTCGCGTAAAGCGCTTTTGCTTCCGACTCATATTGGCGTTGCAAAGAAGCTTTATCAAAAGTTATTTTCTGTGGGTTTTTGGCCTTGTTTGACACTTGTTTGGCGGCCTGAATATTGTCCATCACATTGGCGGCTTGCTCTCCCCCCATGACCCCAATGCGAGCATTGGGCCAAGTCCATAAAAACCTGGGTTCGTAGGCGCGCCCGCACATGGCGTAATTGCCTGCACCAAAGCTATTGCCAATGATGATGGTTAACTTTGGCACTTTAGCGTTGGCAACGGCCATCACCATTTTAGCGCCGTGTTTTGCAATACCGCTGGTCTCGGCATGGCTGCCCACCATAAAGCCTGTGATATTTTGCAAAAAAATGAGGGGAATTTTTCGTTGGCAGCAGAGTTCGATAAAATGGGTTCCTTTAATGGCGGATTCACTAAAAAGGATCCCGTTATTCGCGAGGATCCCGATGGGGTAACCCTCTAAATGAGCAAAACCACACACCAAAGTTTTGCCAAATTGGGATTTAAATTCGTGGAATTCAGATCCATCGACTAAGCGTGCAATGATTTCTCGCACTTCGAACGGTTGACGGGGATCCACGGGCACAATGCCCTCCAACTCTTCGATGGAATAGAGCGGTGGTTTAGAGTTTTGTCGGTGACAAGAAAGAATGCTGGCGGTATTCAAGTGAGATACGGCCTCTCGCGCTAATTGTAAGGCATGGACTTCGTTCAGTGCGTAATGATCAGAGACACCCGATACTTTACAGTGAACATCAGCGCCGCCTAGATTTTCTGCGGTAATTTCTTCGCCTATGGCTGCCTTAACCAGGGGCGGCCCTGCCAGAAAGACGGTTGCAAGGTCTTTTACCATGATGCATTCATCGGACATGGCGGGAACATAAGCCCCGCCGGCAGTGCAAGAACCCATGACGACTGCAATTTGGGGAATGCCTAATGCAGACATTTGGGCCTGCTTAAAAAAAATGTGGCCAAAATGCTCGTGATCTGGAAAGACTTCTGCTTGATGGGGGAGATTGGCACCCCCGGAGTCCACTAAATATAGGCAAGGTAAGCGATTTTCTGCGGCAATGGTTTGGGCGCGGAGATGTTTCTTAACCGTGATGGGGTAATAGGTTCCTCCTTTAACCGTGGCATCATTTGCAATGATCATGCAATCAATACCCGAGATCTTCCCGATCCCAGTAATAATTCCGGCTGACGGAGCAGAACCCTCGTACATCTCAAAAGCGGCCAGCGGTGAAAGCTCTAGAAAGGGACTGTCGTTGTCTAAGAGTTTTTGGATGCGTTCTCTGACCAATAATTTACCCGAAGCGGTCTGCTTTTTTTGTTGTTCAATCCCGCCACCCAAGAGGATATTCTGGTGGATAGTCTGCAGTTCACTCAGGCGGTTTTTCATGGCTTTCGCATTTTCTTGGAACAGAGAATTGTTTGCTTTGAGATCAGATTTTAGAATAGACATTTAATTCTCCAGGTTTTCAATGGCAATGGCGACGGCTTCCCCACCCCCGAGGCATAAAGCTGCGATGCCAAAGGATTGTTGACGCGCCTTTAATGCCCCTAATAAAGTGCAAACAATTCGAGCACCCGTCGCCCCTAAAGGGTGTCCTAAGGCACAGGCACCCCCGTGGATATTGACTTTATCGGGTGAGATTTTCAGATCTTGTAAAATGGCTAAAGTAACCACTGCAAAGGCTTCATTGATTTCGTATAAATGAGGGGTATCCGTTGTCCACTGGAGTTTGTTCAGTAAAGCTTGAATAGCGCCCACGGGTGCTATCGTAAACCAGGATGGTTCAATGGCATAAGAAGCATGTCCTAAAATTTTTGCCAAGGGTTTAATACCCAATTCGTTGGCTTCACTTAATTTCATTAAGATGACAGCGGCTGCGCCATCTGAAATCGAACTCGAGTTGGCAGCAGTGACGGTTCCATTTTCTTGAAAGACGGGTTTTAATAAAGGGATTTTATCTTTGTTGACTTTAGAAGGTTGTTCATCTGCAGTCACTTCAATGATTTGATTCGCCGAAAGTTTGAGGGTAAACGGTGTGATTTCAACGGGTGATAAAAAAGCCTTATTTTTTTCTGCGGTGAGGGCTCGTTCTAAGGAAGTCAGTGCATAGGCATCTTGTGCTTTCCGAGAAATTTGGTATTTTTCTGCAGTTCTTTCGGCAAAGACGCCCATTAATTTTCCGGTTTCATAAGCATCTTCTAATCCATCCAGAAACAGATGATCTTTCAGTTCACCATGCCCCATGCGATAGCCGCTGCGTGCTTGACCGAGAAGATAAGGGGCTTTGGTCATGTTTTCCATGCCGCCAGCGACCATAATACGGGCGCTTCCCGCTCGGATGAGATCGTGCGCAATTTGAATGGCTTTTAAACCCGATCCACAGACTTTGTTAAGGGTGGTTGCGCCAACAGATTGGGGGATCCCTGCAGCGAGTGCGGCTTGTCTGGCTGGCGCTTGTCCGACGCCGCCTGGGAGAACGCATCCCATTAGGACTTCGCTGATCAACGTTGGATTGACCGAAGCGCGAAGGAGTGCGCTTTTAATGGCGGCAGCACCTAATTGTGGGGCTGGCGTATGGCTATAGATACCTTGAAAACTGCCAATGGGGGTTCGGGCAGCACCGACAATGACAATCGGATCTTTTGTGTCCATTTAGGGTCTTCTCCTTTCTTGCTGCGATTAGGGTGCCTCTTTAAAAAGTTCTCGACCAACGATAATGCGTCGGATTTCGGCAGTGCCCGCACCAATCTCATACAATTTAGCATCTCTTAAAAATCGACCGACTGGGTATTCATTGGTATAGCCGTTTCCACCCAGACATTGAATTGCTTCTAATGCCATTTGTGTTGCGTGTCGCGATGTAAAAAGAATGATGCTGGCAGCGTCTTTATTGGTCAGTTTTTTCTCGTCAGCGTTTTTTGCACTGGCGTAGAGATAGGAACGACAAGCCATGAGCGTACTATACATGTCGGCTAATTTTGCTTGGATCAATTGAAATTCGCCAATTGCTTGTCCAAATTGTTTTCGTGTTCGAACATAGGGTAAGACTGCATCAAGACATGCCTGCATAATGCCGACAGGTCCTGCGGCGAGAACCAGACGTTCAAAATTTAAGCCGTTCATTAATACCTTGATGCCATCGTGTTCTCGGCCTAGAACATTTTCGGTAGGAATTTTACAGTCTTGAAAAACCAACTCGCAGGTATTGGAACCTCGCATGCCGAGTTTGTCGAGTTTTTGTGCTGTCGTAAAACCTGGGAAATGATTTTCAACAATAAACGCTGTGATGCCGTGTGAACCCAAAGAGGGTTTTGTCTTGGCATATACAATGATCACATTGGCGTCTGGACCATTCGTTGTCCACATTTTGGTTCCATTCAGTAAAAAATAGGATCCGTGCCTTTGCGCGGTGAGTTGCATACTGGCGACATCTGATCCTGCGTTCGATTCACTCATGGCGAGTGCTCCGATAGATATTCCTTGGATCAGTTTTGGCAAATATTTTTGTTTTTGTGCCTCATTCCCATGGCGATGGATTTGATCGGCGCAAAGGTTTGAATGAGCTCCATAACTTAATCCCACAGAAGCCGAAGCACGGCTGATCTCTTCCATGGCGATGACTTGTGCTAAGTAACCGAGGTTGGTGCCGCCATACTGTTCTGCAAGGGTGATCCCGAGGAGTCCCAGTGACCCCATTTTTTGCCACAATTCATTGGGAAATTGATTATTTCGGTCAATCTCTGCTGCACGTGGTGCAATTTCTTGTTGGGCAAACTGAGTGATGGTTTGGCGTAAAAGGTTATGTGTCTCACTCATACTAAAATCAAGATCCCTAAACATCCATATTTTTCCTTGGAATGATCTGCCTTGAGTTCAGTTTAATACCTGGAAATATATTTGCCCAAAATGTATATACCCTTCGTACTTCAAGCGGCGATTGGTGTGGAAAAGCAACCAATCCTTGATATTGGTTAGAAGACGTTTTGCGCCCGGATTATTAGCGCAAAGTCGAAGGCAGGATGCCCGTCCCTGATAACGTATAAAGAGGATTGGCTTCTCATTTTGAAGCGTAATGAGTATAGTGTGGGCTGGAGAGAATGTGGTGACCCATAAAATCGAAATCTATGTCGATGGCGCTTGTCGCGGAAACCCTGGCCCGGGAGGTTGGGGGGTATTATTACGGCATCCAAAAGGGGAAAGAGAGTTATCCGGCGCCGTCAGAGAGACAACCAATAACCAAATGGAATTAATGGCAGCCATTCAGGGACTGAAAGCGCTGACGCGTTCCTGTCATGTGGTTATTTATACGGATTCTAAATATGTCAAGCATGGGATCACTGAATGGATCCGGACTTGGGAGCAAAAAGCTTGGAAGAATTCCGCCGGAAAACCGGTTAAAAACCAAGCACTTTGGCAGGAATTGTCAGAAGCAGTGAAACATCACCACATTGAATGGCGCTGGGTAAAAGGACACAGTGATCATCCAGAAAATGATCGCGTGGATGCTTTAGCACGAGCTGCCATCGATCGATTATTAGCGGGTCAACCGTAAAAGGAACTGTATGCGACAAGTAATACTGGATACGGAAACCACGGGATTAGATCCCACCAAGGGACATCGTTTGATTGAAATTGGTTGTTTAGAAATGATCAATCGTCGTTTAACGGGACGACGGTTTCAGACCTATATCAACCCAGAGCGAGACATCGATCCAGGAGCCGCTGCTATTACGGGACTGACGATCGAATTTTTGCAAGATAAACCGAAATTTTCAGAAGTAGTCGATGATTTTTTGACATTTTTGCAGGAAGCACAAACGGAATTAATTATTCATAATGCCCCATTTGATTTAGGCTTTATCAATCATGAATTAGGACTGTTGAGTTATGACTGGATGCCCGTTGAGCAATATTTGGGTGTCATTGATACCTTAGTGTTAGCCAGACGTTTACATCCCGGACAAAGAAATAATCTCGATGTGTTGTGTCGTCGTTATAACGTTGATAATTCCGACAGAAATTATCATGGTGCGCTACTCGATGCGGAATTATTGGCTAAAGTCTATTTGGCAATGACGGCGGGGCAAACGGATATGCACTTGGGCATGGAACAGGAGAGTCGCGAAGATACCGAAATTAAAATTCACATTCAAAAAATTGAGCGCAACTCTTTGCAAGCACTTAACATTATTCGAGCAACCGAGGAAGAATGTCGTCTTCACGAAGCCAGGTTGGCCTCTCTTCAAAAAAACATTCGCTAAAAATAACTGCAGCCGGCTAGCCGGCTGCAAAAAGTCACAATTCACCTTTATGGAGTGATGGTCACGAGACCGCTGGTGACATTATAGGTAATGTTTGTTCCCGCAACTGCCGTCCCCCCGTTATAATACGCGAAAGTACAGACAGCGCCGGCGCTTGATGAGACATAACAAGCTCCAGTGGTTGCGGCGCAGCTGGTACTGTTCACCGTGGGGGCGTCATTGAGTAAGGTTGACCACATGGTGGCACAATTTGTGCTGCTTGGGGCTAATAGCCCGCCGCCATCGGGCCAGCCATCGACGTTTACGCTGACGGCTGAGCCATCTAAAGTCACCGATGTGCCGGTTGATCCAGCGGCAATCCAAGCGGCATGGGCAATCGCGGCACCTGAGGCCAATGCTCCGCCGATCCCTCGGTTAGCGGCGGTATAGGCTTGGGTGGTTAAATTTGCAAATTTTGGCAAGGCGACAGCTGCCAAAATCCCAATAATGACGATCACCATGACTAATTCAATCAAGGTGAAGCCTTTTTGTTTTGACATATTATTAATCATATGGATCTCTCAAAAATAAGTTAGGTTACTTTTAAAGATAGAGTATTTATTGAAAATATCAAGTAGACCGAATTCGTCTTTGGTTGTTGTTTCCATGGAAAATAATCTTCCGCAGAAGCAGGAGTCGAGGTTTTTAAAGGCTTTATTCTGGATCCCCGCTTTCGCGGGGATGACTCGACGAAATTTGTGGGAATCCTAGGGATATCCTATAGACAGCTGATCTACAAGGCCGTGTTTGCTAAAACGAAGCAGCATTTAACCATAAATGACAAGCGATACTGCCAATGTAACCGAGAGCAATGGCCCATGACCATTTAAGGTGGGAAAAAAATGTATATTTGCCCTGCGCTTGTCCCATGATCCCAACACCTGCGGCAGAGCCGATAGACAGGAGACTTCCGCCCACCCCTGCGGTTAAGGTTAATAATAACCATTGGCCTTCTGACATTGCGGGATGCATGGTAATCACGGCAAACATTAAAGGGATATTATCGATCAGAGCAGATAACACGCCAATCACAATATTACCTGGCGTGTGCTGATAGGCTGGAGTCATGTTCTTGCCCCAATCCACATAAACTGTTGTAGAAACCCAGTCTAGATAACCTAAAGTCGCTAATCCTCCGATCGCAAGAATAATGCCGTAAAAGAAGAGTAGGGTATCCCAATCGAGTTCTTTAATCGCAGGAAATATAGCTAAACGGGGAATCTTCGTTTGATGTTGCGTGTAATAGGCAAACAATTGGAGGAATCCTAAACCCGTCATCATTCCCAGTGCGGGAGGCATTTGAAAGGCATTTTGCAAAGTGACGGTTGTTGCGATTGTTGCTAAAAATAACCAAATGACCTGTTTTCCACCGGCTAAAAGAGAGGTATCGACTGTCAAAGGTTCCGGGTGCCCATTTGGGATAGCACAGTGCATGCACAGCGCTGGGATTATATAGTTTACCAGGGACGGTAAAAATAAATCGAAAAATTTGGTAAACGGGAGCAAGCCTGCTTGCCATACCATCAATGTGGTCAAGTCGCCGAATGGACTAAACGCTCCACCGGCATTGGCAGCGACGACTAAATTGATGCAAGCCATGCTGGTAAATCGAGCGTTATTTTTACCCACCGTTATAACGACTGCCGACAAAGCTAATGCAGTGGTGAGATTGTCGGCAATCGAAGACATTAAAAAGGCGATAATACCCGTCAGCCAAAACAATTGACGATAACTAAAACCGCGTTTGGTGAGCCAACAACGCAATGCTTCAAAAACCTTTCGTTCGGTTAGGACATTAATGTAAGTGATAGCGACTAAAATGAACAACAAAAGCTCTACAAAATCGACCAAATTGTGGCGAATCGCATCATTCGCCAGTGAACTTTGCCCTTGCTGATGGGCAAGCCAAGCAACCAAAATCCAAATGATGCTAGCGGCAATGACTAAGGGTTTTGATTTTTGTAAGTGGGTAAATTCTTCGATAACAACCAAAAAATAGGCCAGCAAGAATGTGAACAGTGCAACCAACGCGGGCAGTGAATGGGTGACATTAGATAAAACGGTTTCTTTCACAACTAAGCATTACTATTGTGGTGAATGCTTCCATTAGCGATGTAGTTGCCGCAAGTTTGGATCAATTGAACTAAAACCATCAAAATAACCACCGTGGTCAATACGTACTCTAATTGAAACGAATGGTACCCTTTGTGGAGGATCAGTCCACCCAATCCACCGCTTCCTAATGCACCAGCGATGGTGGAGAAGCTCAGCAGGTGAATAAGAGTACCGGTTAATCCACTGATGATATTCGGTATTGCCTCCGGGATCAAAATTTTAGTGACAATCTGAAAAGGAGAAGCGCCTATGGCTTGGGCGGTTTCAGTCAAACCAGCGGGGACTCGGTTAATGGCTTTTCGGCACAATTGGGCAAAATGGGGGATTGAAGCGAGCGTTAGAGGCACAATGGCGGCAATACAGCCTTCCGCAGAGCCCACTAATATTTTGGTTAAGGGGATTGCGACTACCATTAAAGCAATATAGGGGAGTGATTGGGTAGCACCAATCAGCAATTCTAAAGTGCGATGCATGAGGGGTTTGGCTAGAAATTTCTTGGGGCCAGTGATTGCCAATAGAGTTCCCAAGGGCAAACCAACAATCCAAGTCAGAAGCCCAGCAGAAAATACCATAAAGAGTGTTTCTTCTAAGGCATTAAGAATTTCGTGGAGCATAGCCCAATACCTCAATGTGCAGATCTTTTTCGCTTAATGATTGAATGGCTTGTTGAATGTCTTCGTTATCTCCAATCATTTCCGCAATGATAATACCCATGCGCCCTCCGCGAATGGGCTCTAAATGTGCTTGGATGATATTAATCGACAGGCTAAAGGTTTGAATGACTTCAGCGATATAGGGATCTTCCAGAGTCGGATCCGCAAACGTTATTCTGACAATTGGGCTTAAGTTTTCATGCGGTTGGGCTTGCAGGCGATTTTTTAATACCGTGGGAAGATCAGATCGTGCTTCCGATCGAATAAAATCTCGGGTGATTTCTGCTTTCGGGTGAGAAAAAAGCTCTAAAACAGTCCCTTCTTCGATAATTTCGCCTTGATGGAGTACCGCAGCACGATCGCAAATAGCTTTGATCACGTCTATTTCGTGGGTGATGAGTAAAATGGTTAGGTTGAGTTTTTGGTTAATCTCACTTAACAGTTGTAAGACAGAATGTTTTGCTTTGTGGTCTAGGCCATACGTCGCCTCATCGCATAGCAGGACTTTGGGTTGCAGAACCAAAGCACGGGCGATGGCAACTTTTTGTTTTTGTCCCATGGTTAAGTCATTCGGATATAAATGGGCTTTGTCAGCAAGACCGGTTAAAGCAAGTAAAGGGGTTACCAACGATTCTATGGTGTGCGAGGGAGCTCGACTGACTTCTAAGGGTAGAGCGATGTTTTCAAAAACCGTTCTGGAATTGAGTAAATTAATATGTTGGAAGATCATGCCAATATTTCGTCTGGCCCTGCGCAGCTCCTCGGTAGAGAGGGTCGTTAATACGCAACTGTCCACGGTCACCGCTCCGCTAGAAGGCGGATCTAATAAATTAATACTGCGAATGAGAGAGCTTTTCCCGGCCCCTTTTCTGCCCACAACACCAAAAATTTGTCCTTGCTCGATATTGAGCGTGATGCCCTTGAGTGTATGGACAACCGTGTCGCCTTTTTTAACAATTTTTTGGAGATCATTTATTGAGATCATGTTTTAAAAGTAGTTGGCAACCGCGGAGGTTTCAATCTTTTAATAGAAAAATTTCATTAGTTATATCACTGAATACTGCCGTTGCTCCGGCTTCGAGTAATTGTTGAATGCGTTTGGGATCGTTGACAGTGTAAACCAGTAGGGGAACGCCTTGTTTTTGCGCCCACTGTAAAGGCTCGAGATTGGTAAAGGTGTCTTGGCAATGCAAGGTATCAAATTGCTGTGTTAAGACAAGACTGACAGCTTCTTCCGAAAAATCATGCGTTAAATATCCCAGAGGAATTTGTGGGCTTAGGGATCTTAAAATAGCTAACAATTCGCTGTCGAAACTGGATACTAAGGGGGGTGAGAGTGGGGCAGGCCAGTGCCGATGGATTTGGCTTAAAAAGTCTTGCATTCTTAAGGATTTCTCCGAAAAATTCGCTTTAATTTCGATATTCGGGTAGAGACCTAATTGTGCCAGCAGGGTGAGTGCTTCAGAAAAGAGGGGGACGGGTTCATTTTGAAAACGAGGATCAAACCATGAACCTGCGTCCAAAGTTTGAAGCGTTTTATAAGGAATCTCTGCAACCAATCCATCACCATTGGTGGTTCGCTTCAAAGTTGCATCATGGAAGAGGACCCATTCGCCGGAAGCGCAACATTGAACGTCAAATTCCACCCAATTTAGTCCGAGCTTGGCTGCTTCCCTAAAGCTTGCTAGGGTATTTTCTGGCGCTCGCCCAGCGAGTCCTCGATGCCCGATCAAGCCGAACTTAGGATAAGGTAATTCACTAAATAATTTAGACAATAAACTAAATTCCTTGATTTGCACTCATCTGATGTTTGAGCATTTAAATTAAAGTGGTTCTTTGTTATTGTAGATAAGAAATCTGAACTTCGGTCGACGGAGATGTCATGCATTCACAAGAAGTTATTGGGATCTTAATGACCCTGACAGCCGTCTCAAGCTATATCAACCATCGATACGTTAAATTACCTAAATCGATTGGACTGACTCTTATTACCTTAATTTTATCGTGGCTCATTGCTTTAAGTGGCAATTTTGGGTGGGATGTAGAAGGCTTTGCCACGCATTTATTGAATGGAATTGGATTTAACGAAACTTTTTTACATGGAATGTTAGGGTATTTATTATTTGCAGCTTCTTTGCATGTGAATACCATGGAGCTTTCAAAGCACAAAACAATTGTCGGGTTATTGGCAACCGTCAGCGTATTATTGTCGACCTTAATCATTGGTTTTGGGATTTTCTTTCTCACTCAACTCCTTGGCATACAGATTCCCCTAGAATATTGTTTGGTCTTTGGTGCATTGATTTCACCGACCGATCCCATTTCGGTGTTGGGAATTCTGAAAACGGTCAATGCGCCTAAAGGACTAGAAATGAAGATCGCCGGCGAAGCCCTTTTTAATGATGGTATGGGAATTGTCTTATTTGTTATTTTGCTTGGGGCCGCTGTCGGGGGGCATCAGACCTGGACCCCTCAAATGGCCATGTGGTTTTTTTTGCAACAGGGGATTGGTGGAATTATTTTAGGAGCCATCATTGGTTGGTTAGCAGCAAGGTTACTTCGTGGCATCGATAATTATGAGGTGGCAATTCTCATCACATTAGGGATGGTGGCTGGAGGACATTCTTTTGCCTATTCCATTATGGAAGTGTCAGCGCCCATTTGTATGACGGTTGCAGGGTTATCCGTTGGAGCGCTTTTACAAAATGGCAATCTGTCTAAGGAATCATTAAAACGAGTGGATGCATTTTGGGAAGTTTTAGATGCAGTCTTGAATGCAATATTATTCGTTGCCATAGGACTTGAGTTTTTGAGATTAACTTTCACATGGGATACTATTTTTGCGTCATTAGGGGCTATTATGATTACCATGGCAGCTCGATGGATCAGTGTGATGATTCCAGTGGCTTCCGTTTCTCTGTTTCGTAAATTCAGTCCGAGCGTTGTTTTATTGATGACTTGGGGAGGGTTAAGAGGCGGGATTTCAATTGCCTTGGCGCTTTCAATACCTGCGGGTCCGGTGAGAGATTTTATTGTCTGCATCACTTATGTGGTTGTCCTTTTTTCCATCACTGTTCAAGGGTTAACATTGGGAGGATTGGTCAAGAGGATTTCTTCTCATATGGAACCTCAGTCATATTTGTTAATAGACGAACGTCGATATTTGTCGGCGGATGAGTCTGTATGAAATTAACGCCGAACCGGCGGATGGCAGTTTACTTAAAATCGATTTATCCTACCGCCGATGTTTTGTCCATCGGTGAATGGTTAGAGCGGTTGTATGATGAACTGCAGCGAGAAAATCCCCGACTCCCTTATCGCTTAACCGTTCATGAAGAAGCTGCCATTTGGGAAGATATTATTGGTGAGTCTTCTCTGGGCAGAAATTTGCTCAATCGAACTGGGACTGCTCGATTGGCGCGGGACGCGTGGATATTATCCACTCAATGGAAGCTGTCGCGTCCATTACCGACTCAAGAGACGGAAGATACTTTGGCGTATTCCGAATGGGTGGAAGTCTATGAGCAACGTTGTCTTGAAAAGCATTGGGTCGATTCTGCCACTTTTGTGGATCGGATCATTGATTTGGTGGCTGAACCGATCATCCCCTTTCCTTCATTTTTAACTTTAGTTGGTTTTTTGGAATTAACGCCACAACTGGAAATCCTGTTGACTGAAATCAAAGCGCTTGGAGTTTCGGTAGAGTTTACAACTTTGGTCCGGGAACCAGGCAATCTGAGTTGCGTATTGGTGAAAGACAAAGCAGATGAATTTAGGATGGCAGCCAAAATGGCTAAAGTATGGCAGGGCAAGCGATCTGATGCGGTCATTGGGATCGTCGTCCCCGAGTTAGAACGGGATCGCCAAACAGTGGTGCGAGTGATGGAAGAAGAATTTCTGCCAGAATCATTCAATATCGCTGCACCCTTACCTTTGGTCCGTTATCCTCTGATTGAAAACGCACTGTTGGGATTGACCTTAATGAAAGGTTATCACCCGTTAGAAAAATGGAGTCGGTTTTTACGGTCGCCCTTTTGGGGCGAGTTGCAAGCAGAGCAAATGGGGCGTGCAGCATTGGATGTTTTGATCCGAAAGGATGCAGAAGAAGTCCTGGCCGTGGAAGATGTTATCCGACACTGTGAAGCAATGGAGCCACTTCATTCTAAGATTGTCACTTTAAGTGGGGTGAAACGATTAGGACAACTATTAGCTCTAAAATCCAAGGCAGAGGGAAAACAGTTGGCAAGACAGTGGAGTCTTTATTTTCAAGAGATGTTAGGAATGATTGGTTGGCCGGGTGAACGCGTTTTAACTGAGGAAGAAACACAGATCAAGCGGCAGTGGGATCGATTATTAAAGGATTATGAATCGATGGAGTCTGTGTTGGAAGCACACCAGTACGGAGAGGCTGTATTGCAACTCAATCGTCTTGCCGGAACGATTTCCTTTTCACCTGAAAAAAGCCCTGCCAATATTCAAGTGTTGGGTTTATTGGAAGCCATTGGTATTCCTTTTGATTTTCTTTGGGTCACGGGTCTTAATCGGGAAACTTGGCCCAAGGAACCATCACCCAATCCGTTTATTCCGTTGGCGCTCCAACGGGATAAAGGCGTTTCAAGAAGTGGCGCAGAACGTGAACTGCAAATGGCAAAAAAATATACGGAATATTTATGTCGTGGTGCGGCACAGGTTATTTTTAGTGTCCCGTCAATACTTGAAACAGGAGAAGGCCATATTAGCCCTTTGTTGGCAGATGTGCCGGAGGTGACTGTGGATGACTTAGGACTTTCGGGGGCGTACTCTTATATAGAGACTTGGGGTCGTATTCTCGCGGTGAATTATGATCAGCAAGAGCGGGCCCCTAAAGTGTCTGAGGCAGAAAAAACCTTGGGAGGTACTCACCTATTAAAATTGCAATCGCTTTGCCCATTTAGGGCATTTGCGGAGGGCCGCTTACAGGCGCTTCCTTTGCCAACCGCTTCATTTGGATTAACAGCCAGTGAACGAGGAGAGGTTGTTCACAAGGTCCTCGAATATTTTTGGCAGGACATTGATAATTTAACAGAGCTGCTTGCGGTATCCGATCTGGATCAAAAACTAAAAAATGTGATCGGGAGAGTGATAGGTTCCTTAGAAAAATGTCATGTTAACACGCTAACGCCTGATTACTGGGATTTGGAAAGACAGCGGATATTCTGGTTGGTAAGTCGGTTGCTGGAGCATGAAAAAGAACGCCCGTATTTTGAAGTGGTTTCCAGAGAGAAAAACAGTGTGGTTGAATTAAAAGGTTTGAAAATCAAAATTCGCATTGATAGGGTTGATCGCTTAGCCAGCCAAGATGAAATATTAATCGATTATAAAACGGGTGAAACCAATGTGGGCGATTGGTTTGGTGCCAGACCGCGTGATCCGCAATTGCCTTTTTATTGTGTGACACGAGAACCGAAACCTGTCGGAATTGCCTTTGCGGTGGTTCGTCCAGAAACCGTGGCATTTAAAGGGGTTGCGAAAGACAAAGAGGTATTAGTAGGTCTTAAGTCTCTAGAACAAACCAAGCATGTAGGCAGTGAAGAACATTGGGGAGAACAATGTGAGGTCTGGGGGAAAACTCTGGAAACCCTGGCCGAAAATTTTAGGGAGGGCGTTGCAGCCGTAGAACCCTTGGAAGGTGAAAAAACGTGTCGGTTGTGTTCACTGAAACCCTTATGTCGGATCCACACCTATACGAGCAGTTACTAAATGAGATTTTTGATGTACAAGTCGACTAATCGATAAAGCGTCATATATTGTTCGGAGGTCTTGACAAGATAAGGCCGCTGCAGAGATAGTTGCATGACGATTTTTTCGATACTGATATCCAGAGATTTTAAGGCCGTCCCTGCAGCCAATTGTCGATCGATTTCAGTGATCAACAAAAACCCTGCTATAAATGTCCCAGCTCTCCCGTTCCCATGGCTGGATTGACAGGCAATCAATTCGTTTGGCTGATAATTTTTTTTCACTTTTAAGATGAGCCGTAAGAGTTCCTTTGGATCGGTGCCACGGTTTTGAACCCAGTTATTCATTGAATAATATCGCAGAGAGTAAGGGGAGAGATTGTAACGTGCTGGGATGCGGAGATAAGTTTCTTTAGATTTAGGTTCACTTTTCAGATGACCTGTCCAATAAGCAACGGATTTATCTTTTTCGGGTTCCTCTGACTGAGAGAGGCAGATCAATTGTGTTACGCGGAAGTTTTGAAGGAGCAAGAAAAAATTTCTGAGTGTTGTGTGGGTGGGCGCTTCGAGTGCTAAAAATTTAAAACCATTTAAGACGATGGTGCTTGAATTATAATGACCATCCGTTCGGTTGTAATCAAATGCGATAAAGGTTGGATGTCGGTAGAGCCCTTTTTCCAGCAAGTCTTGTGCCACTCTAAAATCTGTTCGGGAAATCAGAGGGCGAGCATTGGGATCGACGTACCAAGTGTGGGTTCTCCACTCATTAATTTGGTTGAATTCGTTTTGCCTACTGTGTTGTGGTTTATTGGGTGTCCAGGGTTGAAAGGGTTTTCCCTTTAAAAAAAGCGTGGCTCGTTCTTCAAAGGATTGTTGAATTTGTTGGAATCTGTCTTCCAGAAATTGTTGTGGTAAAGTAGGGAGCAAAACGGTGGTATCAGGCAAACTGGCTTTGAGGGCCAACGGCCAAAAAACTGTTAGTAAGATGACAAATTTTGTGATACGCATACGATATCTTCAATATTACTGTAAAATAGCGGATTAATCTAGTGTGTGGCAGTGAGTGAAGGCAATGTCAGTAGAAAGTTCGGATAACAAAGCTCGAGACAAAGCGCTCGATCCTTCCTTATCTTTTATCATTCAGGCTCCAGCGGGTTCGGGAAAAACAACCCTTTTGGCGCAACGTTTATTAACTTTATTATCCTGTGCGGCAGCGGTCCCTGAAGCATGTTTAGCGATTACTTTTACTCGTAAAGCTGCGGCTGAAATGCGCGATCGCATTTTATTGGCCTTAGAACGGGCGGTTGAACCTTTGGTGCCCGACGATCCTCATGAAAGAAAAACGTGGGAACTTGCACGAGCAGTGCTAAAACGGGATCAGCAATTGGGTTGGGAACTTATGAAATATCCTAATCGACTGAAGATCCAAACCATTGATGCTTTTTGTGCGGGTATTACGCGAAGAATGCCGGTGGTTTCTCATTTTGGTTTGTCACCCCAGATTGTTGAAGATCCCATGCCGCTGTATCGAAGTGCGGCCCGTCAAATTTTAAATTCTCTGAGTGACAAAGTGCCTTGGTCTTCTGCTCTTAGGATGTTATTAGTGCATTTGGATAATAATTTGTCTCAAGCAGAACGTCTATTAGCAGAAATGTTGTCTCACCGGGATCAGTGGTTACCTTATGTTGGGCAATCGTTGGCAGAGGAGCGTTCTCGCGCACGGCTCGAAGTTGGTTTGGCCCAAGTGATCGAATCTAAGATTTCAGCTCTGCAAGCTTCATTGCCGGTAGAAGAAACTGAACTCTTTGAATGCGCGGTTTTCGCAGCACAGCAGCTTGAACGGATGCAGAAAGACTCATTGATCCGTCAATGCCAAACGGTATTCGATCATGCCACACACAATCACATTCAGTCCTTACCCGGTTGGTTGGCTTTGGCGGAATTGTTATTGCGAGAAGATCATCAGTGGCGTCAGACGGTCACTCTGCACCAAGGCTTTCCGGCTCCAACCGGGGCTAAAGATCGAGCCGAAAAAGAGTATTATCAACTCATGAAAGAACGGATGTGTAACTTGCTGAAAAGGCTCAATCAATATCCTATTTTTAGGGAAAATTTACAAGAGATCCGAGAATGTCCGCCGCCGCGCTATGACGAGAAACAATGGCAAATTGTAGAAAGCTTGGTCCAATTATTGCCAATACTCACGGCTGAACTCTTGTTAGTATTTCAGGAACAGGGGAAGGTCGATTTTATTGAAGTGACTTTGGCAGCATTAAAAGCATTAGGGGATGAGGATATTCCCAGTGATTTAGCATTAGAGTTAGATTATAAAGTTCAACATATTTTGGTGGACGAATTTCAGGACACCTCGGTTGCACAGTTTCGTTTGTTGGAAAAGTTGACTGCAGGTTGGCAAGCAAACGAAGACAGGACCTT
The DNA here is from genome assembly GCA_013286785.1 of Gammaproteobacteria bacterium. Classification (GTDB taxonomy): domain Bacteria; phylum Pseudomonadota; class Gammaproteobacteria; order UBA6186; family Azoamicaceae; genus CADEGZ01. The sequence goes on from JABDFC010000002.1 coordinate 34,937, forward strand.
ATTTTTAGTCGGTGATCCGATGCAATCGATTTATCGTTTTCGTCAAGCCGAAGTGGGATTATTTATTCGGGCAAAGCGACAAGGGGTGGGGGCAATCGCTTTAACCCCCTTAACGCTGACCGCGAACTTTAGATCGGATCCCAAAATTGTGCAATGGGTGAATTTCACCTTTCAACAGAAATTTCCGTTACACGATGATGGAATGACAGGAGCGGTTACCTTTAGCGCGTCTGAGGCGCGTTGTCAGAGTAAACCGCAAGCAAAAGCCGAGGTTTATGATGTGCCTTTGGAAAAAGAGGCAGAAATTGTCACGGAGATTATTCAAACAGTTCAAGCAGAAGATCCAGAAGGAAGCATTGCCTTATTGGTTCGAGCGCGATCGCATTTGGTCGAAATTCTCCCGGTGTTACGGCAGGCTGGCATAGAATATCAAGGAGTTCAGTTAGAGCACTTGATCGATCGGCCAATTGTCCAGGACCTCTTAACTTTAGCCCGAGCGCTGGGACATTTAAGTGATCGTATTGCTTGGTTGGCGCTACTCAGAGCGCCTTGGAGTCAATTATCTTTGCAGGATATTTGGATGATTGCGAATGTCGAACCTGCTCTGCCAATTTGGTTTGTTTTGCAATCGCATTGGGAGCAATTGCCGCTGAGTGCGAGTGGGAAGGCAGCGTTGGGCAAAATGGTTCCGGTTATTGCAAAGGCGTTATTGGATGCAGGGCGTGTGTCTTTGCGCCAGTGGGTTCAGGGAACATGGGAAAGTTTGGGAGGACTGCAGTGTTTGGACAGTCCTATGGCGATTCAAGATGCAGAGGCTTTTTTTGTGATTTTGGATGAAATTTCGGAGCAAGACTTTTTTGAGGTTGGGGGCTTGGAACAAAAGATCCAAGCGTTGTATTCAGAAAATCAGTCGAGCGACTCTAATGCCTTGCAAGTAATGACTATCCATAAGGCAAAAGGTTTAGAATTTGATACCGTGATCGTGCCAGGGATCAATCGAAAAACCCGATCTGATTCTGCAAAACTCATGTTGTGGGAAGAGGGTTTGAATGAGCAACAAGGCAGTTATTTTATTCTAGCGCCCATTAAAGCGGTGGGTACCGAGCAGGATCCGATTTATGCCTATTTAAGAAGGCAAGAAGCCCGGCGCGCATCGCATGAATTCACTCGATTACAATACGTCGCTGCGACTCGTGCCAGGAAGCGTCTTTATTGGCTTGTTTCAGAGCAGTCCGTCTCTTCTGACGGTGTAAATGCGTAGTACTTATTTGATACAATAGATTGAAAGTGTGTCAAACAAAATCACGACTTGTTGTTTGGTGAAATTCTCCGTAGAATATGGCTTCAAGTTAAACAACCAAACAATATAGGGTGGGAGATCATATGTCGAGTACCAAGGTGGGAATTAGCAGTGGGGAACCGGAGTTCACCGGTTTTAGAAAAATCTTTTGGCCGATCCATAACAACGAGTTGAAGAAATTTTTACCCATGGTCTTAATGATGTTTTGTTTTTTATTTAATTACACCATCATGCGCGACACTAAAGATACTCTTATTGTGATTGCCGCAGGGGCCGAAGCCATTCCCTTCTTGAAGTTCTGGGGAACGCTGCCCATGTCCATCTTGTTTGTGGTGATCTATGCAAAACTGAGCAATGTATTGAAACCCACTACTTTGTTCTATGCAGTGATTGCTCCGTTTTTGATATTTTTTTCTTGCTTTGGGTTTCTGATCTATCCCAATGTCGAGTTGGTGAGTCCTACTCACACAGCGGATGCTTTAGAAGCTTTTATTAATTCTTCTTTACCTGCGCGCATGCACGATACCCTATTTAAATTAGTGGAAGTGTTTCGCGTATGGCCGTACGCTTTGTTTTATATTCTTTCCGAATTATGGGGAAGCATGGGGATCTCACTGTTATTTTGGCAATTTGCTAATCAGATCACTCGTTCTGCTGAAGCTAAACGCTTTTACGCAGGGTTTGGTCAATTAGGGAATTTGGCCTTGGTTGCTTCGGGATTAACCATCATTCACTTTTCGGATATCCGCAGCCAAGTGCCTGCGGGAGTGGATGCTTGGGGAGAAACACTGCATTGGTTAATGGGCGCGATTACCATTTCTTGTGTGGTCATAGTATTGGCCTATTGGTGGATGAATCAAAACGTGCTAACGGATCCACGCCTTTATAATCCGGCTGATCGAATGCCGAAAAAATCTAAACCCAAACTCACGTTAACAGAAAGCTTTTTGTTGCTGAGTCGTTCACGGTATTTAGGGTGTATTGTCCTGTTGGTTTTGGGATATGGCATTTCTATCAATCTGATTGAAGTGGTATGGAAATCACAGCTTGGGGCACAGTTCACAAATGAGAATGATTACAATACCTTTATGGGGTATTTCTCCATGTGCACTGGGTTTGCAACGTTGCTTTTGGTTACAGTAGGCAGTAACGTTATTCGACGTCTCGGCTGGTTAGTTGCAGCGTTATCAGCACCTGTCATGATTTTAATTACGGGCGGCATTTTCTTTGCCTTCGTGATGTATAAAAATGAGCTGGATGGAATGTTTTCATACACGCCTCTTTGGATTGCGGTGATTGCTGGTGCTACTCAAAACATCTTGAGTAAAGCGACGAAGTATTCTCTGTTTGATCCAACTAAAGAGATGGCTTACATTCCTTTAGATCAGGAATCTAAGGTAAAGGGTAAAGCTGCTATCGACGTGGTTGGCGGTCGCCTAGGAAAATCTGGGGGTGGTGTTATCTTGCAGGTTGTCTTGATGTTTGGCGCAATTGCGGATAACTTGCCAGTATTACTCTTCTTTGTCGCCATTGTTGTTGCTGCCTGGATATATTCTGTCTTTTCCTTGAATAGGTTATATCTAGAAAAGTTACAAGAAACTGGAGAAGATACGGAAGCTCCGGCAGCAGTTGGTTTAAGTGGGAAACCTGTAGAAGCGTCTAGCTAGTTGCTGGCACGAAATTTACATTTTTCATTATTCAAAATGCCCTCAACTCGAGGGCATTTTTTTTATCTATTTTAGAATAAAAAGTAGAATTGAGATTAAAAGGGATACAGTCGAAAAAATAAGAGAAATGCGCGAAATATTGTACGATTTTTTTACCAACTGAGCTTCAGCGTTTGGTATTAATGGCATTTTGGAATGATGGGGTTTTTCAGTGGATGAAATGCGATTTTTGTCGATTAGTTTCAGTGTTTTTAATTTTCTTTCAAAATCCTTATAAAAAGAACTTATCTTGTGATCAATTTGATCCGAGAACTTAAGTTCTTCATTAATTTTATTTTGAAGAGTGTCATCGCCTTCAGTGCATCGGTTTATGTCACCCTCAAGGATTTTGATACATCTGTCAGTAATGGGTTTCATTTCATGTCCAATTTCAGATTTTATCTCTTTAAAATCAGGGAGACTTATATGAGGGTCTTCCGTCAATCTATTATCAATTTCGGTTTCCATTTCGTTTAAGCATTTATCGATATATATCAGAAGCAAGTCGCAAATGGCCTCACAATAGAGTTCTGAATTTTGCTTGCCTTGTGGAGCATACTGCTGTTGTAATGCAACGATATCTCTATTTAATTCCATTTCATACATCAGGAAAGAATTTCTTAATGCTAATTCACTTAATAACATAATGTATATCCTATTCTATAGCGACTCACACACTGAGAATAGTGAGGGGAGGTCATTCTCAGTTCTTATATAAAAAGTATAGACGATAGGGGGACAAATATCGCTGAATGGAACCTTAGAAATGAGTAACGTCAATCGTGTCGTCATTTCTATGGAAACGACTCCCGCGCAAGCAGGAATCCATTGTTTTTTTAGGTAATTTCCTGGTTCCCTGCTTTCGCGGGGATGACAAAACCTAGAATAACTCTCTGTTTTAAAAACGGGTTTTGGGGGGCCTGAGGAGTCACTAAAATTAAAGTGTGTCTACACCTTATCTATGATAATCTGAGGCCTTTTAGGGTCGTAGCGCGAGATTGGTTTTGTAGCCTAGAGGGGGCGTAAATATGCAGCAAAAACGGGTGCTAGGTAAGTTTACCCTGGCGATGATGACAGTGGCGGCAATTGTGAGCCTCAGAAATTTACCGCTCCCCGCCGAATATGGACTGGCCTCTGTTTTTTATTTTGTTGTCGCAGCGCTGTTATTCTTTATTCCGATCGCTTTGACAACAGCTGAATTGGCAACCGGCTGGCCGCGTGCTGGGGGGAATTATGTCTGGGTATCAGAAGCTTTTGGGAAACCCGTCGGTTTTTTCTCTTTGTGGATGGCTTGGATGGAGAGTATTGCCTGGTTTCCAGCCATTTTGGCGTTTACCGCGGCCATGTTGGCCCATCTCTGTGCCCCTTTATTTCCGGGTCTGGAGCATAGCAAAATCTTTTATTTTATTGTGATGCTCAGTGTGTTTTGGGGAGCAACCTTCTTAAATTTTTTTGGGATTAAAACCTCTGGTTGGGTGAGTGCCTTGGGTGTTGTCACAGGTACTTTAATTCCAGGAACATTGATCATAGGACTCGGGATTTGGTGGATATTGGCAGGTCATATGACGGCCATTGATTTTAATTGGAATGCTTTGATCCCTGAGTTTCGTTTAGACACCATGGTGTTTTTTTCTGGAATACTGTTAGGCTTAGCGGGGGTAGAGATTGCGGCGTTCCATATTCGAGAATCCAAAAATCCACAACAAGATTATCCAAAAGCGTTGGCCATCGCTTCTTGTATCATTTTGTCCATTTCTATCTTAGGTACATTGGCTATTGCAATCGTCGTGCCTCAAACGGAAATTAATTTACTATCAGGACTGATCCAAGCTTTCAAGGTATTTTTTGCACATTTTAATCTGTTGTGGGCAGTTCCCATCATGGCATTATTGGCCTTAATCGGTTCACTGGCAGGGATTAATACCTGGACAATTGGGCCAGCGAAGGGGCTTTTGATCACCGCTGAGGATGGCTTTTTGCCTCCTATCTTGAAGCAAACGAATCATTTGGGTGTGCCAACCGGAATGTTAGTCTTTCAGGCGATTATTGGGACTATTTTATCATTAGTATTTTTGTGGATGGACAGTCATAGTGCTGCTTACTGGGTGTTAACCGCGTTATCAGCACAATTTACCGTGGTGCAATATACTTTTGTATTTGCCGCAGCCATTAAATTGCGTTATTCACAACCGAATATCGATAGGACGTTTCGAATTCCGGGAGGAAAATTGGGCATTTGGTTAATTGCAGGGATTGGAATATGTGCCTGTCTATTTGGGTTTTGGATTGTCTATATTCCACCCGTACAATTACAGACGGGAGATCGCACGACGTATCAAACAATGTTACTGTTTAGTTTTGTGATCCTTGCCCTGATCCCAATCATATTTTCAATTCGAAGAAAATTTGCGAGAGCATGGTAGAGCGGCTTATCCAATCAGTAAGGCATATTCGTGTTTGACAGCATCAATTTCTTTTAACAGCTGTTTATACAATAAGGGGGCAAGTTCCCGGTAACCTGCTCTAAGATGATTTTCTAGTCGGGCACAAGCTTCTTGCAGTCTTGGAGTCCCGCAATAACTGATTGCCCCTCTTAAGCGATGGACGATATTTTCCATTTTTTCCCAGTCTTTTGCTTTATAGGATGATTCTAAAGCAGTTAATTCTGTGCTGAGATTGACAATTAAAGTCGAGATCATTTTTTTTGTGAGTTCTACGTTGCCATTAAACATTTGTGAGCCTAGTTCGAGATCAATGATTTTCCCAGAGAGAACTGACCAATCTGTTTCATCATTGGCGGCTATGGGAACTTTGGCTTTATCACTGATCCGTGGAATAAAAGCATGCAGAATATCCAGAGCTTTGTTTTTATAAATAGGCTTAATTAGGATTGCATTCATGCCAGATTCCATACAACGCTCTTTATCTTGGTTATCTGCCAGAGCAGTTAAAGCGATAATCGGGACTCGTTTGTTTAAGCTTAAGCTATTGTGACGGATCCATTGTGTGGTCGCATATCCATCTAAATCAGGTAAACCAATATCCATAAAAATTAAATCAAATTTTTTGCTTTTTGCTTGCACCATTGCCATTTTCGCAGAGTTGGCAACGTCAACTTCGCAGTTTAATTCACTGAGAATTATTTTAGTGACCTCGGCTGTGAAAATTTGATCTTCTACCAACAAGATGCGTATTTGGCTATCAAGTTCTTCATCCTCTTTGTCTGCTTTGGCTGCAGTTTTTTCAATATCCTTTTGGATCACTGTATCAAAAGAAACAGCTAGTAAACCAATGACCTGACCAGTCGTATCGAATAACGGTATTTTATGAGATAGGATCATGGCGTAAGTGCCATCACTGAGTGTTACCAGCTCTTCGAAAACTTGAGGGGTTTTTTTATTCATAACATCTAGGTTTTGATTATCGTAAATTTCAGGGGTTCGATGATTCAAGTCGCGGTTTTTTTTTCCAATAATATCATTTCTAGAATGCAACCCGAGGACCAAAGCTTGGAGTTCATTACAGCCCAAATACACATTGTTTTTGTCGACCCAATGAACCAAACCTGGCAGTGCAGCGACCAGTTGTTCAAAGTCGATGGAATGTGACAGTTGCATTTTGAGCATTCATCCTATGGTATATTGAGTCAGAAAGAAAAAGCATGATTCTCATGACTTAGAATGTTGGTCCTGCTGAACACTTGTATAGCCAGCCTACAAAATTCCGTGTAGTGCTGCTGTTTTGTGACAGTATTGCCTTTAATCCCTGTGTAAGTCAAATAATCATCTGGATGGTTCACTCAAATGAAGGGGGATCTTCAACATTCATTTTACTCAGAGCCGTAGTACAATTGCTATGACCTATTACTTAATGATTTTTTTTCTGATGAAGGTCTGCATTGACCAAAATTTTACGAATATCTTTGACTAAGACTTCATCTGGATCGAGGGGTTTACTACTTTTCTCAACAAATTTTCTATAGGCAGGCGTGGTTTGTTTGGCATTGGGGTTAGGGGCAGTGGTGTCAATTGAATTCGGATTTTCGGATGAGTAATGCTCCTGGAGAGCATCCATTATTTTCTTAAGACGTTTTATCCAGTTATTCGAAAAAAGTGCCATCTTTCCCCTCAACGTTTCTGTGAATTATCTCTGCTAATTCATCAGACTCGAGGGAAAACTTAAAGTTCGAATAATATTACGTGTATGATATGAGCATCTCTAGGTTAGCTATAAGTTTCGACGGTACACTTTTTTAACCAAGTATTTGCGGCTTGTAAGAGACCGGTACGTGCAATTAATAGCTGCCACCGTCTTCCGCCCAACTGCTGCCACAAGACTGCAGAACGTATGCCCGCCAACAACAGTGCTCGTATCTTATTTTGTGTATGGGTTTGGTTAAGCGTTATGGGTTCACCAGCGACGTAGATTCTAAAGCTAAAAGTGCTTAAAGTATCCGTGTAGAGTGAAGCTAAATTTGCCATTACGTTATCATGAGTAGAAGAAAAGTGCGAAGCTTGGTTGACTGCGCGTTCGATACCAGAACGAATAATGGTTAACATTTTTGGATCCTTCGATAGTTTTCTTTCTAAGTGTAATAATGAAAATGCGTATCGTGCAATTTCAGGATCTTTTGGGGTTTTGTGATTGGAAAATAAACGGATCAATTCATTGAGGCCTAGACGTAAATTCTGCGGTTCGCCATAGACTTCGAGGGTGTTGTTGACCTGGGTTTTAAAAATACTTTCAATGCTGGCAATGAAATACTGTTCATCGACACGACCTGTTTTAGCCAATTGTTTTACAAGAGCGGCTACCTGAAAGACGCCAGCTAAAGCGAGGGTGCGATATTCGGTGGTTGAATCGATCATTGAATAATACCTCCCCCCAAACAGATTTCCTGTTGGTAAAAAACGATGGATTGTCCCGGTGTCACTGATCTTTCAGGATTTTCAAAAGTAACTTTATAGGCGTTTTCACCCAGTGCTGCTAGGTGGCAGGGAACATCCATCTGTCGGTAACGAATCTTAGCCGTACAGGCGAATTGTTCTGAAGGGTTGTGTTTAGTGATCCAATGAACCCCTGCGGTTTCTAATGATTGTTTATAGAGCAAGGGGTGAGAATCCCCTTGTGCCACAATTAGGGTGTTTTCTGTGAGATCTTTTCCGACGACATACCAAGGGAGTCCACTATAGTCTGCATGACCACCAATCATGAGTCCTTGTCGTTGGCCCAGAGTATAAAACATAAGACCATCGTGTTGGCCGACGATTGTGCGATCTGGAGTTACAATTGGCCCGGGTTGTAAGGGCAAATACTTCGTTATAAATTGTTTAAATTTTCGTTTCCCAATAAAACAGATCCCAGTGCTGTCTTTTTTATTTGCATTGGGCAATTTTTTCTCGATGGCGATTTTTCTGACTTCGGGTTTTGTTACGTGACCAATCGGAAAGAGTGTTTTCGCTAAGATAGGTTGTTCTAAATTATAAAGAAAGTAGGTTTGATCTTTATTCTGATCTCTTGCCCGATGCAAATAATAGCAATTTGAAGCATGCTTGATTTGAGCATAGTGGCCGGTAGCGATGTAGTCTGCGCCTAGTTGTAAAGCGTAATTGTAGAAAGCTTTGAATTTGATTTCTCGGTTACAGAGCACATCCGGATTAGGGGTTCGCCCTTGGCGCAGTTCTGTTAAACAATGCTCAAAAACATGGTCCCAATATTCATTCGAAAAATTAACCGTGTGTAATTTAATATTCAGAATATCACAAATCATTTGGGCATCATGTAAATCTTGGGCACTTGGACAATAGTCGTCACTATCGTCTTCTTCCCAATTTTTCATAAATAGGCCTTCGACTTCGTAGCCTTCTTGCAGCAGCATAAAAGCGGCAACGGACGAGTCAACGCCTCCCGAAAGGCCGATAATTACGCGTTTGGTCTTTCCATTCATGACAACCTGGTTGTGGTGTTGAAGGATCGGATAACCCCGACAACTACCCCTTCAATGGCAAAATGGTGATGGGAATCCAAGGGTAAGCGACGAATATGAATTTCATGATTTTGTTTGGTGAGCACGATTTGGCCTGCTTCGGCTTCATGCGTTTGATGGATTGCGAGATAATCACCTTCTTGAATCGCCAATTCTGGGATACCTTTGTGAGAATACTGTAAAAAGTAGTCTGCGGCAGGAGCAAAAAAGGAACGATCTAATACTTGGCATGAGCCCTTAAGGTGGTTTTCAGAAAAAATGGGCTGGTTCGGGTGAATGCGTTCCATGGCAACAATTGGGATAGCGGTACTGGAACGGACTAAACGAATTCCACGCGAAGTTCCAGGCACTAATTCAATTACCCCTTTTCGTGCCAGTGCTCTTAAATGATCTTCGGCGGCATTAGGGGACCTAAAACCCATGGTTTTAGCGATTTCTGCTCGGGTTGGAGGCGAACCACTGGTAGCAATGTGTGATTCGATGAGAGCGAGAATTTCCTGCTGGCGCTTAGTTAATTTTGTCATATAACTTTCCTGCGAATTCACGGTTGGTTTGGGGTAAAACACAATACTACCCTAAAGCTGTGCTGTTGTCCAGACTGATTAAATAATAGGTGTATATGTCCATCGTACTTCAAGCTGTGAACGGTGTGGAAAAGAAGCCAATCCCCTTTATTGGTTAGAAGGGCGTTTTGCGCCCGGATTATTAGCGCAAAGTCGAGGGCAGTATGCCCGTCCCTGATAACCAATAAAGGGGATTGGCTTCTCATTTTGAAGTGTAATGAATATATATCGAGGGATTGCAAAAAGGCTTTACTGTCTAATCTGTATCCCAGTATTTGGTTAAAACTGTCGATGGGAGCATTTCATCATTCAGTTCTGTGAAGTCCTCTTTATCGACTTCAAAAGGGCCTGACCAGTCCCTGGGTGCAGCGATCGAAACAACCCGCAGGTTAAACCAAGTTTCAAAGTCAACTTCTTCGATTTCACCTGAGAAATATTGGATTTCGATAGAACGCGACTTTTCATCTTGCGCAACAATTTCGAACCGATCTAAGTGATCGATGTCCCAATACCAGGTTCCGACGACAGGATACTCGTGTGCACGTATCATATTTTACATACCTCAGTTTACGCGGTTCGCAAATTGATCTTATTTAATTTGCAATCCTACTAACAAAGTTAGACTTTTATTTATGGAATCGTTCATCTAATATTTAGGTGTATCATCTCGTTACAAGATGAGGTGTCATCACAGAGGGAGTAAGGGATGCAGGTATTGTTGGCGGGGGTTGTGGCGATCATCACTCTTTGGGGCTTAGCCTTTTTTGCAGCACCTCTTTGGGCATGGGCACTCTGTTTGATTTTGTCGTTTGGGGTGCTGTTACAATGTGTCACTGTTTGTCCGTTGCTCGTCTACAGTACCCTGGCAGTTCCCCTGTTGTTCATTGGGTTTTTCAGTTGTCCTTGGTTAAGGCGTCGTTATGTCAGCAGATGGTTTTACAATATCTTCCGGTTAAAACTGCCACCGATGAGCTCTACCGAACAGGAGGCGATTGCAGCGGGACAAGTCTGGTGGGAAGGGAAATTATTTCAGGGACGTCCCGATTGGAATTGGATGTTGCAATTACCTAAGCCAAAGCTTACGGATCAAGAAAGTCATTTTTTAATGCATCGAGTGGATAAACTGTGTTCAATGATTGATGACTGGACAGTCTCACAGAAGGACTTAGATCTTCCACCAGAAGTCTGGTCATATCTTAAAAAAGAAAGATTTTTTGGCATGATCATCCCAAAAGAATATGGGGGATTAGGGTTTAGCGCCTTGGCGCATTCAACGATCGTCCAAAAGCTTGCGACACACAGTTTGACTGCAGCCATTACGGCGATGGTCCCAAATTCCCTTGGGCCGGCTGAATTACTGGTTCGGTATGGTACCGTAGAGCAAAAAGCTCGATATCTCAAAAAACTTGCAATGGGTGAAGAAATACCTTGTTTCGCTTTGACTTCACCGGATGCTGGGAGTGATGCGAGTGCGCTGACCGATGTGGGGATTATTTGTGAAGGAGAATATCAAGGAAAAAAAATCATTGGGATGAAGTTAACTTGGAATAAGCGTTATATTACGTTGGCGCCAATTGCCACGGTATTAGGTTTGGCATTCAAACTTTATGATCCCGATCATTTATTGGGCACCCAGGAAGAATTAGGTATCACCGTTTGTTTGATCCCAACGGATCATCCTGGTGTTGAAATCGGAAAGAGACATTTCCCGCTACATCAGTCTTTTATGAATGGTCCGACTCGCGGAAAAGAGGTGTTTGTTCCTTTAGATTGGATCATTGGTGGAGGATCAATGATTGGCAAAGGATGGCAGATGCTCGTTGAGTGTTTATCTACTGGGAGAGGTATTTCTTTACCGGCATTGAGTACAGCTTCTGCCAAGATTTGTTTTCGCACGACCGGTGCGTATGCTAAGGTCCGCAAACAGTTTCATGTTTCGATTGGTCAATTTGAAGGTGTCGAAGCTGCGATGGCTCAAATTGGCGGGCTTACTTATCTCATTGAAGCAACCCGGCTGTTTACATTGACCCCCATCGATCAACAAATTTCGCCTGCAATCGTGAGTGCTATTGCAAAATATCATATGACCGAAATGGGAAGAAAGGTTGTGAATCATGCGATGGATATCCATGGTGGCCGAGGCATCATGTTGGGCCCCAATAATTATTTGGCGCGTTGTTATGAAAGTATTCCCATTAGTATTACGGTAGAGGGAGCAAACATTTTAACGCGAAATTTAATTATCTTTGGTCAGGGAGCGATCCGATGTCATCCCTATATTCAACGTGAAATGGATGCCATGCAAAATCCGAATCGGGAAGAAGGATTGAAACAATTCGACAAGGCGTTGTGGCAGCACTTTTCCTATACTTTGTGTAATAAAGCGCGTGCGTTTTTCCACGCTTTAACAGGAGCAAGATTTTGCAGGGCGCCAGCCAAAACCGGATTAAAACGATATTATCGCCAACTGGGACGACTGTCGGTCGCTTTAGCATTTGCTGGAGATGTCGCTTTGATTACGTTGGGCGGAAAGTTAAAGCGTCGAGAACGATTGTCGGCGAGATTAGGGGACGTTTTAAGTCATTTATATTTGGCTTCAGCTGTTTTAAAATACCATCATGATTTTGGTCATCAAAAAGAAGATGAACCCTATGTTGAGTGGTGTTTGCAATCCAGTTTGTATCTTGCGCAACAAGCGCTGTTTAAATTTTGTCACAATTTTCCGATTAGAATTCTGGGGAAAGCGCTCCGTTGGACACTTTTTCCAACGGGGCCGTGCCATTCTTTGCCGAGTGATCACCTAGAACATCAGGTAGCTGCTGCCATGATGTGTCCTTCAGATTTTCGAGATCGATTAACTCAGCAGTGTTATCTCAGTCAAGAAAATCGTGATCCTCTTTTTCATCTTGAACAAGCTTTAAAAATAACCATAGCGAGCGAAAAAGTGACCGCAAAATTAGAGGCGGGTGTCAAAAGTGGTGTTATTCCAAAGTGGTTAGATCAACACGCTAAGATTGCCAAAGCGGTGGCCGAGAAGGTATTGGCACCGGAAGAAGCCGAAATGCTCGATCGTTTAGAAGATGCACGGCTTGAGGCTATTCGGGTGGATGAGTTTTCAAAAGAACAGTTGACTGGGAAATAAATACTATGGCGAGTAAAAAACGGGCAGTCTATTTGGTTGATGGTTTAAGAACCCCTTTTCTAAAGGCATTAGCACGCCCTAATCCATTGTCGGCAGCAGATTTAGCCATAGCGGCGGCGGGTCCGTTATTGGCTCGACAGTCTTTTGAACCAGAGGCCATCGAAGAAGTCATTGTAGGTTGTGTCGGACCTGCTGCGGATGAAGCCAATATTGCTCGGATCATCGCGCTGCGCTTAGGGTGTGGGCATGCAGTCCCCGCGTGGACAGTGCAAAGAAATTGTGCTTCAGGATTGCAAGCGTTGGATAGTGCCGCGGCTCATATTATGAATGGTGATGTCGATCTGGTGTTAGCCGGTGGGACAGAGTGTATGAGTCGTACCCCATTATTATACCAAAATGCTTTGCTAGAATGGTTGGCAGATTTTAGAATGAGTAAAGGTTTTTCCAATCGATGTAAATCGATGCTCAAATTTAGATTACGTTACTTAGCGCCGGTGGTTGCCTTGTTGAAAGGATTAAGCGACTCTGTGGTCAATCTCTCCATGGGACAGACAGCAGAAAACCTCGCGTATCAGTACAATATTTCCCGTGAAGAAATGGATGCTTTTTCCGTGCAGAGCCATCAGCGGGCCAGTGCTGCGCTGCAAGAAGGACATCTTGCAGAAATTACGCCGTTATTTGATTGGCATGGTCAGGTGGTTGGATCCGATAACGGTGTTCGTGAGAATTCTTCTGTTGATAAATTGGCAACCCTAAAACCCGCTTTTGATAAGCCATTTGGGCGGGTCACTGCTGGAAACAGCTCGCAGATAACAGACGGGGCAGCTTTCTTAATCTTAGCCAGCGAATCGGCGGTAAAACAATACGACTTGCCTGTTTTAGGTAGAATCGTCGATACGGCGTGGGTAGGGTTAGATCCCACAGTGATGGGATTAGGGCCGGTTTATGCCATTCAGAAATTACTATCAGAACAAAAATTGTCACTGGAGGATATTGATTATTGGGAGATCAATGAAGCATTTGCCACACAAGTATTAGCCTGTTTAAAAGAACTGGAGACTGGAGAGAGTCCTTTAGGAAAAATTCCTTTGGATAGGTTGAATGTAGATGGTGGAGCCATCGCAATCGGTCATCCTGTGGGAGCCAGTGGTGCTAGATTGGTTTTACATTTATTGGATATTTTAAAAAGAAATGGAGCAAAGCGGGGCGTTGCATCTCTGTGCATTGGTGGTGGGCAAGGGGGAGCAATGTTAATCGAACGGGTGTCGGGAGTAACGTAAAATGGATGCAGGGATAAATCAACATTGGCGGTGTGAACGCGATGGCGACAATATTGTTTGGTTAACATTAGATAAGAAAAAAACCAGTACAAATACGATCAATATGGAAGTATTGGAAGAGCTTCTTACCATTCTACAATCGTTCCAATCGGGATCACAACCCTTAGGTTTGGTGATTCAATCCGCCAAGAAAAATGGATTCATTGCCGGCGCAGATATAGAGCAGTTTAAAACCATTGAAACGCATGATGCAGCGTTTAATTTGATTCGCCAGGGACAACTCGTATTTAACCACTTAGCCGAATTATCGTTTCCAACGGTTGCTTTAATTCACGGCTTTTGTTTGGGCGGAGGGTTAGAACTGGCATTGGCTTGTCGATACCGTATTACGATTGATGATCCTAAAACAAAGCTGGGATTACCAGAAGTGACGTTGGGGATTCATCCTGGTTGGGGAGGGACGATCCGCCTTCCTAGGTTAATTGGTGGTTTAAAAGCCATGGACTTGATTGTTTCGGGAAGGATTATTACCGCAAAGTCTGCCTATAAAATGGGCGTTGTCGATGCGGTTGTCGCGAAACGGCAAAGTCTGTTGGCGGTTAGACATTATTTAAAGAATTCACCCAAAGAGCGGACATTGAATTTTGTCGAGCAAATCTCAAATTGGAGTATTTCGCGACGGCTTTTAGGGAGATGGATAGAGAAGAAACTGGCGGCGAAAGTCAATCGTGCTCATTACCCTGCTCCGTATATTGCTTTGGAACACTGGATAGAACAGGGAGTAGAGAATGATGCGGCTTTTATGGTAGAAGCCAAATCGATTACCCAATTGATGTTGAGCGAAACCGTTCGTAATATGGTGCGAGTGTTCGATTTGAAAGACACGTTAAAAGGCTTAGGTCGTGAAGTGAGTTTTAATCCTCGGTATGTTCATGTCATTGGTGCTGGTGTGATGGGAGGAGACATTGCAGCTTGGTGTGCTTTGAAAGGATTTTACGTGACTTTACAGGATAAAAATGAGAAAGCTATTGCAAATTCCTTGAGCCGTGCCTTAGCTTTATTTACCAAACACTTAAAAGAACCGCATCTCATCATGGCTGCAAAAGATAGGTTGATCCCTGATGTTCTAGGAAATGGAGTTAGAAGGGCGGAATTAATTATCGAAGCCGTTGTGGAAAAAGTTGAGATTAAGGCTGCCGTATTTGCAGTGCTGGCGAAAGAGGCCAGAAAAGATGCCTTGTTAGCAACCAATACCTCTACCATCCCATTAAAAGAGCTTTCTCTGGACTTAGATGTTCAGCGTCGATTAATTGGATTACACTTTTTTAATCCAGTGGCAAAAATGCCGTTAGTAGAGGTGATTACGGGGGATGAGACCGAACCTTCCTTCGTCGATCAAGGAATGGCTTTTGTGCGCTTAATTGAAAAGCTGCCGTTACCGGTTAAGAGTTCGCCAGGGTTTTTAGTGAATCGAATTTTAATGCCGTATCTGATGGAAAGCATTGTCTTGCTAGAGTCAGGTATTCCCGACTATGCCATTGATCAGGCGGCATTAGATTTTGGCATGCCAATGGGGCCAATAGAATTAGCGGATACAGTGGGTTTAGATGTTTGTCTCTATGCTGGAGAAAGTCTCAGTCGTTACTTTGGTGGCAGTATTCCCCAAAAACTTCGGACTTTAGTAGAACAAGGCCATTTGGGCAGGAAGACGGGACAAGGATTTTATCAATACAAAGCTGGAAAGATAATTAAACCAAAAGCAGATCCGAATTTTCGAGTCCCAGAGGATGTCATCGATCGGTTAATTCTATCGATGATCAACGAGGCAGTTGCTTGTCTGCGTGAAAAAATTGTTTCATCACCGGATCTCTTAGATGCGGGAATGATCTTTGGCACTGGGTTTCCGCCCTTTCGCGGTGGGCCAATGCATTATGTCTTAGAACAAGGTGAGTCACTCTTGTTGCAAAGACTCAACTTATTAGCGCAACGTCATGGGAAGCGCTTTTTGGCTGACTCGGGCTGGGCCAGTTTGGCAGCCTCTTGAAAGCAGTGTCGTTAAAGTTACCCGCACCTTCTAGCCACCCTTCAGTTCAGGCTTGGTTCCTGAGGCGATGACTATTTGGCTCATGGTCAAAATCAAAAATCCCCAAAAATAGTTTGTTGACCTATTTGACAGGCAATTTAGAAAAGCGGATATTGTGACAATTGACTTGCATCCCGATTTACGGAATAGGGAATTGTTCAAGGTTGATATTCTGAATGGAATATTGGACTGAAAGATTGGGGCTTTCACCCTAGAAAAGGGTCAAAAGCTGACTGGGTGTTGATGAGGAAAATCCGCGAGGAGAATCTTACGAAATGCACAATAAGAAGAATGTGTCTTGTTATAATAGGATTGTTGGATTACTGGCTACAAAGCTGGTGAAACCATTTTTACACTCTGCGTGGTCTTCCCTTTTAGACCTTAGCCATACGTTTTTTTCAAGAAAGCTAACATTAATCAATCAGCTCGAGCTGTGCGGGCTCCTTTTTCACAGACGCTCTTACGCCTGCAAAGGACTCGCAAACACTGAGCTGATTTAATTGGTATTCAACTGACGTGAGATTTAGTATAATCTCATAGTTAGCAGAATGGGTCGTTATGGACAAGTGTTTATAACTTGGTCATAATGAAGAGGTGGGGATAAAGCCCCTTAACTTTAACAATGGATTTATAATGCTATGCCACGGAAAACTGATAAAAGAGTACGATTAATCGAAGCTGCAAAAGTATTGATTCACCAAAAGGGATTCAATCAAACAACACTGGCGGACATTGCCCAGGAAGCAGATGTTCCTTTAGGCAACGTTTACTATTATTTCAAAACCAAGGAAGCCATTGGTGAAGCGGTTATTGAAAAACGCGCCGTGGAATTTACTGAATTTTTTAGTAAGTTGGATGAAAATTCAGATCCGCGTGCACGCTTAATGTCATTGATTCAATTTGGCACTGAAGATTTAGAGCTAACTGCTCGTTATGGATGTTCGGTTGGTGGGTTGTGCCAAGAACTTGGAAAACAAGGTGGCTCATTGGCAGATCAAGCAGCTAAGTTATTGCATGATCTTTTAATGTGGTGTGAAACGCAATTCCGATCTTTAGGTTTTGGTGATAAGTCTGCTGACTTGGCATTGAACATGGTATCGAACATTCAGGGTATTTTCCTGTTAACGCATACCTTTAAAGATCCGAAATTGGCGATCCGACAAGCGAAAGTTTTGCAAGAATGGCTGGAAAAACTCACGACTGGTGTGCGTGGAACGACAACGTCTACCACTAAGCAAGTTGCTGCAGAAGTCGCTTAATGTGATCTTTAGTTTTTTTGTTGTCCCCACTCCGGTGGGGATAACAATTAAGCTTATTTTGATTTAGAACCGCCGAAATTATTTTATTATGCTAGAGCTCAATCCGACGATTTATGCCTTGAAAGACTTTGCGGAAAGAATTCTGGCATTACGGGGGTATCTTTGACTACGATGTCAAAGAAGAGCGCCTGGTAGAAGTCAATCGATTATTAGAAGATCCCACCATTTGGAATAATCCCAGTCAAGCCCAAGAGCTCGGAAAAGAGCGGGCAGAGTTGGAAAGAGTGATCTTTGGGATCCAACAACTCGAGCAAGAACTTAAAGATCAAGAAGAGTTATTAATTTTGGTGCAAGAAGAGCAAGATACAGAAGCTTTTCAAGTGTTAGTCTTAGACACTCAAAAATTGGCAGACAAATTAGATGCCTTAGAGTTTCAAAAAATGTTTCCCGGGAAAATGGATCCCAATTCCGCTTTTATGGATATTCAGTCGGGTTCGGGAGGGACAGAGGCCCAAGATTGGGCTGAAATGCTACTCAGAATGTATTTAAGATGGGGCGAAAGAAGAGGTTTTAAAACAACGTTACTCGAGGTTTCTGCCGGAGAAGTGGCTGGGATCAAAAGTGCCACTCTTAAGTTTGAAGGAGAATATGCGTACGGTTGGCTGCGCACAGAGACGGGCGTCCATCGATTAGTTCGAAAGTCGCCTTTTGATTCTGGAAATCGTCGACACACATCGTTTGCATCGGTGTTTGTCTATCCCGAGGTAGACGATAATATTGAAGTCGCGATCAATCCAGCGGACCTCAGAATAGATACCTATCGAGCCAGTGGGGCTGGAGGACAACACGTTAACCGTACTGATTCTGCCATTCGGATCACCCATATTCCTACCAATACCGTGGTACAGTGTCAAAGCGATCGATCTCAACATAAAAATCGTTCCTATGCCATGAAACAGTTGAAAGCTAAGTTATATGAACTCGAATACCGTAAACGTTCCGCAGAAAAGCAAACCTTAGAAGAAAACAAAGCGGATATTGGTTGGGGCAGCCAGATCCGTTCTTATGTGTTAGATCAATCGCGAGTCAAAGACATCAGAACTGGAGTTGAAACAACGGACACATCGAGCGTTTTGGACGGGCATATTGATTTATTTATAGAGGCAAGTTTGAAGGAGGGGTTGTGACAGATCAAAATGGTGAAGATACCCATGAACAGGTAGAACAGCGTCGTAGAAAATTAGCTAAATTGAGGGAAAAAGGACCTGCATTTCCCAATGATTTTCGGAGATCTCATTTTGCTCAAAACTTGTTGGATGAATTTAATTCCGTTGAAACCAAAGAGTTAGAAGAAAAAAATCTTCAAGGATCCGTTGCTGGGCGACTCATGACGCGTCGTCTGATGGGTAAGGCGAGCTTCGTCCATCTGCAAGATATGTCAGGCAGGATCCAACTGTATATCAAACAAGAAGCGCTACCAGAAGGATTATACGATGAGTTTCAAAGTTGGGACTTGGGAGATATTATTGGTGCTGCTGGGACTGTTTTTAAAACCAAGACGGGAGAGTTGTCGGTCAAGGTAGAGAAAATTCAGTTACTGACCAAGGCTTTGCGGCCTTTACCGGATAAATGGCATGGGTTGACCGATCATGAGACTCGGTATCGTCAACGCTATTTGGATTTAATTGTCAATGAAGAAAGCCGTCGAGTCTTTATTATCCGATCCCAGGTTATCCAATATATTCGAGAGTTTTTAACAAAACGAAAATTTTTAGAAGTGGAAACTCCCATGATGCAATCCATTCCAGGGGGAGCTGCTGCAAAGCCGTTTATTACGCATCATAATGCCTTAGATATGGATCTCTATTTGCGTGTATCCCCAGAACTGTACTTAAAAAGATTAGTGGTCGGTGGGTTTGAACGGGTATTCGAAATTAACCGTAATTTTCGAAACGAAGGGCTTTCTACCAAACATAACCCTGAATTTACCATGATAGAATTTTATCAGGCATATGCTGATTATCAAGATTTTATGAATTTAACGGAAGAAATGCTTAAAGAGGTGGTCGAAAAGATATTCAATACCTCAAAGGTTAGCTATCAGGGGATTGAGATCGATTTTTCTAAACCCTTTGCCCGCTATACCATTAAAGAAGCCATTTTAAAATTTAACCCAGAGTTAACAGAAATGGATCTCATTCATCGAGATCAATTAGATAGGCTAATGAAAAAATTAGGCTATCCCTCTGAATCCAGCTGGGGTTTGGGGCGCTTACAATTGGAACTGTTTGAAAAAACCGTTGAATCTAAATTATTACAACCAACCTTTATTATGGAATATCCGATAGAGGTATCTCCGCTTGCGCGTAGTAGTGATAAAGATCCCGAACTGACAGACCGGTGTGAACTTTTTATTGCAGGTCGTGAAATTGCCAACTTATTTTCTGAGTTGAACGATGCAGAAGATCAAGCAAGCCGTTTTCAGAAACAAGTGTTAGCGAAAGAAGCAGGTGATGAAGAGGCCATGCACTATGATTCAGATTATATTCTAGCCCTTGAACAGGGGTTACCTCCCACTGCAGGAGAAGGCATAGGGATTGATCGCTTGGTGATGCTGTTAACAGATTCTCCATCCATTCGCGATGTCTTATTATTTCCTCATATGCGCGTTCAATCGTCAGATTGACTTGAATCAGGTTCCCCTGTCAGAGGTTCGTCATTTGAGGTAATTTGGCAATTATATGTGCCATCGGTAAATGCACTGGATTCCGGGTTAAAATACTCGTTTTCCAGTTGATCCATCAAATCTTCTAAATGGTTGACGCCAGCATCGTCGTATTCACAGGTTTTGGTAATGGGTTTTGGGTTTCCATTGTCATCTTTTAACCCGACATCGTTCGTCGTACTTGAAATAAGACAGCGGTTATTCTGAGATCCAATAATTTTCCAACTGATGGTGGTAGAGGGATCGACATTCGAAGCGGTTTGGCAGGAATAGCTGATACATTTGTCGGCGTTAACTTTGAAATCTGTACAGGTAAATTCGGTCATATTACCCGGGGGATTTTCGACGATTTCATCCGCATTTATTGGGAAAAGTCCAAAGCTCCCGATAATCGGTATCGTGATCCAAAGTAATATTTTTTGCATGATGATCATTCCTTGGCGCAGTCCTTTTTTTAGTATACACAGAATTTCCCGAGACGTTATATTTATTTAACCAACAAAAATTGTTGAATTGGCTCCTCCGTAAATTTCAGGGTATCGAAGGCTGAATTCACACGTTATAATGCCTGCTTACCGAATTGAGGTGTGTTGGATGACAATCAAAAAAAAATTGATACCAAATGGGATCCCATTGTTAGTCACATTCGTTATCATTGGGTTTGGTTGGGAGGGTTTTGCGATGGATCTACCGGAGTATGTTTGCATTGAAGGGAAGGATAACCGGGGGCCGGAAGTTTTACACACGGCCGGAAAAAAGCTCACTTTTCCTCTGTCGCCAGAAGATTTGGCTGATGTGAGGATTTTAGAGCAGAAATTTGATCATGAAGAAAATTGTGCGGGGTTAGCCGCCCCTCAAATCGGAATCTCAAAGCAAATCATCATCTTCAGCGCTCCCGAGGATCCCAAATTAAAAAAATGGCGTGCCGATTTTACGCAAACAATGGAAAAAACCCTTTGGATCAACCCCACTTATGAGGGAATGGGTACAGACACAAATGAGGATTATGAAGGTTGTTTTTCAGCCAATGATTTAGCGGGTCCCGTCAAACGGTTTAAAAAAATACAATACACAGCTTATGATCTTAAAGGTCAAAAGGTAGAAGGGATCGCAGAAGGCTTTTTGGCTCGTATTATCCAGCATGAGATTGATCACGTCAAAGGTCGACTTTTCATTGAATTGGTACCGAAAGATCAACTCCTCACGATTGAGGAATATCGCAGAAGGCGTGCAGCAGCAATGGAGTCATGATATTGGAATTGATCAGGGTTTAATCGAGACCGGGATTAAATGATCACCTATTTGAAGACCTAATGTAGATTTTTGACCCTCAGGATATTTTGTTTCAATCAGCATTTCCACATGTTCATTATTCACTGTTGCAGCAGTAATCACTGTCCCTACGTCTTCTCCGGGAGCATTGGGATCGATCAATTTTGTGCCAGGAAGCGGGAGTGATGGTGCATGCTCGAGTGACGCCCGAACCATCTTTCTGCTAAGTTTTGCCCGATATTCCATCCTAGCAATAATTTCTTGTCCACAATAACATCCTTTATTAAAGCTGACCGCACCCAATTGAGGGAGGTTCAAATAATGTGGCAAGAGTAACTGTGCGGTTTCTGGCCAAATTTCTGGGATTCCGGCTTGGATATCTAAAAGTTTCCAATCATTTAAATGGCCTGGTTTAATGTTAACCGAGAAATGATCCCATTGTTCATCAAAAGAAGCAGTCGTGCCTAAGCACTCGAATCGCGGGGGCGAATTGGCGAGTGTTAGCACTACTCTATTATTGCTACAATGCGTTTCTCCTGGTTGAATTCTGACTGTTTGAGATCCAAAAAGCCATTCATTGAATGCTCGATCTTCACCAGCAGACAGGTTGAGTGTTGCTGTGTCACTTGTTTTGGATCGACGAGTTTTGATCCCAATGCCGTACCGCCGCCATTCTTGACTCACGTCCTTAAGACTGACCTTGGAAAATCGAGCGACTTTCTGTAAAGCAGGCAAGACTAATGGAAGCACTGGGAGTGGGACTTGCAGATAATAATTTTCTTGGAAGAAAAACACTCTAAATAACGCGCGAATTCTTCCTTTGAGATTGCAATAGGCTCCCAGGCCATGTGTGCTAGGTGTGATGTCGTCGAGATCTGAAGTCAACTGGCCTTGTAGAAAATGCTTGGCATTGCTGCCTGAAACCGAGATAAGGCCATAGCTTAGGCTAAGATCAACGATAAATATATTAGGGGAAATTTCCATCTTTACACACTCGTCTGGACCAGCAATAATAAGCATACCATGGTTTAGGTGATTGGATAAAGATGGATACCGAACTTCCGGATGTTTCAGCCATTCGTTGGCAATGCCGTCGGGGCATGCTGGAATTAGACATCATTTTATTATCGTTTTTTGATGAGCGTTATAAGACATTATCGGTACCACAGCAAAAAGCCTTTGTTCAATTGCTAGAATTTCCGGATCAAGAGTTATACCAATGGGTCATTGGCCGCAGTGAGCCTTCGGATCCCATGTTGCAATCTATTATTGAATTCATGCGTCAAGCGGCGTGGAAAGAGTAGAATTCTCTTTAGGATTTTCTAAGATTCTCACCATTTTTTTATTGGGGTTTTGTTTAGCGACCCTATTGATCATCAGCTATTTACCCATCCCTGTTTTTTTAAGAATAGCGGGAGTTGCACTGTTAATAATCTATGGGTGGGTTCTCCTGAACCTACACATATCCCGGAAAGCAAAGCGATCTGTGATTAAGATTTGGCAGGATCCCAAAGGGAGATGGGGGTGTCAAACCGTGCAAGGTCATCGAGCTGTGGGGGTATTAGCAGGAGAGTCTTTTATCAGTGCTTGGGTCTTGGTTTTACATTTTCGCTTTAAGACTCGGATCCAAAATGTCATTATACCAGTAGATGCACTGAGGCAAAGAGAATACCAAATATTATCTACACGAATACGATTTTTTCACTGAAAGAGTGTTTCATTTTTGCCATTTGCTCTCAGCAAGAGGTGTAGCATCATGCGATAAATCCCGCGTTTTTGCCCGACCTATTGAAATAAGTTTTTTAATTAACTAAACTAAAAATAACAGCACACATTCCACCCAAAGGACTGGTAATCGACAGGGGGACTAGTCCAATGTACGAAGATCAAGTGGATTTACAACTCATTGAAGCCAGTCAGAAAGGGGATACAAAAGCGTTTGATGTCTTAGTGATTCGTTATCAAACACGTGTTTATAAAATTGTTGCACGTTTGGTTAAAGATCCCAATGAAACAATGGATGTTTGCCAAGAGGTATTTATCAAAGCTTTTCGAGCCTTAAAGAAATTTCGTGGAGACAGTTCTTTTTACACTTGGTTGTATCGCATCGCCATCAATACCTCCAAAAACTATCTGATTTCGCAGGGACACCGTTTACCCAGTATTGGCTTTGAAATTATCGATATGGAGAGGTTTTCAGCTAAAAATGGGCCTAAAGAAAACGGAACACCAGAGCATATCCTGATGAGGGATGAAATAGAGCATTTGGTTTATGACACGATTGATCACTTACCACAAGATCTGCGTACGGCCATTATATTGCGGGAAATAGATGGCTTATCTTATGACGAGATAGCCAATATCATGCATTGTCCGGTTGGAACAGTCCGTTCTCGCATTTTTCGTGCTCGTGCGGCGATCGATAAAACGGTACAACCTTTAATTCAGCAGTAAACCAATTTTGATGCACATCCCTTAGAAATAGGGTAAAATCAACGCCTAAATCACTGATAAGGCATATAAGTTTGATTTATTACCCAATCCTATGAAAGAGATCAGAAATTTTTCTATTATTGCCCATATTGATCACGGCAAATCGACCTTGGCTGATCGATTTATTCAGATTTGTGGTGGGCTGACTGAACGAGAAATGTCCAATCAAGTTCTAGATTCCATGGATTTGGAACGCGAGCGTGGGATTACCATTAAAGCGCAATGTGTTTCTCTTGAATTTAAGTCTCGCGATGGGCAAACCTATTTATTTAATTTAATTGACACGCCAGGCCATGTGGATTTTGCCTATGAAGTGTCTCGATCGCTGGCTGCTTGCGAAGGCGCCTTATTGGTGGTCGATGCTGCTCAGGGTGTGGAAGCTCAAACTGTTGCGAATTGTTATACGGCGCTAGAACAAAGATTGGAGGTAATCCCGGTTCTGAATAAGATTGATTTACCTCAAGTAGAACCAGAGCGTGTGATTCAAGAGATCGAAGAAATCATCGGGATCGAGGCAAAAGATGCTTTACGGATCAGCGCCAAAAGTGGTCTTGGAGTACAAGAGTTATTAGAACATTTAGTTTTAGCGGTGCCACCGCCGGTGGGCGATCCAGCAGCGCCTTTACAGGCATTGATTGTGGATTCATGGTTTGACAGTTATTTAGGGGTGGTTTCGTTAGTCCGGATTAAAAATGGGGTGTTACGCACGGGTGATAAGCTGTTAGTCATGTCTACCGGTAAGACGCATATTGCGGATGAAGTCGGTATTTTCACTCCGAAGCGAGTAAAAAAAGAAGCATTAATGACCGGTGAAGTGGGTTTTTTGATTGCGGGGATCAAAGAAATAAATGGTGCTCCCGTGGGAGATACGTTTACCCTGGCCAATCGTCCTGCATCCGAGCCGTTACCAGGATTTCTAGTTTGTCAGCCGAAAGTTTATGCGGGCTTATTTCCCGTTGAAACTGAAGATTATGAAGACTTTCGAGATGCATTAGCCAAATTACGGTTAAATGATTCTTCATTATTTTATGAGCCTGAGGTATCACACGCATTAGGATTTGGTTTTCGCTGTGGATTTTTAGGTTTGTTGCACATGGAGATTGTGCAAGAGCGGTTGGAACGCGAATATAATTTAAATCTTATTACAACTGCGCCGACTGTTGTTTATGAAGTTTTAACTCGTAAGGGTGAATTGATTAATGTTGATAATCCCGCAAAGTTGCCGGATCCTGGCACCATTGAAGAAATGCGAGAACCCATTGTTGAGGCGAATATATTAGTGCCACAAACCTATTTAGGAAATGTGATTACGTTGTGTACAGAAAAACGTGGGGTTCAAACCAAGTTACTGTATTTGGGCAATCAGGTTTCTTTGACGTATGAGCTTCCGATGAATGAAGTGGTCTTAGACTTCTTTGATAGGTTAAAGTCGGTGAGTCGTGGTTTCGCTTCTTTAGATTACCATTTTATTCATTTTAAGGTATCTGATTTGGTCAAATTGGATATCTTAATCAATGGCGAGAAAGTGGATGCTTTAGCATGGATTGTCCACCGAGATAAGGCGTATCAAAGAGGCCGTGAGTTAACGGATAAATTACAATCTATCATTCCACGGCAAATGTTTGATATTGCAATTCAAGCGGCCATTGGCGCTCATATTATTGCCCGAACGACTGTTAAGGCGTTACGGAAGAATGTCACTGCTAAATGTTATGGTGGGGATGTGTCGAGAAAACGTAAATTGCTAGAAAAACAAAAAGCTGGAAAAAAACGGATGAAACAGGTGGGCAAGGTGGAGATTCCACAAGATGCCTTTTTAGCCATTTTGAAAGTTGACAAGGATAAAAAATGAGGTTTTCAGAAATTTTGTTAATTGCAACTGCAGTGACAGGTTGTATTTGGGCTTACGACGTTTTGTTTTCTCGCTATCGTCGTAGTCTATATGTCTTAAGTTCTAAGAATGAGACAGTGAAAGATCCCTGGTGGGTTGAATATTCCAAGTCATTTTTCCCGATTTTACTCATAGTATTTCTGTTGCGTTCTTTCTTGGCCGAGCCTTTTCGTATTCCATCGGGCTCTATGCGGCCAACGTTATTGGAAGGCGATTTTATTGTGGTGAATAAATATGACTACGGATTAAGGTTTCCCTTGTTTGGTACTAAATTGTTGGACTTGGGGACGCCCAAACGCGGCGATATAATTGTGTTTAAACATATTAAAAATGGGGAATCTATTGATATGATTAAACGCGTTATTGGGTTGCCGCACGACCATGTTCTTTATAAAGATAAAATGATTTACATTAATGGAAAACCCGTAAAGCAAGAGTTTGTCTCAGAAAAGACCGAGCGTGATGAACGTGGGCAAACATATTCTGTGCGTGAACTCACAGAACAATTAGGGGATATTAAATACAAAATATATGTGCAATCCGACAACAATAAAATGGTTTCATACCGTTATGATAATGTCACAGTACCGGCAGATAGTTATTTTGTATTGGGAGATAATAGGGACAATAGCGGAGACAGTCGATTTTGGGGATTTGTTAAAGATGTCGATGTTCAGGGAAGGGCTTTGGCGATTTGGATGAGCTGGGACAGTGATAAGTATTCGGTTCGTTGGGACCGATTTGGTCGATTATATTCTAAAGTAGATTAAAGATGAGTAGTGGTTGGGAAGAAAAAGCTGAAAGGCTCTCTCGCAAGCTGGGGCATACATTTGCTGATGTAAAGCTATTGCGCTCTGCAATAACACATCGTTCCAGTAGTACAACCAATAACGAACGATTGGAATTTTTAGGGGATTCCATTTTAAATTTTATTATTGCGGCGGAATTATATGCTCGTTTTCCTAGGGCACGTGAAGGTGATCTGACGCGAATGCGGGCCGTATTGGTTAAGGGGGAAACGGTTGCGGAAATTTCCCGTGAATTAGGCTTGGGTGAATATTTGAGCCTGGGGGCTGGCGAGCAAAGAAGTGGTGGGCATCAAAGAGAGTCTATTTTATCGGATGCCTTAGAAGCGGTTATTGGGGCTCTTTATCTTGATTCTAATGTGGAAGTTTGTCGCGATCGAATTATCGCATGGTATGAGAGCCGTTTAAATGCATTAGTGCCGGGTTCTTCACAAAAAGATGCCAAGACCCGTTTACAAGAACATTTACAATCTCGCCATTTACCATTACCTGAGTATTGCATTATGGAAACCATGGGAAATGCCCATAGTCCAATTTTTAAAATCAAATGTATTATTGCCGCGTTACATATATCAGTAGAGGGAGTCGCAAACAGCCGAAAGAAAGCCGAGCAAAATGCTGCGGAAGCAGCGTTAAAAGGAATAAAAAATGATGGAATTGGATGATACAACGGTTTGCGGATATGTGGCGATTGTAGGTAGACCCAACGTTGGTAAATCCACTTTGTTAAACCATATTCTAGGCGAAAAGTTAAGCATTACTTCCAGAAAACCACAAACCACGCGAGATCGGGTGCTGGGCGTTAAAACCATGGGTTCGATTCAAACGGTCTATGTTGACACTCCGGGTATGCATATCAAAGAAATTCGAGCCATGAATCGGTATATGAATCGAGTGGCTAAGCGGGCGTTGCATGATGTTGACGTCGTGGTGTTTGTGGTAGAAGGCCTGAAATGGACGGAAGAAGATCAATTTGTTTTAGATAAAATTCAGGCAGTTCAGTGCCCTGTTATTCTGGTTATTAATAAAGTGGATGTCCTAGCCGAGAAAAATCAATTGCTGCCTCATTTAAAATGGCTTTCTCTGCGATTTAATTTCTTTGATATTCTTCCTATCTCTGCTAGAAGAAAAACCAATATTGTGGCCTTAGAACAAGTGATTAATAAGTGTTTACCCAAAGGCCCGCATTATTTCCCGGAAACCCAAACAACGGATAGAACGCCGCGGTTTAGGATCGCGGAGTTGATTCGAGAACAGGTCCTACGTGGTTTGGGTGCTGAATTACCTTATACAACAGCAGTAGAAATTGAAAAATTGGATTCAGAAACGATTGTCAAAATTAGTGCTATTATTTGGGTAGAACGAAATGCTCAAAAACCCATTGTGATTGGCAAAGAGGGAGAAAGATTAAAGGAGATTGGCACGCGCGCGAGGATTGGCATTGAAAAAATGTTAGGGAAAAAAGTTCATTTGAGGCTTTGGGTTCGAGTTCGTGAAGGGTGGTCAAACGATGAGCGGGCCATGAAAAGCCTTGGTTATTTTGATCTAGAAGAAGATTGAGGAAAAACCCATTAACATGCATCGCTTTGAATCACAACCTGCCTATATTTTGCACAGTAGGCCGTATCGTGAGACCAGTCTACTGTTGGAAATTTTTACCCTAGAATATGGGCGAATTAGTGCTGTTGCGAAAGGAGCTAAAAGACCCAAGGCGCGTGCTCGAGGCTTATTACAACCCTTTGTTCCTCTGTTAATTGCTTGTGTTGGCCGAGGAGAACTATTAACTTTGAGTGATTTCGACTCGGTTGGATCGTTTCCACTGCTGACAGGACGTCGTTTAGTGAGTGCTTTTTATTTAAATGAATTAATGGTGCGGTTATTACACCGAGGTGATACAAACCAAGAACTGTATCAAGGTTACGAAGGGGCGATACAAGGGTTAGCTGCGATCCATGAAGAACAACATGTTCTTCGATTATTTGAAAAAACTCTATTGAAGACATTGGGGTATGAATTACAGTTGGTTAAAGAGGTTGAAACAGGTGATGCCGTTCATCCTGATCGAACCTACCTATATGATCCAGAAAAAGGCCCTATTTTAGTCGATATCGCTCGACAGAATTCGGATCATCAGCAATCCAATCAATTTTATCGTGGTAAGAGTTTATTGGCATTAGCAGCAGAAAGCTTGAATGATATGGTGGTATTGGGTGATGCAAAGCGGTTGATGCGCCAGGCTTTAGCGCTACACTTAGGAAATAAGCCGATAGAAAGTCGCAGGTTATTATGAAGATTATTGGGATTGGTACCGATATTGTTTCACTCAGCCGGATCCAAAAGATTTGGGATCGTTATGGTTCTGCGTTTCCCCGTCGAATTTTAACCAGAAAAGAGTTAGAGCATTTTCCTAAATATAAGGATCCCGTTCCTTTTTTAGCCAAGCGTTATGCGGCCAAAGAAGCTGCTGCAAAGGCCTTAGGAACAGGATTTCGGCCACAAGGCGTTTTATTGAGTGATATCGGGGTTGAAAATGATTCTTTGGGCAGGCCTCATCTGCTTTTTGCGGGTGGCGCTGCACAAGAGTTAACCCGGCAATGTGTGGTTGAAAGTCATTTAACCTTAGCGGATGAAAAGGAATTCGCGGTGGCATTTGTGATATTGATGGGTTAAAAAGTGCCCCAGTAGAGGTTACTGAGGCAAAACAAAAACAGGCTAGATCGTAAATCCTCTTCCTTGGCTTGTCAACCTGAAACGAATGGCACTAAGGAAAAAAGCTATTTATTAATCAAGCGTTTAGTATCGTTATCCCTAAGAAAGTGGGGTCCGAAGGGATTCTCAAGAGATTAACTAAGTGTTTAGTATCGCCCTGCGAAAGCGGGGATCCAGAGGGAATTCTCTAAGCCTTATTTTTTTGAATGGATCCCCGCTTTCGCGGGGATGACGAAGTTGTACTGCGGGGATGACGAAGTTCTACCGTAGGGGATGACGAAGTTGTACTGCGGGGATGGCGAAGTTCTACCGTAGGGGATGACGAAGTTCTACCGCGGGGATGACGAAGTTCTACTCAATCTTCGGGCCTTTTAACCTGAGACCTCGTTTAAGAAGTCGTCAATGGCTTGGTTGAAAGCGTCCAAATGCGGCTGGATTATCTCAGGTGATTGACTCTCGATGGCGTTTTCTAATAACTGTGCGCATTCTTTTAATCTTGGGACGCCGCAATAGCAGCAGGCTCCGTGTAGTTTGTGCACTTGATCTCGTAGTGTCTGCCAATTTTCTGCTAAGAATTGTTCATTTATTTTAGTCTTTTCGTCTGGCAGTGAAATGGCTAATTTTCCCAATAGCTCAGTAGCCAATTCCAGCCGCCCACCGGCTAGAGTTTTTCCAAGCTCCCAATCTATCGCCCGAGCCGGTTTTTTAAATCCCGCCCATTTCTTAATCACATTTTTTAAATCAGTTTCACTGATGGGTTTAGTGAGATAATCATTGGCATCCGCGGATAAAAGAGCGTTTTTTTCATTCGCAGAAACGTAGGCAGTGAGAACAATAATCGGTGTTTTAGAGCGCTTTAGGTTTGATTCGATGGTACGGATTGCTTGAGAGGTTTCAATGCCACTCATATCGGGCATGCGAATATCCATTAGGATCAGCTGAAAGGCCTGTTGTCGGATGATTTGAATGGCTTCTGATCCACAATAGGCAATTTTGACTTCGATACCCATGTCTCCTAAGAGAACTGCAAGCAGTTTGGCATTATCTTCATTATCCTCAACGACCAGAACACTGATGGGTAGGTTAAGCTCATTTTGAGAATGTGCTGGCATTTCGTTGGAGGCCGATTCGATTTGTGGGCTGGGGTTGGTATTTTCAGTATATTTTTTTGCTTTATAGGTAAACCAAAAAGTGGAGCCTTTTTCCGGTTCACTTTCGACACCAATACTGCCGCCCATTTGTTCGACCAATTTTTTGGAAATAACGAGCCCCAGTCCTGATCCTCCAAATTTTCGGGTCGTTTCTGATTTAGTTTGGTTAAAGGCTTGAAACAATACTTTTTGCTCTTCCTTGGATAAACCGATCCCCGTATCGGACACACTCACACGAATGATGTAGTGTGATGGGGTTTCTTGTTCTAACAGGACGCGGATCACGACGCTGCCATCGCTGGTAAATTTAATAGAGTTGCTGACTAAGTTAGTAATAATTTGCTTGATACGCAAAGGGTCTCCCAACATCAGAGTGGGAACATCTGAATAGACTAAAGGAATGAGTGGAATATTTTTTTCATGCGCATGGGGCGCTAAGAGATTGAGTATTTCATCAATGCACTCTCGGATATCCATAGGGGCCTGCTCAAAGCGCAGTTTTCCAGCTTCGATTTTTGAAAAGTCCAGAATATCATTCAAGATAGCTAATAGATTGTTAGCGGTTCGCTGAATGGTGTTAACGAATTCTTTTTGTTTTTGATTTAATTCTGTTTTTTGCAATAAATTAATAAACCCCAGTACTCCATTGAGAGGGGTTCGAATTTCATGACTCATGTCTGCTAGGAACTCGGATTTAATTTTGTTGGCTTTTTCGGCTGTCCGCTTCGCAATATCTAATTCGATATTTTGAACTTCAATGGTTTCTAGGGTACGCCTTAAACTTAAGGTTGCTTGATCAATCTTTCTCTGTAATTCGGTATGTGCATTTTCTAAGGCCTGTACCATGGTATTAATACCCGAACCTAGGACATCTATTTCACGATAACTATTCACTTGAACTCGGGTATTTAATGCCCCTTGTTTAATGCGTTCTACGGTTTCCGCGAGACGTAAAATCGGGCGAGTGACATTTCTACCCATATGAAAAGCGTAATATCCACTGACGGTTAGACCTAATAAGAAGATAAGACCCGCGTGCAATAGGATTTGTAACTGTTGCATATGGATAGATTCAGTTTCTAACTCAACCATTAACCAACCAATAATGGTTTCACTCTGGGAAAATTCCGCACGCATGTCGTTGGATTCTTTATAGATGGCAATGGGTGCAACAAAAGCCATAGAATGGGGATACTCATGGATCGTGACTTTGAGTTTAGGATTTTCAGCTTCTTTGGGCAGCGTAAAATGATGGATCAACTTTCCTGAAGATGCGATTACTTTCCCTGCGGCCGAATAAAAGGCGATGCCTTCGGCATGGTGTTCACGCAGCTCGGCCTCGGCAAGCCTTTCGAGTAGGTATTTATTCTGGGAAAATACTCCATATTCTGCGGCTGGGGCAACTTGCGATACGATGGCTTCACCACGCGAGCGAAAGGCATGTTCAAGATCTTGTAAGCGTGTACTAATAAAGTAGGTGCCTAATAGCACTGAAATAGTGATGGTGGGGACCAATGCTAATAATAGGACCTGGTGCTTAATACCTAATTTCATCAAACTATTGTGCCGGGTTATGAGATAGTGTGCAATGGGCCTATCGAGTGGTGGGTCAACGAGCTTATTAGGGAGAAAAGATGGCAGTTACAATGGTTTATGACTTAGAAACAATTCCCGATATTCAGTTGGGCCGCCGAATTTTGAATCTGCACGAAAGTTCTGACGAGGAAGTGGTCGCGGCTTTATCGGCTCGACGAGCTTTACAAACACAAGGAGCCAGTTCTTTTCTTCCACATTATTTTCAAAAAATTGTGGCGATTTCAGTGGTCGTCGCAACGCCTCAGTGGACCAAGGTTTGGTCATTAGGGGAGCTGCAAGCAGACGAATCCGAGATTATTGATCGTTTTTTTGAAGGGGTACAACGGTATACCCCAACCCTGATTTCTTGGAATGGCGGGGGATTCGATCTGCCGGTGTTACATTACCGGTCATTACTGCATGGGGTGGTAGCGCCGCGGTATTGGGAGACGGGAGAGCGAGACAGCGAATTTAGATGGAATAATTACTTAAGCCGATACCATCAACGCCATCTCGATTTGATGGATGTTTTAGCTGGATACCAAAATCGTGCCAATGCCCCGATGGATGAGATTGCTGTTTTGTTAGGATTTCCCGGGAAGATGGGGATGGATGGCGGTGAAGTCTTCGAAAAATATCAGAATGGCGATCTGCAAGGAATCAGAGATTATTG
Source organism: Gammaproteobacteria bacterium (assembly GCA_013286785.1). Classification (GTDB taxonomy): domain Bacteria; phylum Pseudomonadota; class Gammaproteobacteria; order UBA6186; family Azoamicaceae; genus CADEGZ01. The sequence goes on from JABDFC010000002.1 coordinate 67,551, forward strand.
CGAGACGGATGTGCTCAATACGTATCTTATTTATTGTCGTTTTCAGTATATTCGGGGTCAATTTGATCAAACGAAAATGGAAGAGGAAACTGAACGTCTGAAGCAATTTTTGTTGAACTCAGGAAAACCCCATTTATTAGCATTTCTAGAGGCGTGGCAAGGCAGTGAGCGATAGTTCTTTGATTGCCAATATTCATGCGCTTTCCCATGAAGGGAGAGGTATTGCCACGGTGAATGGCAAAACCGTCTTTATTGAGGGTGCGCTGCCCACTGAAACCGTTGGATTTCAGTATCTAAGACACCGAAACCGTTTCGCAGAGGGCAAAATTACGGATATTTTAACGCCGGCAGCTTCACGAGTGGTGCCGCGGTGTCGGCATTTTACAGAATGTGGCGGTTGCTCATTGCAACACTTAGGCTCATTGGCGCAAGTCCAATTTAAAGAGCAGGTCGTGTTAGAACAATTACAACATTTCGGTCGAGTTGAACCGCGTGTGATCCTACCCCCTTTAATGGGCCCAACCTATGGTTATCGGCGTAAAGCTCGGCTTCGTGTGAAATATATGCCTAAAAAAGGCAAACTGATCATGGGTTTTCATGAAAAAGATCCCCGTGCAATTGCAGATTGCCTAGGGTGTGAAACATTGCATCCCTTAATTGCGAAACGGTGGAGAGAGATTTATCAGCTAATAGCTGGCTTAGAAGCAAATCGCAACATTCCACAGATCGAAGTTGCTGTCGGTGATGCAATGGCAGCTTTAGTGTTTCGCCATTTAGTCCCCCTAAGTGAGCGAGACCAACGAACTTTGGTCGAATTTGGCCAATTCCATCAAATGGCTATTTACCTGCAGCCCAATGGATTAGACTCCATTCAGAAACTTTGGCCAACGGAAAGGGATCATTATTTAAGTTACCATTTGCCAGACTATCACCTTGAAATTCAATTTCTTCCCACGGATTTTATTCAGGTCAATTCCGAGATGAATCATCACTTAATTGCACGGGTGATTGAATTATTAGCACTGGAAACCAGCGATAAAATGCTCGATCTCTTCTGTGGACTGGGAAACTTCACGTTACCTTTAGCCCGTTTAGGAGCATCAGTCGTTGGGGTTGAAGGCAGCCGAGCGGCGGTTACGCGCGCGAAGATAAATGCAGAGCATAATGGCTTAGGATCAGTGGAGTTTTTTGCCAGCGATTTGCAGAAACCAGATGAAGACAGTTCTTGGATTAAGCGATCCTATGATAAAGTCGTGCTTGATCCGCCGCGTGCCGGTGCTCCTGAAATCATCCCTTTTCTGGCGCGGTCAACGGTTAACCGAGTCGTTTATGTTTCTTGTCAACCAGCCACCTTGGCTCGAGATATTGGGGAGTGGGTCAATCGTTATGGGTTTCGATTAGAGTCTATTGGGGTACTAGACATGTTTCCGCAGACGACCCACATAGAATCGATAGCTTTATTAACCCGGTAAAACAGGGCCTATTTATCCATCACGAGAATGTTTCGTGTGGTAGATCTTTATCTTTATAGTAGGTTTGAATGGCACTGACTACTTCGTCTGGCGTTTCAACCATTTTCCAGAGATGCATATCTTCTTCGTCGATCATCTTCTCGGCGACCAAGGTGTTTTTAAACCATTGGAGCAGCGGTTTCCAAAATGCCTCTTTGATTAAAATGATGGGAATCTTTCGGGTTTTTCCTGTTTGGACTAAGGCTAAAATTTCAGATAATTCGTCCAATGTGCCAAAGCCACCTGGGATGACAACATAGGCGGCAGCATATTTGACGAACATCACTTTTCGAGTAAAAAAATGACGGAATCTGAGGGAAATATCTTGATAATGGTTGGTGATTTCTTGATGGGGTAATTCGATATTTAAGCCGACACTAAAAGAATGGCCGTGATAGGCACCTTTATTAACGGCTTCCATGGTACCAGGTCCTCCCCCGGTGACCACTGAAAAGCCAGCATCCGATAATTTACGCCCAATCTCTTCTGATAACAGGTAGTAGGCATCCCCCTCCTTGGCTCTGGCAGATCCGAAGACACTGACGGAAGGTTTGACTTGCATGAGTCTTTCATAGCCCTCTACAAATTCGGCCATTACCTGAAATATTTTCCAGGACTCACGGGTTAAGACAGAGTCATTGACCAGGTGCGATGTTGGGCGGACATTTGAATTCGGTGTATTCATTTGGTTACTCCAGTTATAATTACTATAGCATGCGCATTTGGACGAGGAAGACTGAGTAAAATTTAGTTTCCTAGGTTATTTTGAGGTGCAGGCAGCGGAAGGCAAAGAAAAACAAGGAGTACCGATGACATTAGCGGCAACGGTAAAACATTTTTTAGACGATCATCATGTTTCCTACCGGACGTTGGCTCATGAGCGAACCTATTCAGTATTGGAGGTTGCTCGCATACTAGAGATTGAACCCGAGCAGATTCTCCAGGTTAGGCTGATGAAAGATGATTTAGGCATGGCATTAGCGATTTTTCCGTTAAGCCATCAGATTGATTTAGGGAAACTCTCTCGGACAACACCTCGTTCATTTCAAATACTATCGGTCAAAGAAACCGATCGTTTTTTTTATGATTGTGAACCCGGTTCACATCCCCCTTTTGGCAATGCCTATGGTTGTTCTCTCTTTCTGGATAGCGCCATGAGTGACCTAGAATTTGTCTATTTTCAAACTGGGTCTCATACTGCTCTGATTCAGATGAAAAGTGATGATTTTCAGTTTTTAGTGGGAGAAGCGACGGTCTGTTCTTTTGCGGTTACCAGCCCTGAAAATCCTGCCATATCGGCTTACTCATCGGATGAAATGAAGTTCGACTGCCCTCCTTTATCCCCAATCGCACGCCAAATTTTAGAGATAGCACACCATCCGACGGAGGACTCTGCTCAATTCCTTTCAGATTTGATTTCGAATGATCCCATCGTACAATCGCATATTTTGGCGTGCGCGCATCAATCGGGTGTGGACAAAGAATCGACTTCAGGGGTTGAGGCAATGCAAGATGTCATTACCAAAGTCCTTGGGTTTGAGACGGTGAGTCATATTGCCTTAGGGATTACGGCAGGCCGAAGTTTTACCATTCCAGAAGAAGGTCCATTGGGTTTACAGGCCTTTTGGCGACATGCCTTGCAAAGTGCCACATTGGCAAAAAAAATTGCAAGCGATGTTTTGGATCCGCATCGTGTGAGTGCTGATCTCAGCTATTTAATTGGGTTTTTCCATAACTTTGGTTTCTTATTACTAGGCCATTTATGTCCGCCTGAGTTTCAGTTGCTCAATCGATGGCTGCACCAGAATCCCAAAACGCGGGTTGAAAATCTCGAGAAGCGATTGCTTGGGATGGGTCAGGCGATGGAGATTGTGGGAAATGGTCATGCACGATTGGGAGCTTGGTTATTGCACTATTGGGGCATGCCAGAACCCATTGTTGTGGCGACTCGATATCACCATTGCGTGGATTATACTGGAAAGTATCAGCCGTATGTGGCATTGATTCAATTGACCGATCAGATATTAAAAGGGATGGGTTTAGGGGATGGGGAAAATAGCCTAAATTCGCATTGGTTAGAATCGCTGGGGTTGTCCGCAGTAGCGATCGAAGGGTATCGAGAGGGATTGAAAGTGGAAAGCCAAGCCTTAGATGATATGGCGATGAATTTGGCCAATTGATATACTACGTCGTTTTTGCAGAAAGGGGAGTGTGAATCATGCGCGTGATATTTATAGGTCCGCCAGGGGCGGGAAAAGGGACTCAGGCACAATTTATTTGTGATAAGCTTCACATCCCAAAAATTTCCACAGGGGATATGCTGCGAGCGGAAATCGAAGCGGGCTCAAAGATAGGTCAAGCCGTTCACGATCTCATTGCAAAAGGACAATTGGTTGACGATAAAACCGTGATTGAGCTTATTAAACAACGGATCAATTCCAAAGATTGTGATAAAGGATTTTTATTCGACGGATTTCCACGGACGGTGAAACAAGCCGAAGCTCTGGAGGAAGCTAGAGTCAAGATTGATTGTGTCATTTCCTTAGAGGTACCCGATCAAACCATTATCGATCGCTTGAGTGGCCGAAGAATTCATCTGGCTTCCGGACGCGTGTATCATCTCCAGTACAACCCTCCCAAAATTCCTAAGCAGGATGATTTTACCGGAGAACCTTTGGTACAGCGTGAGGATGATAAAGAAGATGTGATTCGAAATCGTCTTAAGACTTTTCATCAGGAGACGGAACCTTTAAAAGAGTGGTATCAAGCCAGACTGGGGAAGAGTAAAGGATATTTTGCAGTCGAGGGCAGTGGAGACATTAAAGAAGTTCAGAAGAAGATTGAAACGATTATCAAAATAGCCAGTCCCTGGGGAATAGGAGGGGGGCATTAACATGGCAGTCCTGGAATTAACCGAGCGCAATTTTGATCAAACAGTCACCGAGCAGGAGATGGTTTTGGTGGATTTTTGGGCGCATTGGTGTGGTCCTTGCCGAGCATTTAGTGAGACATATACCGAGGTTTCCAATAAATATACGGATGTTGTTTTTGCAAAGGTTGATATCGAAAGAGAGCCGCAATTGGCCAAAGATTTCAAAGTGCGAGCCATCCCCATGCTGGTCATTTTTCGTGCGGGAATGGTGGTTTATGCTGATGCAGGGGCGCTGTCTCAGGTTGCATTAGAAGAAGTCATTCAAAAAGCTAAGGCTTTGGAATTGAAGGAAATTCGTGAGAATTCCAAAGAAAAATAATTCCCAAATTGAGTTTCAAGAATCGTTCAAATGCTGTTACTGATATGACCTACCGTTCTTTGCGATTAATTTATAAACAAAAAAAGAAAACGAGTGTCATTTTTTCGTCCGTTCAACTTTTGATTTTCCAATGGGGTAATGTTACTGGCGTTCACCGCGGGTCCCGTTCGGGCCACAAGAGGGGTTCGCCCCTGTATCTTTATTTTATCTGAAAATATCAGATTTTTTATGAATTTGGTTTTCGCAAAACCCCGGATAATTTCAGTGCGATCGGTCACAAAAAATCTCTCAGGGACGGTTGGTTGCGAGAGCGGAGTCGATGTTGAACAGGGGATTCGATTTAAATTTGTAAAAAAAATTTGATTAGTAGTATGTACTAATATAATATTTGTGCTATGTTTGTATTGTCTAAGTTTGAGTTAAGCCATAGGAGATCGAGAATGGCAAAAGTTAAAAAAGTTGCAAAGAAGTCCAAGGCTGCAAAAGCAGCATCAACGGTGGCAAAGCCTAAGAAGAGAACCGTTAAGAAGTCGGTTGCTGCTAAAAAGCGCGTTGCCAAAAAGCCAGCAGTCAAGAAAGTAGGTGCTAAGAAGCGCGTTGCTAAAAAGCGCGTCGCTGCTAAGAAACCTGCTAAAAAGGCTGTAGCTAAAAAGGCCGTAGCTAAAAAAGCGACCAAGAAGAGAAAGACTGCCCGCAAACCAAAAGCGGCAGGTGCAAAAAAGCGAGTAGCTCGTAAACCAGCTGCTGGCGCACGTAAGACGACAAGACGTAGACGTAAACCCGCAGCAAAAGTAGCCGCTGCAGCTTAAGTCTACCCTTTATCATTAAGCGCCGGACTTATCTAAGGCAGTGTTCTTAAGTGCGGCGCTTGGTGGTATCTACAGGCTCATCGATTATCCGGTTCAAGACCTAATGTGTCGATTTCACCTTCCCCCAAATTATTAGCCATAGATGCATCCACAGATGTGTGTTCTGTAGCGCTTGCTCTGGGCGGGCCCCTGCTCGAATACAATGAACAATCCCCAAAATCGCATACCCGCGTTTTACTGGCGACGATTCATCGCTTGTTGCAAGAAGGCGGGATCACCTTAGCGGAGTTGGATTGTTTGGCGTTTGGCCGAGGGCCTGGCAGTTTTACCGGAGTCCGAATGGCGTGCAGTGTGGTTCAGGCCTTTGGTTTTGCCTTACAGATCCCCATTGTGCCCGTTTCAACCTTAAGAGCAGTGGCAGAAGGTGCCAAACAGCAAGGGAGTTCGCAACAAATACTGGCGACACTCGATGTGGGTAGGGGGGCCGTCTATTGGGGATTGTTTGAAGTTGTCGAAGGTTTAGTGCAACCGGTTTCGAAAGAGCATATCGGTCAAAGAGAAGAAATTGTGTTGCCTGAAGGGAATTGGACACTTGCGACCGGATTTCCTTCTGCAAAGGCAGTTGCGAGCATTGCGGTGGTGGAATATGGTTTGGGAAATGCAATGACGGCTGAACAGGTGGAGCCCGTTTATTTGAGGGAAAATTTCGTCAAAAAATCGTCGACTTAAAACTGGATTTCCGTCGGCAAACCGGTGGCTTTCCAACCTCGGAATCCGCCTTTTAAAGATTTAACGTTATGATATCCCATGGTTTGCAGACTTTCTGCTGCCAATGCTGAACGCGTTCCGCCCCCACAATAAAGCACAATGTCTGCGGCGGGATCTTCGGTCACACTTTCGATATTGAGCTCTAATTTTCCTCGGGATACATGAATCGCCAAGGGCAATGATCCCTCGCGCCACTCATTGTCTTCTCGAACATCAATTAAATAAAAGGCTTCTTGATTGTCCATTTTGCTGATTAACTGTTCCAAAGAGATTTCATGAATATTCCCGAAGACTTCTTGTAAGCGTTTCGTGAGTAATGGGCCCATCGGTTATCCTTGTTTCACTAAGATTAATTCTAAAATGCGCTCATATATTGCTGACAACAGATTTAAATCCTGAATGTTCACCGATTCATTAACACAATGAATGGTTGAATTGCAGGGACCGAGTTCAATCACCTCTGCGCCCGTCGGGGCGATGAAACGACCATCCGAAGTTCCACCAGTGGTGGACAAGGTTGGGGTGATGTTTTGGATTTCTTGAATGGCTCGAAGGCAAGATTCTACCAATAAACCCGATTGGGTCAAAAAGGGAACGCCAGAAACTTTGTATTCCAGTGAGTAATTGACGTCACAGGACATTAAAATGTCGTTGATCCGTGCGATTAAAGAATGGGGGGTAACTTCATTACTGAAACGAAGATTAAATTGGCAGTGCAGAGTTCCTGGGATGACATTCACGGCCCCGGTCCCTGAGTGGATGTTGGAGATTTGTAAAGAGGTTGCTGGAAAATGGACATTGCCTTGGTCCCACTCTGTGGTTGCGAGCTTTGCCAATGGCAGCAGAGCTTGATGAATGGGGTTATTGGCTTTAGCAGGGTAGGCCACATGACCTTGTTTCCCCACTATTTTTAAGTTGCAATTCAGGGAACCTCGTCGCCCATGTTTCAGAACATCGCCGACGATGTGGTGACTTGAAGGTTCACCCACTACACAATAGTCAATCTGAATCTTCTGGTTGTTTAGATATTTGATGACGTGTTGCGTTCCATGATCCGCCGCCCCTTCTTCATCACTGGTGATTAAAAAGGCCAGTGAGCCAGCATGATGCGGATAACGTTGGAGAAAGCGTTCGGTCGCTGTGATCATCGCTGCCAAACTGCCTTTCATATCGGCGGCACCCCGTCCATACAAGTATTTGCCTTTGAGAGTTGGGGTAAAAGGAGGTGAGTCCCAATCCTGTAAATTTCCAGGAGGAACCACATCGGTGTGACCCGCGAAAACAAACAGCGGCGCTTGATGTCCGTGGATTGCCCAGAGATTTTGGACATCTTCAAAGGGCAAAGGATGAAGACTGAACCCCAGTTTCTGTAAACGCTCGCTGATGATTAATTGACAGCCTTTATCGGCAGGTGTAATGGATTCGCATGCGATTAATTGCTGTGCAAGTGTTATTGTTGGGGAATTGAGATCATCCATGACGAAGCCAATCCTTAGGGAGGTTACTTAGGGGTACTTTATAAGCTTATCCTGCTGAAAGTCAACCATTTGTTTTTTCCACAACGGGTGAGATTCATACACAATGCGAGCCAGACTGTCTAATCCTACGGTGAGTTTATGGTGAACGCCAGAGTGTCCAACAGCTTCTATTGTATACCCATTGCCGATTTGAAAATGCGTATTGTGATGGCCGATCATCTGTATTCTTTCGCGAAAATTATCAGATAAGATTCGGCGGGCAACAGAGGCTTGGTATTCAACATAAGGTTGGTTGGAAACCACCAAAATGTGGCGATCTCGTGTAGATAATTGCCCACCTAGACCATATTGATTTTTCCAAGTCGTGATTGTATCGGTGCAGGTTGCTCTTTGTGCCTTGCCGTTGATTGGAGTATTAACATAGATAATTTCCACTCCAGGGAAACCGCCAATTTCTTGCAAAATATGGGGAACAAGGTAAGTGGCCATGTTGGTTTCATTCAGATCAATTCCTAATCCTTCTAGAGTCTTGGTAATGGGCTCTTGATCAGGGGATAATTTTCGATAGCCCACTAAGACATAGAGGCGATCAAACCGCACGCCTTGCTCCCATAATTTCATCAGGTATCTAAGCCGAGATTCCATTCTGCTTGCGAGAGCGCCCATTAAAAAAGCACAATCATACTGTTTAAATTGTCCACCTTCTTGGGTGGGAGCAATCTCTTGATAAAGACCGAGCTCGGTAAATGCTTCTGCAATACTCTTTTTTTGTAAGGCCGTGAGTGTGTCGTCTGTTAATTGCCACCGTTCTGATCCTGCTTTTCTCAACCAAAATTCTTGTAAGAGTTGATTGAGGCGGTCTAAGACAACCGTGGGTGACTCTTCTTTGGGTAGTTTATCTAGAATGTTGGTGACAGTCAGCAACCGAAGCCACGCTTCTTCTTGACCGGGAACCATCTGCTTTAGTAGGGTTTCTAGGGGCAGTTCACGTCCTTTTTGTTTTGCCAAGGTGTCATGGGAGGCTGAAACAGAGTGGCATTGATTGGCTAAAAACAATGCAGCGCCACCAAAAAAAGTAAGAATAATAACCAGTTTTAATGGCCATTTATCTTGCATCTTAAACCCTTAGCAGTTCGTTCAGCGCAACCTTTTGTCGGGTTTTTTCATCGACTCGTTTGACAATCACCACGCAATATAAGCTATAGCGACCATCCGGGCTGGGGAGATTGCCAGGAACAACCACACTATAAGCGGGAACCCGCCCCGTGTAGATTTCACCCGTTTCGCGATCGTAGATCCGAGTGCTTTGGCCAATGTAAACCCCCATCGAGATAACGGCCCCTTTTTCGACAATCACTCCCTCGACAATTTCTGAGCGCGCGCCAATAAAACAATCGTCTTCGATAATGGTGGGATTGGCTTGCAAGGGCTCAAGAACCCCCCCAATGCCAACGCCTCCTGAAAGGTGAACTCGTCGTCCGATTTGGGCACAAGATCCCACGGTCACCCAAGTATCGACCAAAGTCCCTTCACCCACATAGGCTCCAATGTTGACATAACTAGGCATTAATACGGTGTTTGGGCCGATATAAGCACCGCGACGAATGGTGGCAGGGGGAACGATTCTGACTTTTGCGGCAGCAAATTGTTCAGGGCTGGTATCGGTAAATTGTAAAGGAATTTTGTCATAAAATTGGGTAAATTGGCCGGGAATGGGGCTATTTTTATTGAGCGCGAAATACAGCAAAACAGCTTTTTTGATCCATTGATGAACTTTCCATTCTCCATTGATTGGTTCTGCAACGCGCAGGGTTCCCGCTTCGAGTGCATCAATAACCTGAAAAACGGCCTCTCGTAATAAGGGATCTACACGGGTTGGGTCTAATGTGGAGCGAGATTCATAGGCAGATTCGATCATTGGGGCTAATTTTTCCATGGCAAATCATTCCTAAAACTGGTAAAGTATCCTGCTTAACAGTACCATAGGTTTCGGAGTGGGGCTAGACGGTATGCCAAAACAATTTATCAAAGAACGGCCCATATTATTCATTTCTTTAACCGCAATTCTAATTTTATTGGGTTTCAGTAGAAGCATCTACCAATTCTTCATGGGACCTGCAGACGAAATGTCGATGCCCCAGCAAGTCCAAACGGTTCGGGTTAAAGCAGCCCCAATGCCAGATCTCATTGAAACTATTGGGACGTTGACTGCCAAAGAAGAGATCACCGTTAAAGCGGGAGGGCCTGGGAAAGTCCAGCGCATTTTGGTTGAGTCGGGGTCCTATGTTAAAGAGGGAACCTTATTGGCAAACATAATTGCGGCACCCGAAATTCGCGCTCCTTTCGATGGGTATTTAACAGATTGGATTGTCAAAGCGGGTGAATATGTCAAAGACGGGACCCCATTAATTGATTTAGTGAATACAGATTTATTGTCACTCACGTATCGGGTTCCGGAAAGCTACTCTTCGCGTTTAGCGGTAGATCAACCCGTCGAAGTCACGGTGAAAGCATTTCCGACAGAAACGTTTCAAGGGATTGTGACATATGTCTCACCCGTCGTTGACAGAAAAACCTACACGATTTTAGTTCGTGCTACGGTTAAAAATGAACAGCAAAATTTATGGCCGGGCATGTCGGCGCATGTGCGTCATATTTTAGCCACTCATGCAGATGCTTTGGTCATTCCAGAGTCCTGTTTGATATTAACCCTGGAAGGTTACAATGTTTTTGTGGTTTCAAATGGAAAAATTGAACGTCGAGTTGTTACCATTGGGACCAGACATCAGGGGCGGGCACATATTGTCTCGGGGTTAACCTTGGGCGATTCCGTTGTGTTGGTTCGGACTAACTTCATCGCAGAAGGAGCAGACGCGGTCGCCAATGACTGGACAGGGGATTGGTAATGTCGTTTTCGGAAGTTTTTGTCCGTCGACCCGTGATGGCCATTGCCATCAATTTGGTTTTATTGATCGCGGGTTTGGTTTGCTATCATCAATTAGAATTACGTCATACTTCTAACCCGGTTCAAAACGAATTTACGATCAATACGATTTATCCCGGCGCCAACAGTCAGGCGGTCGAACATCAAGTGACTAAACCCTTAGAAGATGCCTTAGCTGGTTTAGATGGCATTAAGAAATTAAGTTCGACGAGCCAGGATAGTCAGAGCAATATTTCTATTCGATTTCAGCATGGGATTGATCATGATATCGCTTTAGGACAAATTCGAGACAGAATTTTGGCCGCGATGCCAAATTTACCGGAAGCCGTAAAACGCCCAGAAATCAGAGAAAAAAGTGAAGAACATCGGGCCATCATGTACATGAAGTTTCAGGATGACACTCGAAGCATTGCTGAATTGTCCGATTATATTTTGCGTGTGGTAGAAGATCGCATCCGTCTCATTGATGGAGTTGCCTCTGTTGGTCACTTCGGCAACGAATTGTATCTCATTACGGTTAAGCCTGATCCGGCATTGTTGATGGAACACAACGTGACGGTTAACGAAGTGGCCGATGCCCTGCGTCGCGAAAAAGTCTTTGCGTCCGGGGGTGAAATTGAAGGAATTACGGCCAAGGAATCGGTTATTTTGTCTGCAATGGTGGAAAAACCTGAGGACTTTGCCAATGTGACCATTAAATTAACCCCGGAAGGGCGGGTAACCCTTGGAAATGTTGCAACCATTGCAGTAGGAACCAAACCGACTTTTTTGAAGATTAGAGATGACGGTAAAAATATTGTTGGTTTAGAAATACTAGCGAAGCCGCAGGCCAATCCTTTGGAGGTTGCCAAACGGGTTTATCAATTTGTTGAAGATTTACGGAAGTCAATGCCATCTTCCTTAAGCGTCATCGTGACTTTTGATGCGACTCGACCTTTCGCAGCAGCCTTTGTCGAAATGCGGCATACGTTATGGGAATCGATATTATTGGTTGGAATTGTGGTGACGTTGTCTTTGGTTTCCTTCCGGGCAGCGCTCTTACCGATGATTACCGTTCCATTGTGTTTGATTGGCGTTTTTGCCTTAATGTGGCTGATGCATTTTAGCATCAACCCGGTCACGTTGCTGGCCTTGGTATTAGCCGTTGGTTTAGTCGTGGACGATGCCATCGTGGTGGTTGAAAATATCTACCGCCACATGGAGGAAGGATTGTCTGCTTTTACAGCCGCTAAACGCAGCATGAAAGAAATCAGTTTTGCTGTCATTGTAATGACGGTGACATTGGCGGCCGTGTATTTGCCTTTGGTTTTTCAAACCGATGAATCTGCGATAATGTTTCGCGAATTTGCGTGGACCTTAGCGGGAAGTGTCGTCATTTCTGGGTTTGTCGCTTTGACACTCACGCCTGCCTTAGGGGGAAAATTTTTAAAAGATACCCATAAAGTTGTTTTTTGGGAAAAGGCCGGAAATTACTATCGATCTGCTTTAGAAATTGCGCTACAGAATTCGACGAAAATTGTCTTACTATTATTATTAATTGCTTTGTTGGGTGTTTATGGATTTCAACGGTTACCTTCCGAATTGATCCCCATCGAGGATGAAGGCTATGTTATTGGATCGATTAACGCCGATAATTCGGTTACGGATGACGTCAGGGAAGGGTGGTTTAGAGACGTTGAAGCGGTTTTAAAAAAAGTGCCAGAAGGCGAGCGCGTTTTAACGGGAGTTTGGCAAGAACAGTGGATGTGGTGGAATTTAATTTTAAAACCAACGGATGAACGCAAGCGAACGAGCCGCGAAATCATCAATAGCTTAAGGGCACCATTAAAGGCTATTGTTGGGCCAGATGTGGTGGTGATGGATAATCCCGACTTTTCAGGCGGGGGGGACGATGACACATTCAAAGTTATTATTCAATATTCGGGTCAACAAGAGCTTTTGGTTCATAGTATTCAAAAGATTATTCAAGAAGCCAGAAAACTTCCCGGTTTCGAAGCGTTAATGAGTGAACAAGCCTGGGAGAAGCCGCGATTGAAAGTGGTAGTGGATCGGGCGTTGGCTGCGGAATTAGGGATCAGTATCGAATCGATTGAAGACACTTTATATACTTTCTTATCGGGACGAAAGGCGACCGATTTTAATTTCCAAGGGCATGATTACGATGTGCAAGTAAGAGCCCCCTTAGAAGTTCGCTCGGAATTCGATAATATTAATTCCTATTTTGTGGCAAATGCCGAAAAACAATGGGTACCCTTGGGCAGCTTAGTGACACTCCAGGAAATATTAGAACCCACTCAAATTAAACATTACGACAGGATGCGGGGAGCCGCCATTCATGTGGTATTACAGCCGGATATGTCTTTGGACAAAGCGATGAAAGCTTTAGAACCCATTCTAGAACAGTATGTCCCAAAAGATGCGCGCTATCGATTTGGAGGAAAGATTGAAAAATATCGAGAATCCCAGATAGCAATGTGGCTCAATTTCGGACTGGCGATTACGTTTATTTATTTGGTCTTGGCAGCACTTTTTGAAAGTTTTGTGCATCCTTTTATCGTTTTATTGACAGTTCCATTATCCATTACCGGGGCTGTGTGGGGGATTAACTGGATTGGAGGTACTAATAATATGTATACCTCCATTGGTTTAGTCACATTGGTTGGGCTCATCACCAAGCACGGCATATTGATTGTGGATTTTGCCAATCGCCTGCGAGCGTCGAATCTTTCGCTGCAAGAAGCCGTTTTATCGGCAGCAGTGTATCGATTACGCCCCGTTTTGATGACGACTTTAGCGATGGTCTTTGGCGCGATTCCGTTAATGTTCAGCGTGGGTGCGGGAGCCATTGCGCGCCAAGACATTGGTTGCGTCATTATCGGGGGCATGTTAGTGGGGACCGTGTTTTCTTTATTCGTGGTACCTGTCGCTTATTCAATTGTCGCTCGTTTTGTGCGTGTGCCGGTTGAACGTCAATAGAGGTGGGTTTTTGTTGCTAAGTTATCCTCATTTTTCCTTTCAAATTCAGAACACGAGTGTAAAGTCTCGGGCACGGGTGGGAAAACTCTCCACGCCCCATGGTGAGGTCGCGACGCCTGCGTTTATTTTTTGCGCCACCAAAGGGGCCATCAAAGGCGCTTCCCCGCAGCAAATGAAATCAGCTGGCACTCAAATTATGTTGGGGAATACTTACCATTTGATGTTAAGTCCCGGAGGGGAGTTGATCGAACGTTTAGGCGGTCTGCATCGTTTTATGGCTTGGGATGGGCCCTTGTTAACCGATTCAGGGGGATTCCAGGTTTTTAGTATGGGCTATGGATCTGTTTCGCACGAAATTAAGAAAAAGCAAATGGACAGTCGGCCAAAGACCGTATTAAAAATTACCGAAGAAGGGGTGACCTTTCGTTCCTATTTAGATGGCAGTTTACACGTTTTAACACCGGAAAAATCAATCCAAGTGCAACGACAGTTGGGACCAGATTTTGTCGTTGTTTTTGATGAGTGTACGCCCTACCATGTCGATAAATCGTATACAGAAAAATCGTTGCATTTATCGCATCGCTGGGGGTTAAGATGCCTCCAAGAATTTGAGCAGCATCACGATGGTCGGCAAGCGTTATATGGCATCCTGCAAGGTGGCGTTTATCCTGATTTGCGGCAACAAGCGGCCGAGTTCGTGAATAGCCAGCCTTTTTTTGGTCATGCGGTTGGGGGATCACTGGGAGAAGAAAAAGCAGAAATGTATGAGGTGATTGACCACTCATTATCGTTGCTAGACTCGAGTCGTCCGGTCCATCTGCTGGGGATTGGGGGGATCAAAGATATTTTTGTAGGGGTTGCAGCTGGGGTGGATACATTTGACTGCGTGCATCCAACCCGTTTGGCTCGGCATGGTGGTGCTTTGATCAGAGCTGTTCAAGGGGAAGAGACGACCCGAGAGCATATTGTGTTAAGTAATCGTCGACATCAACAAGACGAACGGCCCATCGATGCAACTTGCCCTTGCGAAACCTGCAAAGTTTTTTCGCGAGCTTATCTGCATTATTTATTTCGGGCGAACGAATTTTTAGGCATTCAAGCGTTAATATTACATAATGTGGCGTATATGAATCGTTTGATGCAAGCCATTCGGGAGGCAATTGTCACGGATCGAGTAGAAGAAGAACAACGTCTTTGGGTTCATGATTGATCAGTACGTTATAATGCTAAACGTCAGGTTAAAGCGCGGTATTCAACACTAAATCAAGCTTTAAAATCAACACGCCATTAGGGGATTCTGTGATAGGCACCCGCATCACAATTAACGTAACATCCATTAAATCTTGTATATCGGTTGTGACACTCTGATAGGAAAATTTCATCGGAAGTTTTATTTTCCACATATAGCGACCCGCAAATGGTTTTTCCAGTAGGATTTGAGGAGCATCGGTTGGAACCGCATGTAAGACTAACTTTTTTTGGATAACCCGATCGGTGATTTTGTTGTTACTTAAGGCATTATTGTATGAATCCAGCCCTTCTTTTGTAAAATAGTCCTTGGCATTGTCCATCACGGTTTGATAATTCATAAAATTGAAGGTATTGGATAGCATCATCCCTTCGGTGACCCAATTCAACAGGGCATTCGTTTCCATATTTGAATGATCTAGAGGTGTTTCTTCAATCAAACTGTTTTGACCCGTTGCCATGAAATACACGGGTGGCGGATTGGCAGTTGAATTAAACAAATAAATAATCCCCAATATACCTGCACCCAAGCCTAAAACCAACAATATAGCTAATACCAAGTGAAAAAATTGATCGTAATAAAATTTCTCTTGTTCAACGATGGCTCTTTGGGCTTCTTCGTTCGCTCCCACTGACTCTACTCCCTCAATCAATCTTTTGCTTGTAAAACCAACTGGGCAATCGCCAACCCTTCTTTATATCGCAAGAATGATTCTCTTTCTACTAAAACGGTGACGGTTCCATCCTGTTTAATGACTTCATTCTCTGAATTCTGATATGTCACCGTGATCGGCATTTGAATGTCCCAGCTATAGGGAAGATCCGAGGATACTTGACCGCGACGATTCACTTGGGGTGCGCCCGTAACCTGCGCCGACACCACTTGACGTTTTGATTTAATAGCTTCCAAGTTAGTCGAGGCTTTTAATGCTTTTAAAAAATCCTGGTATCCTTGCGTGGTGAAATAAACTTCCGCATTTTGTAACGTCTGCCGCCAGGTAATATAGTCTAGGGTATAGATGGCTACCACCGCCTTTTGGACCCAGTTTGTCACAACGGTCTCATCATCATAGTAAGGAATATCCAATCGAATAACGGGGATGGGTATCCCCGCAGGGGTTGTGGCAAAGTATTTCGGTTTGGGCCAAGTCACCTTTTGATAAATCACGAGGCCAATCAACATAAGTATGACTAATAACAACAAGGCAAAAACCAATCCTAAATACCGATAATTTTCCCAATAAAACTGGTTTCGGATCAAAATTCGCTCTAAGCCGTGCCGTTCCATGCTGTATCCCATACTCAAATCGCTGTTTTAGTATAGCAAGATAGCATGCGCTTCTCCCATCCTGGAGTAAAATTATGATACATTAGTGAAAAAAAGATATTCTAACGATTTAAAGTTTGGTGCTTGTCAAAAACTTGCCAGATATTAGAAACCACCTGCTATACTATTGATACGTTGGGAAATTCACTGACTGAACCGAATTGAGTATTACTGAATATGTCAAATAAAGATTGGCTGGCAATCATACTTTCATTATTGGTTGTATACCTTGGATTAATAGGCTTTGCATATTTCCAATTTGCAACGCGCTCACCCGGTCAATATGTCGCTCGGTACCCAGACAATACGGCCGCTACGCTCTTTGCACTCGAAAGGCCAAATGTCTCGACAAAAGCTTTACTAAGCTGGGTGACACTGGCAGCTACCGCTACCTTTACCTTTGACTTTGTCAATTTCGAGACGCAAGTCGATCAACTTAAAAATTATTTTACAAACGACGGGTATGCGAATTTTTCTGCCTCCCTCCAAAACACTGCGATGTTAACCACGATTCAAGAGAAAAAATTGATCTTATCCGCCGTGGCAACCGGTCCTGCGATAGTCTTAACTGAAGAAGAATTGGGCGACAAGCACTCCTGGCGGATCCAAGTCCCTATTTTAGTTCGATATCAAAGCGCTAATGTTAATGAAACCCGCCAAGAGCTGGTCGAAGTGTTAGTCACTCAAGTGCCAACCAGCGACGCCCCGAAAGGAATTGGCATTGCGCAATATAATACACGGGAGGCCGGCCCTGAACTTAACAGTTAGCCCAAATCATCAAACGAAAGCAAGCCGTAAACCGCTTACTTTGCTAGCACTCGTCCTATTTTTAATGAGTACGAGTGAATCAACCTTGGCTGCTGATGCTGGTGCTACCCCCTCGTACAGCAAGCTAAACGCCCTGGTTCAAGAAGCTCGAGTAAAACAAGGACTCCCTCCCGGCAATTTGGCTCCGCCCATAGATCCTTCTCTTGCAGGATCAGGCACAGACAATTCGGGCAATGTCGGCAGTGCAGGGACGGATGCCGCAGACGCTCTGCCAGACGATACTTCCAGCGCCACGAGAGGTCCAACCTTACGGGACGAGGCGTTTAAACAGTTGTTAGATAAAATTTCACCGTTGACCCCAGATCAAATTATCCAGATGAAAAGACAGCAAGACAAAACAGAACAAGCGGTCGCCACCACCCCAAATACGCCACCCCGTCCGGTTTCTTCAACACTGACGATCGATCTTTCGCCAGGCGTTACGCCGCCTGTGATCAGACTCTCCGCGGGTTTTGTGACTTCTCTCGTCTTTGTGGATTCAACCGGCCAACCTTGGCCTATTTCAGATTACAGTTTAGGGAATCCCAAAAACTTTAATATTCAGTGGGATAAAAAAACCAATACTTTATTTATACAGAGTACTTCAGCCTATTCCAGCGCTAATCTTGCCATTCGATTAGCCACCCTGGATACCCCCGTTATGCTTTCCTTGGTTTCTGGACAGCGGGAAGTCGATTACCGCGTCGATTTACAAGTCCAAGGCAGCGGACCAAACGCATTACCCCCCATCGCAGGCGATAATACCCCAGGGGTTAGCACCAGTTTACTCAGTGTGTTAGATGGAGTTCCTCCCCCTAACAGCCAAGAGCTGGAAGTCAGCGGGGGATATGGTCGTGCCTGGCTTTCTCAAGGCAAATTACTGTTTCGCACCCAGCTAACTGTTTTGTCTCCCGCATGGAGTGCAACCGTATCCAGCCCTGATGGGACACGCGTTTATGAAATGGCTAAAACGACTTTAATTTTGGCTTCCCAAAACGGTAAGCCAATCAAGATTGAGCTCAAAGGACTTTAGGCGTATGGCAAAAAAAGCATCGGACCGAATAGGCAATTCTAAATCCCGAGCGCTATTACTGTTCGGTGGGTTTGTATTATTGGGCATTATTATTGCCATCGTGATCTCTGCCAGAAAACCAAACACGCTCAAAACGGACGAATCTCATACCGCTAAAGTTCCCCAAATTACCGCCATTCCAGGAAATGTCACTTCAGAAAAATACCAACAACTCCAAGAAGAAGACAATCGCCGTCGCGCCGAGCAAGCCAAAACGACGGGAGGCAGCGCAGTCGCCACCATTATTGGTTCGACCGATAAAGATGGTTTATCCAAAAAAGAGAGCTTTGGTATCGAAGGAGATTTATTAAACGGGGCCTGCCAATGCCCTGTTGAACAGAAAAAGCCTTGCGAGGGCACAGAATATAATAAAGATTTTTCAGCCAAACTGATTGCGGAAGTACAAGCCACCCCCAGCGATACGTTCAAAGTCATGCAGCAAAACCCTTGTTTTGCCAAAGCGTTATGCTTACAAAATCCCGATCTGGCGTTAAAACTGATCCAAGACGACAAAGAAGCGGCCAAAATAATGCTGCAAGAATGTCCCGATATGGCCAAAGCATTGGCTGAAAAAAATCCCGCGCTCTTTAAACAGCTGATGTTAGAAAACCCTGATTTGGCCAAAAGCATTGCAGCCCTCCACCCCGAACTCATCAAACAACTGATGGAACAGGATCCGGAATTTGCAAGACAAATGGCCAAGGTTAACCCAGACCTTGTCAAAACCCTGATGAAAAATGACCCGGATTTTGCAGACCAAATGGGCAAGCAAAACCCCGATATGGTCAAAGACTTAATGAAATCTGATCCGGATTTTGCCAAAGCAATGGCGCAAAATAATCCTGCGATGGTTAAAAAGCTGATGTTAGATGATCCGGAATTTGCCAAAGCAATGGCAACTGCCAATCCTGATATGGTGAAAGATTTGATGCGCAATGATCCCGCATTTGCGAGACAGCTTGCCAAAAATAACCCAACGCTTGTCAAAGAACTGATGAAGAATGACCCGGCCTTTGCTGCAGAAATGGCAAAACAAAATCCTGACATGGTTAAACAATTAATGTTAGATGACCCTGAATTTGCCAAGGCAATGGCGCGACTCGCCCCCGATATGGTGAAACAATTGATGAAAGACGATCCCGCCTTTGCCAGCCAGTTGATGAAAAATGATCCTGATTTAGTGAAAGATTTAATGAAAAACGACCCGGCTTTCGCGGCAGAAATGGCAAAACAACATCCTGATTTGGTTAAACAATTAATGTTAAATGACCCTGAATTCGCCAGAACCATGGCAAAGGTAGCTCCTGAGATGGTGCAAGCATTGATGGACAATGATCCTGCCTTCAAAAAAGCACTTCTTGATAAAGTCCCAGATATAGAACAAATTATTGCAGCAAACCGCGGTAAATTGGCGGGCTTAACTGATCAAGAAAAAATTCAAACCATTGACAGTCACCGTCTGCAACAAAAAGAAGCCCAAACGCGAAAAGCCCGTCAAGTTCAACTGACGGATCAGCAACAAAAACAAATCGCGGCGTTGATGGGTGATATGGAAAATCAATCTAACAATTACATAAAAATGTGGGATGACATCAGTGGTCAACAATTCGTTCAAGGCGAACAAAGCGATAAAAAAGGTGATTCCAGCAACGGCGGAAGCTCGGGATCCAATCCTCAGAGCGGGAGCGGCAGCGGCAGCAGTAGTGCTGGCTCACAAGCCGGTACCGTATTAATTAAAGCAGGCGCCATCTTGTATGCGGTGTTAGACACTGCTATTAATTCCGATGAACCTGGTCCTGCCATGGCAACCATCTCCCAAGGACAATTTAAAGGAGCCAAAGTGATTGGCAGTATCCAACTGGTAAACCAACCGGGTGGCGCTGGCAACCGCCCTGAAAAAGTCTCGCTGAGCTTTACCACTCTAAACGTTCCTGACTCTCCCAAGAGTTTTCCCATCCAAGCTGTCGCTATCGATCCAGATACCGCGAGAACGGCTTTAGCGAGTGATGTTGATCACCACTATTTATTAAGATATGGCACTCTTTTTTCTTCTTCCTTCATGAGTGGTTACGCGCAAGTCATTACCTCTCAAGGGACCGTACAAACCACAAACAGTGCAACGGGTAGTACCACAACGACTACTCCTCAACTCAGCCCCAGACAAGAAATTTTTGCGGCCTTAGGACAAGTCGGGAAACGTTTTGGGGACGCAACTTCTACGTACTTTGCTACACCGAATACTATTACAGTCAACTCAGGAACCGGGATTGGTTTGTTAATTTTACAAGATGTCACATCGGGTTCATGAGAAAATGAGGATTGAGCATTATGAGCGAAACGCCCCCAACCGAAAATGAAAAGTTAGATCAAAGTTTTAATGACGACTTTGATTTTGGTGAAGCAGAAACGGAATCGCGCCCTAAACAAAAAGTTCCTGCTGCGGGATTGAACAAGATGGTGCTGTTCATTGTCTTTCTGATCGTTTTTTCGGTGATTGGCATTATGGGGTATAAAATTTTTAAAGCCCCGATCCCTTCCAGTCCTTTAGCGCATCCGAATACCATCGAAGCATCGCTCGCAAAACCGAACCCAGCACCGAATAAGACGACTGTGTCTCCTCCCTCCGTTCCAAACACAAAATCGACTCATGCGCCAGCCACGGGAACAACGGATCAAAACTTTAATGACATTGCCGCTGCGTTTTCCTCCACTGAACCATCCGTGCCGGCCGTTCACCCAACACCGACGGCTGCCCCCTCCACCACGGTGACATCGGCTCCAGCGAAGGCAACCATTCCCAGCGGCAGCATCCAGGAGTTACAAAAAGACTTATTTGCGCCCGAACAAATACAGCAAACAGAGAACGCTGCTCCAGCCACAAACAGCACTTCTTCTCCTGGAGTGGCAGGAACAAATTCAGTATCCCCTGATGTTCCTACACAAAATCAAGCTGCTGAATTAAATCAAGGGCTAAATAAATTAAACCATCAAATTGATTATATTCTTAATCAAATCAAATACTTAGATTCCTATACCCGAGAAGTATCCGACAATTTAAACAAACTGAACGATTCTATTAGTACCATGGACAGTCGTCTATTAGCGCTAACAAATACCACTTCTACCTTGTCTAAAGATGTAGGGACTGTTCGAAATGAAGTGGGCCACGTGAAACAGGTACTAAAGGACGATGGGCTGGATGTCAATTTAGGGGTAATAACCCAGAAAAAGAAGCCCAACCCACAAGAGGGGAAGATAACCATTGAAGAGCCAGAATATGTGGTCCATGCCGTTATCCCAGGAAGAGCGTGGCTTAAATCTTCCAAAGGACAAATAGTGACGGTCGCAGAAGGAGATACCATCGGAAACTATGGCAAAATTCTGGTCATCGATGCCGCGAATGGCGTCGTTCTTACCAGCTCTGGCATAGCCTTCCGCTAAATCTTAGGACGACTGTCTGAGTTGAGGGATTTGTCTTAGTGCTTTGAAGGGGGATACCCATGGGGAACTATGATTTACAGACTATTCTAACGAACGTTAGTAATATCATCGTGCCATTGACGGCGATGGTCCTCATGATTTCTTTTGCCTCTGGTATCTACATGATTTTCCACGCCCTCACTGAAATGAAAAAATTTGGCACCGTGTCAATGGGACAGGCCCAACCCGGAGAATTGAGTGGCCCCCTCATGCAATTAATCATCGGGGCTGTTTTAATCTATTTACCCACTTCCACCGATACGATGATGAATTCCATTTTTAGTACTAGTGCTTCCATTTTCGGTTCTGGTAGTATTAATTATCAAAATTTAGGAACAGGCTCAACGCTTTTAGGGTATGCTGGAGGGGATTCGTTTAGTCAACAATGGGCATCGTTGGCCAATACTCTGGTTTTATACATCCAGTTTATAGGTCTCTTATCGATGATCAAGGGTTGGTTCATTTTATCCAAAGCCGGCGGCCAAGGTGCCCAACCTGGCAGTGTGGCGAGAGGATTTACGCATGTCATTGGCGGGGTCATCGCCATGAATTTTATTGGCGCAGTAAACGTTATCAGTAATACCATTTTTGGTACATAATTGACAAAAGGTATTTGGGAGATTTTGAATGAATGTAGTTGGGAATAACAAAGTTGTAAAAATAACAACATTTACAATTCTCGCAATCGCCTCATCGATTGTTCTTGCGACCACCAATAGTAACGTGTCTGTGGTAGCTCAAACGGTCACAACACAAGCATCGGCCATTGCTAAACTATTAAGTATTACAGCTTATGTGGCAGGGGTCGGGTTCGCGTTAGGAGGGATTTTGCAATTTAAAGTCCATAAAGAAAATCCACAACAAACCCCATTAAGTAAGCCGGTTGTGATGATTATAGTGGCAGCTTGTCTGCTCTTTTTACCAACGGTTATGGAGATTGCCGGGAATTCACTCTTTGGCACAACTGCCACTTCTTCAGCCACGGCTGGCGGTGGTCGCGTTTTAACAGGACATTAAATGACTGGGAAATAAAATGGATTTGTTACCGATTAAATTGACCGCCAAACGGGGAAACTGGCAACGGTATATGAGCCGAAAGTCCAATAAAACCTTTCTAAACATACGAGATAAAGTCTTTTCACGCGATGACTATACTTGCCGCTACTGCGGGTTTCAACTGAAACAATTTCAAGAAGTCGTGAACATCGATCAGAACTATGACAATAACCAGCTGGACAACTTAGCGACGGCTTGCCAGTTTTGCAGTCAATGTTTTTTTATAGAATCCGTAGGGCTCGACGGCAAGAGTGGCGGAACCATTATTTATTTACCCGAAATCAGCCAGGCTGATCTCAATCATTTCTGCCGAACCTTATTTTGTAGTATGTTGCGCGAAGCCCCTTATAAAGGCAAATTGCAAGCCGCTTACTTAAGTTTGACTGATCGCGCCAAACCTATCGAAGACATCTTTGGACCCAGTTCACATGAGCCTGCTACTTTTGGCCAGGCCTTAATTGACAGCGATTTAACTGAAGCGCAACAAAATCACACCATATTTCAAGACTTAAAACTACTCCCGGCCCGAAAATACTATAAATCCCAAGCCGAATATTGGAAAACAACTGTTTTTGCCAATATCCCACTATAAATGGTGAAATTGCCATTTCTGGTTCATAATTTCTATAGATGAATATTCTTAAGGAGAGCATCATGAAATTTGGAATAAGACCCTTGGCCTTTGGCCTTCTCGCAGGATTGTCCACTGTTGCGTTCGCTGAAGGAGGCGATATTACAGCATTGGCCTCTACCGTCTCGACCGAAGCGACTTCCATCGCCAAACTGTTAAGTATTACCGCATATGTAGCTGGGGTAGGATTTGCGTTAGGCGGAATATTACAGTTCAAAGCCCATAAAGAAAATCCTCAACAGACTCCTCTCAGTAAACCCGTCGTGATGATTGTGGTGGCAGCCTGTCTCTTGTTCTTGCCAACCATTCTCACCGTTGCAGGTAACTCACTGCTTGGATCTGGTGCTACTTCAGCTGCAACCGCTGGTGGTGGATCAGGCTTGGGTGGAAGCTAAACGACAGTAACAGCTTGAGAGAAGGTCCATGAGTATTGTTGATCCCATAATAGATACCATTGATGGTGTATTGGCTTGGATAAGCACCGCATTAGGGCAGCTCTCTGAAACCTATTGTGAACTAGAAACTGCCGATAGCCGTCATACCTTAGTGGCCCGAGATGGGTCACTGGTGTCTATCTTGCGATTGAATGGGGCTACTTTTTTAGTGGGGCCAGATGAATTCGCCAGAATGCATCAAGGCCTCACTCAAGCTTTGCAGACCTCTTTAGCCAGACCTGGGCGTGCCGTTCAATTCTATTTCATGCACGACAAAGAAACTGTGACGCGGGACTTGGAAAATATCCTAGCACCTGCGCGCCAAACGGCAAAGCAACTGGAATTGTCGCTGGACGATCTTTTTACGGAACGTGTCCATGAACTGTATCGCTATTGCGCTTCTGAATCGATGTATATTGTGGTATGGTCCCGTCCTTCCAGTCTGACTCAAGCACAACTAGAACAATCCATCAAAGACCGAGGAGAACGCACTAGAACCGGCAAAATACCTCTGATTCGAAACGCCCAAGACTTTCTACGCGGAGTCCCTGAACTTCGTGATGGCCACGATTCCCTGGTTCGGGCTTTGGTCGACGATCTCAGCATATTAGGACTAGCCACAGTATTATTGGATGTTCATGCGGCTTGTCATGCGATTCGAGAAACCGTTGATCCCGATTTTACCGATATCAAATGGCAGCCTTCCCTACCCGGTGACGTGATCCCCATGCGCGAGACAAAAAATTTCGCAGGCGACATCTCTGATGTCCTTTGGCCACCGCTGGCCAGCCAATTAATTCCGCGCGATGGCGAAAATATTGATCTTCGTACTGCTCGATTAGGCGATCGCATCTACGGCACCGTTTCCATTGAACTCTTTCCCAAGGAATTATCCGCATTTGGAACGCTCTTTAATCGAGTCTTAAATGCCCAAATCCCTTGGCGGATCTCTTTTTTAATTGAAGGCGGTGGCATCCAATCACTGGGTTTAAAATCGACCATCTCGACGATTCTAAGCTTTGCGCATGCGCATAATCGCTTAATTGGCAACGCCGTTGATCTCTTACGCTATTTGGAAGTCAATACCGATGATGCCATTGTACGTTTGCGAGTCACCGCAACGACCTGGGCAAAAGTCGGTGAAGAAAAAACATTACGGTTAAGAGTGGCAGAATTAGCCAAATCCATTCAAGGATGGGGATTCTGCGAGACTTCAGAAATTTCGGGTGACGCTTATTCTGCCATGATGTCCAGTGCGTTAGGAATATCCACACGCAGTGTTGGTGCAACCTCTGTTGCTCCCTTGAGCGATGTCACTTATATGTTACCTTTTACCCGACCGGCCTCTCCTTGGGCAACGGGTGCAGTTCTTTTCCGATCCGTTGACGGAAAACCTTGGCCATACCAACCGGGCTCAACACAACAAACCACTTGGATCGATTTAATGTATGCCCGACCGGGTTCTGGTAAATCCGTCCTTTCGAATGCAATGAATCTTGCCTTATGCCTTTCGGGTGGGATCCAACGGCTGCCCTACATTGCGATCGTCGATATCGGCCCTTCTTCCAGTGGATTGGTTTCTTTATTGCGCGAAGCCATGCCAGCCGATAAAAAACATTTGGTCGCTTATCACCGGATGCGCATGCGGACCGATATGGCGATTAATCCCTTTGATACCCAATTAGGTGCTCGATTCCCCACTCCGCAAGAACGAGCCTTTTTAGTCAATTTTTTAACGTTATTGGCAACACCAGTCGGTCAAGAAAGCGCTTACGATGGTATTTCCGATATGGCAGGAATGATTGTCGACGAACTCTACAAATCATTAACCGATGGGGGTAATCCTCGCTCTTATACCAGCAATCTGGAACCCATGGTCGATAAATGCGTCCAAGAATTGAATATTGTCTCCGACAGCCATACGACTTGGTGGGAAATTACCGATGCATTATTTAAAGCCGGCAAAACCCATGAAGCGGGTGTGGCACAACGTTATGCTATGCCGCTGTTGGCTGACGCCGCCTCCATTTGCCGCAGTCAAACGGTAGCCGATCTCTATGGCTCCATTAAATCGCCTACGGGTGAGCCGATTATTGCTGCATTTGGTCGAATGATCTCGGGTGCTATTCGCGAATATCCCATTTTATCGCAACCCACGGTATTCGATTTGGGGGAATCCCGAATAGTTTCCTTAGATTTAGACGAAGTGGCCAAAACGGGGGGTGAAGCCGCCGATAGACAAACGGCCATCATGTACATGTTGGCAAGATATGTTCTGGCTCGTCACTTCTATTTAACGGAAGACGTATTAAAAGATTTACCGGCCATGTACCAAGAACACCACAAGAAACGCATCTTAGAAATTCGGGAAGATCCCAAACGCATCGTGTTCGACGAATTCCATCGAACTTCAAAAGCCAAAGCGGTCCGTGATCAAGTGATCGTGGATATGCGCGAAGGCCGAAAATGGAAAGTGCAGGTCGCATTGATCTCGCAATCCTTAGATGACTTCGATCCAGTGATGGTCGAATTTGCCACCTCGGTCTTTATCATGGATGCGGGTCCCAAGCAAGCGATTGAACGTTCGACGAAGGTCTTTGGTTTGTCGGATACTGCAAAACTCGCTTTAGAAACCCGCGTTCACGGTCCAAGGGCGGGAGGCGCGACTTTCTTGGCTCAATTCTCAACCAAATCGGGCGTCAACACCCAACTGATCACCAGCACCATTGGCCCCATAGAGCTTTGGGCATTTAATACGACGGCTGAAGATGCCAGGATTCGCAATGCGCTTTATGAAAAAATTGGCGCCTCCGAAGCTCGAAAGTTTTTAGCCATCATGTACCCCTCAGGATCGGCCGCACGGGTGGTTGAAGAACGCATGAGTGTCCTGAAAGACAAAGACGGGCTGATTTCTGATGAACGTTCACAAAGCGTGGTCGAAGAATTGATCAATGAAATCTACACGCTCTATAAGAAAAACTCTATTTCTGGCCTTAAAACCTAGCTTTGGCAATCAATCCCGCTAAGATAAATAAACTGTTTATTAGTTAAGCAATTAAGTCTAGTCATCCTCGAGAATCCGCTGAGGCATCCCTATAAATTTCGATGAAATTTGTGGGAATTACTCAGGGTAAGGGTTGAATTTCAAATAATTGCCCATTAGAGGTCGTCACAAAGTATTGTGGGGTTGGGAGGGTCATCGCTTGGTAAATAATAAAACCGATTAAGAGAAAGGCAATCCCGATTAAAACAAAGGTCAGCGTGAGTAAGAAACGAAATTGATTCCGGTAGAATACGCTGTTCTCTGCAATGATGGCTTGTCTGTCTTGTGGCATAGGCAATACTCCTGAATAATAGTCCTATTCTCGCCACCAAGGTTTGGCGATTCGTAAGGGGCCAGCTAAGGTCGCTTTAAGCCAGCGGGAGAAAACCGGTATGGTAAATTTAAATCGTTCTAACATAACGAAAAAACTGATACAAAGCACCGAAACAATAAAGGACCAAAGGCTAATATGCATTAAGAAAAAGAGTATTGGAAAAGCGGCAAAGGCATCCATAAAATAAAACCTAGGGTTTCGTGCAGCATCGCGCCAATGAGTACTTTCAAGGATGGCCATAATTTGTTTCCTCCTGTCCTAGCTTAGACCGGCATCTTTATCTGAAAGTTTAGCTCTGGTTTCGATGATTCGGTATTCGCGTTCGGGTAATATCCCGGCTTCGAATTTTCGTTTGGCGTCGACAACCATGGGTTGGCCACGTTCTCTCAGCAGGACACGGGTCTTAGCGGCTAAGAGCTCGACTTGAGTGTCAATTAAAATGTCTCGAACTTCTTGATCAAAAATCAAAAATTCCCTTAAAGCCACGCGTTTCCCGTCAGTACTGGGGGCTAGTTTTTGCCATACCATGAGCCGAAGGGTCTCTAAAATATCGAGTGCTCTACCGTTGCGTTCATCGGCTGGGAAGGTTGAAATCATGCGTCTGACAGCATCCGATACACCATTACTGTGAAGGGTGGTATACACGGGGTGACCGGTGAGTGCTGCGTCAATCACAGCGCTGATGGTCTCCGCATCTCGTGCTTCCCCGACCAATATTAAGCGGGGTTTACGCCGTAATGCATTTCGGACACCTGCCGCAAAACTGGGGAGGTGTCTTGGGATTTCAGATTGACTCATGACAGAGGAAGGCATCTCTACCATATCGTACACAAATTCGATGGGGGATTCGTAAGTGAGCATTTTACGGTTTCCATCGGGCTGTTCTGCCAAATATTTGATAATCGCGGCCAATAACGTACTTTTCCCGGAACCCGTTGGTCCTGTGACAACCACAGTGCCCTGATCAGGCGCCATTGCGGCAATGATTTCAGGTTCAACGCCTAAGGTGTCTAGATTAGGAGGGCTCGTTGGAATGGTTCTTAAGGTCAGCTGTAAACCATCGTGCCCTTCTGTTTGGCAACCAGTACCATTGACACGAAACCGAAATCGTTGGTTACGGTTAGGCCTAATTTCATATTGAGTATCGACATCTTTACCACTGAAAATTTGAGTGGTTCCGTTTGAACCGTAAATGGCATTCAACATATCACCCACTTCGGTGTTTGATAATTTGCGGGAGGTAATGGGGTAAAGTCGGCCATGGATTTCAGCAAAAACGGGTGTATTGGTCTGCAGTGTGATATCAGATGCAGAAAGATTGACACAATGTAATAACATTCGATCTAATGTTTCCGTCGAAAAACGAATGGGTTCATCTTGTAATAAATATTCATTCATGGGGGATGATCTCGGTTTTCCAACTTTGGCTGTCATTTTGCAAGGTTGGGAAGGCAGTGATTCTTAAAATGCGATCATTCACGGTCAGATCAGAACCACCCCCGGTAATGCCCATATCCATTTGGGCGACAAACGGCGGGCTAACCATATTTTGAGCTAATAGGGTGCGATACCGGATCATGCCTTCGTAATCGCGTTTTAATCGGGCAATACTTTCCTTAAAGATAAGCTCTGCTTGTTGGATCCCCGCTCGCCATCCATCCTCGGTATATTTTTTCCAGACGATGCGTTCTTCCCGATTGCGAGGCAACAAAGTGCGATCGGGTGCTTCCGGTGGGCTATAGGAAAGCCAAAGGTAATCTCGCCAGGTTGGGGGGGTTGTCACAAAAGACGCTTGGCTGAGGATTTGGTAGGTGCGATCCGCAATTCGAATGGTGTCGGTTCCCCCTAAAGTGAGCGTATTGCGCCCCTCGGTTAGCACTGGGGGAAGAACGTTTTTTTCCAAGAGCATGGCGTTAAAATTAAATAATCGATACAGCATATTTTCATGTTGCAGTAAGACATTGTTAATTTGTTGAGCACGCCAGGCCAATCCGCCGCGGGCGCCAACACTGAGGGCTGTGTCACGGAGCGCTTGAGATCGAATGGCTCCAGCATTAGATTTATTGCCCCCGTTCGATAATTTTTGTAAAGATTTTAAGCTGCTGGTGGGATTAGAACTTTTATTTTGTCCACACCCGATTAATCCGATGATTAAAAGACAGACGAGTGGCGAGAAAATTTTGAACATTAAGGAGTATACCTCACTTCAATGAGCCGACTGGTTGGAAAGACCAGAATTTGGGCACGTTTGCCAGCCTGTAAACTGACATTTTGTAAGACATCGGCAATCACGGCTCTTTTGGCGCTGACTGAAACCAGAATAGGAATGGAGGGTTCATTTCCTAAACTCTTGACACGATAGTCGGTCATATTGGCAATTTTTTCAATCAGGGGGGTAATGGGTCCAGTCCAATCTACATCCACCAATCCCCCCATTCCGCCCTCTGGAGCGACCAAGGGAGCTGTATTGAGGATCGGAGCATTTTCAGCTTTTTCTGCTGCTGCCAACGTATTGAGAGACTCTTCGATTGATTGGGCAGTTGCCAGCAGTTGAGACTCTACGCTGGTATTCGAACGACTGGTTTTTTGTTTGCTATTTTGCTTAGAATCATCAATAATCGAATCGTCAGATTGCTTTTTAAGGACAGTACAACCTCCAATCAAGCTGACGAGCAGGGGAACAAGAACAAGTGTTAAAATTCTTTGCATGGCTAATCGATCCAGTTTCAAACAGATGAATAAATATCAAACTCTTGTAGTCATTGAAGCAACCAAGTAGCTTGCTTGTCAACTTAGGTTTTCAGTTTTAGGTAGGAAAATCTAATTTCGACTAAGATTATAAAAAAGGAGAGAGAACCTTGAATTTATCTGAGCAGTTAACTGCAGTGGCAAAAGCCATGGGCTGTCGTTTTACCCTACGGGGGGATCCGATTGGCTATGAGCAGGTTTTTTCACAAACCGGGCTTCTGCCTGCAATCTTCAGAAGAGCAGACCAACTTTGTTCCTTCTGTTTGGGCTATGGCCTGGGTGTCACGTTTGACCGCTCCGAAACGGGCATGGTGGGAGTCGTTGCACAATTTGATGACACAACACCCAATGTGTTGCGTTTATTGTGCGCCACGGATGTTCTTTACGAGTTTATGCAACAAGCCGCTTCCCCGGAAGCCGTTTCTTTAGATGATTTAATGACGGAATAAAATGGCGCAATCACAGAATCAAGAGCAAGGATCAGATAAAAATGCCTATTATATAATTTGGCTGCTGATCCTCGTCTTTATTGTTGGCGCGATTGTTTGGTATCTCTTTCAAGTTGAATTAAAATTATTTTTTATTTATGTGCGCATATACGAAATTACTGCGATTCACTTTTTCTTTGGCCTTATCCCTTCAGACTTTCCTTGGATCGGCGAGACTTGTGACCAATTGTATAATCAAGTGGGCGTTGATCTAGCGGCGGCCAGACAATTAACCCCCGAGAACGTTAATATGGAAATCGCGGGCGTTTTAAGTGAAGCTGCGGGCCAATACTTACGGTATCCCATTGGGATATTATTATTTTGTCTTGGAATTTTGGTGTTTCGTTTTAATGTTCACTTGCGGTTGCGTAAAAAGTTCAATATGCATACTTTATCTTTGCAGGAGCGCGTTAATTGGCCGCAAATTAAAATTGTCACGGAATTAGATTTAGTCAATGAAGACCTAGATTCCGGCCCTTGGGCAATGGCCATGAGCCCTGTGCAGTTTGCCAGAAAAAACCGATTGGTAACGGTAGAGATGGCAGCGGCTTCTCAATCCCCTTTTTCTAAAATTCAAGCGCCAGAGTTTGTAGTGACGGTTGATAAAGTACGGGCCGAACGGGCTTTTTCTGTTCAATTGGGGCGCACCTGGCATGGTTGTGAGGCCATGTTGCCCTATCGGCGAGCTATATTTGCAATTTTTGCCGCAAGAGGCACTCGTGATACCAAGGCCGCGAATGCGCTGGTGGTACAATTGGCTACTTCAGCTGCCAATGGGCAAGTCGATTGTAAAGGAGCCGACGAGTTATGGAAAAAACACATTAAAGAGAAAAGAGTCCAGGAAATTTGTGCGGCACATGCTTATGAGTTTACGGTATTTATATCCTTATTACAGTTTGCCAGAGAGGATGGAGTTGTACCGTCTTCAGATTTCTTATGGATCAAACCTCTAGACCGGCGGCTTTGGTATGTCATCAATAATGTGGGTCGACAAACCCCTTGTGTTGAAGTCGCAGGCATCTTTTCTCACTGGTACTATGAAATGGCGTTAAAACGGCCTTTAAGTGTTCCAAGAGTGGACAGCGCAGTTCATGCCTTACAAATTGCTCTGACTGAGGTAATCTATATTCCAGATGAAAAAGAAAAAATGGAAATTTTAAAGCGTCAGGAAAATAATCAAGAGGCGGAACACAATGCTGAACAGACGGAGAAAGGTACCGTATGATTCGAGGCCTAGATTCTAAGCAGGAACAATCAGCCCGGCAATTGGCTAGAGACACGCGGCCGCTTGGAACGCGCATTGCAGAATTTTTTGCTAAACCCGAGGTGGTTCTCTTAGCCTGTGTGTGCAGTATTATGATGGGTGTTTTTTATCCTGCCATAACAGATCTGCTGGCCTTATTTTGCGTAGGCCTTTTTACTTTTTCCTGTCTTAGCAAGAATACTTTACCTTTTCGGATCCCGAGATCTGCTCATATTAAAGACTATAACGATCCTCAACCCGGAAGTAACAAACCAAAAATGGGGGAGGGCATTGCCTTTTTTGGTAATGATCGCATTTCACATGAAGAATTATGGTTTTCAAACGACGATATGCGGACTCATGTGCTTATTTTCGGTTCAACCGGGAGTGGTAAAACCGAAGCACTGGTTTCGATAGCGTTTAACTCGCTCTTGTTTGGCAGCGGATTTATTTATATTGATGGAAAAGGGGATAACAGTTTATTTGCGAAAGTCTTTTCAATGGTGCGTTCCATGGGACGCGAAGATGATATGTTACTCATTAACTTTATGACGGGTGCAAGAGACGTCTTAGGACCACAGAAGACCCGATTATCCAATACGATGAATCCCTTTTCTCGGGGTTCCTCTAGCATGTTGTCTCAGTTGGTTGTGAGTTTGATGTCGAGCGGAAAACAAGGGGGTGGTAACGATGATATGTGGACCGGTCGTGCCATTAACTTTGTAGAAGCTTTAATGAAAGTTTTGGCTGCCATGCGAGATGCGGGCCATGTATTACTCGATGCCAATAGTATTCGAGATTATTTTATCTTGGAAAAATTAGAAACCATTGTCATCGACAAACGATTTCCCGTAACAGATACCTACAGTGTTCCTCTAGATGGTTTCCCAAAGCAAATATTAGAGCCGCTGACCGCTTATATTTTCAATCTGCCGGGTTATAACCGTCAAAAGAAAGGGAATCAGGGGAGTGAAGTAAGAGAGCAACATGGTTTTATTACCATGCAATTAACCCGAGTATTCGGTTCTCTGGCAGATACTTATGGACATATTATTCGAACCAATTTGGCGGAAGTCGATTTTAAAGACGTGGTGTTAAACCGTCGTATCATGGTTGTCTTGTTGCCTGCATTAGAAAAGTCTCCTCAAGAATTGTCGAATCTGGGTAAGATTATTGTTGCGTCTTTAAAAGCCATGATGGCTTCCGGTTTAGGGGAGGAAGTGGAAGGAGATTATCGTGACGTTGTTTTAAGAAAACCGACGAATTCACCAGCACCTTTTATCTCGATCATGGACGAGTATGGATATTATGCCGTTGAAGGGTTTGCCGTAGTGCCAGCTCAAGCCCGGTCGCTTGGCTTTTCTGCCATTTTTGCCGGTCAAGATTTACCCGCTTTTCAAAAAGCCTCAAAAGAAGAAGCTGCGTCTATTGGTGCGAACTGTAACGTGAAAATTTGTATGAAATTAGAAGATCCCCAAGAAACATGGGAATTTTTTAATAAGGTGGCTGGCGAATCTTATACAACCAATGTCAGCGGCTTTCAAATGGACTCATCGAGTTTAACCATGAATTATATGGATACGAGGAATGCCTCGGTCGATAAACGGCAGCGTATTGATCTTTTAGACCTGAAAGATCAACGACCAGGTGAAGCGCATGTCTTCTTTAAATCTAAAATTATTCGGGCCGAAATGTTCTTTGCATCGCCAAAACCCGTTAAAAAAATCCGTTTAAACCAATTTTTGAAAGTAGAACCGCCAACGGAAGAACAATTAACCAATATGGATAAGCGGTTTAAACGCTTTAAACAAGTGTTTTCTACGCCCAATTATCAACTGCCAGAACCGCCAGAGAGCCACGATATTAATACTTTGGTACAGTCTTTCCAGGGAGCCATTAATCTCAAACCCTTTGAGCGGGGCATTTCAGCACTGATTTCCTTATTAGAACAAGAAGTCCAAAAACAACGTGATCTCAGTGTTCCGTTTGAAGATCCTGGCGTTGAACATGAGATGTCAGCTTTTACGAAGGTATTTACGACTCCGATGGTTTTACAAATGATTGGCGAAGAGAATCAAGAGCTGTTTTCTCTACCGTTGATTCGTCGTGGCAGTACCACTGAAGAAATGAAACATATTGAGCGCTTATGTGGTAAACCAGAACAAGAAGCCATCAAAATTTCCAGCAGTTTGATTACCGATATTGAAAACGCGACGCGCTTTCCCCCTGAAATTAAATTTCAAAAAAATGTCGATGGAGTATTGCACGATATTTCTGATTTAATCGTCATGTTTGGCGGCGGACCATTAGACATTGGAGCCTTAAAACAAGACATAGCTGTTCAAGATGCAGCCACTCAAGACGTTGCCGACTTAAGCGAATTGCCAGATTTTCCTGAATTGCCGGATTTAGAAGATCTGACCTCTGCAGAAGGTGAAGTGTCCACAGAATCGACGGAAGAACTACCCCCACCACCCGAAACAAAAGAAGAAGGGGATGAAGGTGATTCGGGCAATGGCGGAAAAGAATAAAAGGCTTTCGTATCAAGGGTCTAATTTTGGAGTTGTGAATCTATTTCCGGATCGTCACCCCACTTTTGGGATGTCATCCCATATTTAGGGTGTCATCCCCGGTCTATACACGAAAGCGGGGATCCAGAAAAAAGCTTTTTTGTCTTGCTAAAACCGGATGCAAATCAAAAAAATGTAAATAAATAATCATATCCCCTTGCTTGACTAACTCACTTTGTTATAAAATCGTACTGATTATTATCCTAAAAGGGGAGTGACTGAAATGAAAGCCGGAAAAGTGATTTTAGCTGAATTATATCAAGGGTCTAGAAGAAGAGAAATAATCGCATTGGCCCAAAGCATGATGCAACTGATTAGACAAACAGTTTTTTTTGAAGACTTGTATACAAAAGGTGCCGATAGTCTTTCGTACAATTTTAATACCGGGGAATACACGAATGTTGAGCCCTTGGGTAGATTCAAAAAAGATGAACCAAGTACTGAGATTTCCAGACGAGAAAACACAATGCGTCTCTTTAAGGATCGTTTCATTTCTCAACTTGTCGCTCTTGAACAAGATGAAAGCAGGAGAGCAGAATTACGTGCGTATCTTTCGGCAAAGCCCTATGATACTCGTGACAAGACATCTATCGTTATGTTAATCAGTTGTTTATCCGAAGAAGCATATGGCGCCGTAGAACAGCATTTTGCTGCAAAAATATCTCAATTACAGGGAAAAATTCGAGATTTATCAGAGCGTCGATTATTAAGGGAAACACCGGATTTGTCTGCGCTTCCTATCACTGAAGAGAAAAGAAAATTGGCCGAACAATTATTGGCAGGTATCGAGAGATCGCTTGTGGATCAACCTGGAATCAGCGAAAAAGCAGCCAATACTCGAAGACTTTTTTCGGCTTATATTAGAGATGTTTTAGAAGCAAAAATGTCTTTAAGTCAGGAAGCCTGGTTGGATTACGTTGATAGAACTTCTCTGCAACCTATCGATCGCAATGTTTTAAATTGTCTCCCAGCCCCTTTGGATAGTGCTGTTACGAAGTTACTTTCTGTCACATTCGATTCTTTTCAAGAGAAAGCTCGTTCCCGTTCGCCAGTAATAGTAAGGCAACATGATGTTGAAGTTGTAAGGGTTCAACAAAAATTGGCAGCTACGGAGAGAGAATTGGGTGACTATCAGGCAGCTGCGGCGGCACGTCATTAATTTTATTTAGAGGGATATAGGCGCGTTAATGATCTTTTTTGGACATTGCGCGCCAATCTCGCGGGAATGACCAAACCTGAAAATAACAGTTCCATGCTGTAAAACCTTATCACCAAATTCACCATCCCTTTGTACTTACTCACCATTTCCCCCGGACACTACTGCACTTCGCCGGACTGAGGGATCCCCATTAAACACATTTAATAATCAAGCACTGAATATTGTCATTGCGAGCGAAGCGCAGCAATCTAAAAAAAGACTGATCATTATGGATTGCCTCGCTTCGCTCGCAATGACGGCATTCACATTGTAATAGAACAGCATGATTTTTTAATTTTCGCGCACTTAATGGGGAATAGGAGCATTACACTGGTTTTTTTGCGGCTTTGGAACTTGTCCTCTGAAACGTAGTCATATGTTTAGAAGGATGTATTTTGATCTTGTGCTTACATCCAGGTTTAATTACACAGGATTTGGAGTAATTCTATGGCTAAGAGTCCTGATGACCCTGTTCTTCCTGGTGGTAGCGGCAAACCAGTTGACCCTACGCCCAGTGACCCTCCGCCTACTTATGATGAGCATGAAGCGCAAGCTGAAGCGCAAGGACCTAAAGCATCTGTAGATGGCTTAGGAGGCGAGGGAAAAGAGAAGCTGCCTGATGACAACGCACCCACAGCCAGTATCCCTGGAGTAGGTGGTAAGAGGTCGACTCAACTTCAAGCAGCTAGAACAGGAGAGGAGGAGGAACTGCATGACCATAACCTAGAAAAAGATGGCAATCAAAATCAAGTTAAACCTAATAGAGATGTTACTCACCCTTCTACACATGAGAAAGACTCTTTTGAAAGATTTTTAGACAAAATGTTTAAATTTGTGACAAATGCAGTGGGTGGGACGATAGGAACCGCATTAACCGTAGGGTTTCTTGCATCAGCCGCGGTCGGTATGGTCGCTTGGCGAGGTATAGTAAAGCCAGCAGGTCTGACAATGATCGGTAGACCGGGTGCGGCATTGCAATCAATGAAAAACACGGGTCCAGGTTTAAAAACGATCGGGGGGTTTTTGGGAAAAGCGAGCGTCGCCTTAGCCAGAGGGACTTTAGGTGCACAACGAGCTCTTTATCTTGAAGATGTAAAGAAGCCTAAAACTCCCGCAGCTAGTGCTAATACTCCTGCGAGTATTGTTCAAACGCCTGCCGATCCCAAAGCCGGTGCTAATACTCAAACTAGTATTACGTCGGCAGCGAATGCAAATACGAACCAATCATTGGCAACGCGGCTTACTGCAGTTACTGCAGGATCGGCGGGGTATCGCCAAAGCGCTACTAGCATGCCTGTCTCACCTAGAGGTAATGGCGTTTCTGGTGCACCAATGACAGCTGCCTACAGCGCTCAGGCACCACGACCAGTAACACCATCTGCACCACCAGCGACACCCAGAAGGCCGTCAGGAGGATTTGCTCCCATATCACCCATACCAGATAGTAGTGATACAAGTAGTGAACCACCAGTCAGAAGACGCAGCAATACAATTTAAACCCTTAACACTGGGTTCTTCAGCTTAGGAGGAAACATCCACTGTCTTCTCTGTAGTACCCGAATGTTACAAAAGATCGACATCTTCAACAGGTACAGCTGTTCCGGGTTTAAGACCAAATTAATTATGTTACGGGTGGTTCTGGTAGACTCCCGCCGCTGGCACCTCCAGCTGGAGGTGTTGCAGAGGGTGTAGCTGGGGCGCTAGAACTGCTCGAGGAGGCTGCCGGGCTCTCTCCTCCCCCAGCAGAACCACCGCCGCCTTGTTTCTCTTTCATCTCTTGGCCCTTTTTATATCTTTGATTGCCCTTTTGAGCCGAGTCTACATTGCTTAATTTTTCTCCGGCCCCGCCGCCGCCTTTTTCAACCGCGGCTTGACCTTTTTTCGCGCCAGCATCAAAGCCTTCTTTGGCTTTACCCGTCATATCGCTGGGATCAAAGTTTTCGGCAGGACCACCCATCCAACGCATGATTTGATTGGGTAACATATAAACGAGAGAGAAAGATTTATTCACAATCGCCATGATTAACATGGTATACATCCCAATCACCGCTAAAATGCTAAACATGCTGGGATAGGTTCCTTGTGTTAATGCTGGGATGAAACCAAAGTTAATCAGTGCAATACCCGCTCTTAATAAACTGGCCCCCATGACAAAGCCAAATACCATCAACGTAGGCCTTAAGAAAATATTGGCTAAAATCGCCAACCCGCTGGTCGCTCTGCCTAATTCTTCTCCGGTAGGATGGACTAACCCCAGCGCAATCAGCGGAGCACCCACCATCGATTCGATCACCGCAATTAACCAGCCGAATGCAGTGGTGGTATAAATTAAATAGGGGATGAGTGGTACGTAAATCCCCAAGGTTGCCCCGGCTGTCCAGAGAGAAATAAAAGCCGCCGACAATACAGGTACGATTTGAAGAACCAAGACCGTAATCGCGTAAGGAAAGGGATTCATACAAGCGACAGCAGAACCTGCTAAGGTGACAATAAAACTGACCAGCATGCTGGCAAAGACGCCAATTTCTGCTCCCCACATCAGTGCGGAACCAAACTGTCCCATCGAAACCAGGGGATCTGTACCATTGTTGCCAGAAGCTATGTTCTCCATCCCTTGAATAATGGGATCTTGGATAGCGCTGGCGATGCCTTGCACAATAGAATCCAAAACTCCGTTACCGGTACTGGCTGAGGTTGAGCTCAAGCTTTGATTGCCCGGAGTGTTGGTGGTATCACTGGCAATATAATTGGTGGCATTATTCAATGCACCGTTTAGTCGGGTTAATTGACTCCCATTTAACATCTGCGGGACGTAAGTGGTGGTTGCGTTTCCACCATAAGTCGGCCAACTGGTCGGCAGGCTGGTTGCATTGAAATTTGACATATAATTCGGGGTTAAATTATTGGTGGGCAGTGTATTGGCTTGTGGATTAATCGTAGAGTTCGTTGCTTGAACCATCGTGAAGTAAAAGCTGCCTGCGTGGATCCAACCTGCTTCTTGAAAGGTTTGATAAGCAGAACTGATTGCGTTTGATGTGCTCGGATTTTGTTCCCAGGAATTGGCATTTGCACCAGCGGCCACTTGAAGCCCGGTGGCTATTTGGGCCATTTGGCCTAGATAGGCTTGCGTGGCTGCATACGTATACCCCGGATCTGGAGCAACATATTGAGAACCAGTAATGGCGAGGAGCTGAGCGGCAGGAGACAGCGCAGTCAGCATGGCTTGTACGGCTTCGATCTTGACGTTGAGCAATTGGGTGAGCGTTGCAATGTTAAAGGAATTAGCCGTATCTGTACTAGAAAGCGTGACAGATACTGTATATTGGCCGCAGATAGTATCATATCCTGAACCAGGTGCTGCACTCTGAAGGCCAACACTGATATTAGCCGATTGCGTTAGGGTTAATTGGGACGGATTGCTGGGGTTAGTCGTTGGTTGAGTGGGTTCAGGGCCCAATACGGGCGTAATTGCAATAGGGCCCTCTGTTTGATATACGCCAGGTGCTGAGGCCAAGTCGTTCATATTATTAATGGCAGCCATACAGGTAGCAGAGTAGAAGGCAGATTTAACCAGGTTCTGGGGTTGGGTTAAAGAGGATAACGATATACCACTCACGGTAGCAACATTTTGTGAGAGTTGGGTTAAAACAACATTCCAAATAGAGTTTGCTGCGCCAATTCCATTTAAAACAATCCACAATACGGTCATTTGCACCACGGAATATCCGCTGGCTGGGCCGGGAACCATGAGTAGCATGCCAGTGAGAGCACGCATCGGAACCCACATGGAGATCTTTTTCCCCATGGCTTCACCTTCACGCGCTGTATTGACGGTTGCAGTGACGGCCAAATACCCTAATACCACTGCACCGACCGTGACAATAATGAAATTAAATTTTTGGAACATCATGGATAAAGTCGCGTTATTGCTGCTCGCGACTAAGTTAATACCACCAACGGTACTCCCAAAGATTAGCCCAAGATATTGTTGAGATTTGTCCAAGGGGCTGACGGTAAATACGGTAGCTAGTACCTCTGGACAAATCAGGCAAAAGGCGAGAAAAAATAATCCTTTTTTCATCATAGTGATTTAGTCCTTTTGATGGGTGATAGCGAGCGCATCCATTCTTGAACCGTGCAGCCTAGTTTTCTTTGACTCATTTGGAAGTACCAGAAATGAAAACGAAATGCTAACGTGAGTGCATAGAAGGCAATCGAGACACTAATAATGGTTCCTGTCCAGTTTCCATTCGATCCGATGACACAGGCGTAAGCAAGCAGTGCTAAAGATAAGACGATAAATAACCAGGCTAGGTAGCGAAAGCGTTGGGTTTGGGTGGCAAGATCATCCGGAGTTAAAGAAAGACGTTGAACGGCTTCATCAAACTCTTCAGAACGAGTTGGTTTTTGGTGCGAAAATAATCTTTTCCATTCATCTCGCAGATAGCGGAGTGTTTTTTTGTGGTACTCAAAGTCTACCCATCGGTCGACCCGGATATCAATCACATGACCTACAATTTTTCTGGTCGTCTTCCAAAAACCCATGTTTCTAATACCTCCTGGCATATTTTTCAACCTAGCGATATTATTATAGGGTAGGACTAAATTAGGATACCAGCAATTCCATGCCAGATCTGCACTTAGACGCCGTCAATGCCTTTTGGGACAGTTATGATCGCCGCACGTTATATCGTGTGATTGTGGCTTTAGAACGTGTAGAAAACTGGGTCATTGATGATATCCCAGAAATAGAAGCAGCCTTGATCCGTTTGGGAGAAGTCATGGATCAAGCCAGTGGCTTTGAACTCAGTGAAGAAGCAAAATTCATTAGGGTGTTGGCTAACACAAGAGCGGGTCGTGCATTGCGACTGTTACAAGCCTTGGATATTGCAAAACCAGGTTCCGCTTCCCAACTCCTCATGTACGCCGAAGAAGCCAGTGCAGAAGGTGAAGGCAAAACTCCCGATCCGGTGTCGCAGCTCTTTTTGCGACGCAATTTAGTGTTTGAACGTCTACAATTATTATCAAGGGTCTTTGCACCACAAAGAGTTTCTTTGGTGTTAAAGGCGTTAGAGCAACAGGATGAGTAGTGTACAATTCTGGCAAGGATGAGTCTGCCATCGACTAAAAAGGGGATAACGGAAATGAAACAAGCGGGGAAGCAAGGAACATTGGTTCCTTTTGTCATTGGGGTCACGTTAATGGGAGCTTTGTTGGGCTGGATTGTCTATGCTGACGAGCTTTCTCAGGATGTGGCAACTAACTTTCCGACAAGCGCGAGTGGCACTCCGCTCGTAAATCCTCCGATAGATTCTGCAAATATATCGTTGATATCACAAACGCGTGATCAGGCTGAAACAAATATAAATGCTCAAATTACCAATACGCTTTACGGAACGCCGCCAACCAGTATCGGAATGGTTGA
Organism: Gammaproteobacteria bacterium; assembly: GCA_013286785.1. Lineage (GTDB taxonomy): Bacteria > Pseudomonadota > Gammaproteobacteria > UBA6186 > Azoamicaceae > CADEGZ01. Next base: position 108,392 of record JABDFC010000002.1, read on the forward strand.
CACTCATTTCACGGGTGCTCTTCTCGATCAAGGTTTTTGCGGTGGGCCAGAAACAGGGAATTGTCCTACCGATCCTTTACTGCAATATGGCGATGAGAAAGGTTCCGTTCTTTGGGCCGGGACTTTTTATGATCAGTCACGCAAGAGTGCTGCAAGTGTATTTTTAAATAATTTGTTGAATCCTGCTGGAGTTCCTGGGATTACGAATTTTCAAGCGCAAATGTCTTCAAATAACATGAGTCCTGCAGATGTCACGGGCAGTCCTCAAACTCAAGCAGCGTTTGTTCAAGCAATGTCGGATGTCACAGCGTTGTCGATCATTGCAGCGCCTTTTGCGGAAATGATGGCCAAGCGAACCCAAGTAACGGCGTCGGGTAATAACCCGCCACCGGCTGTTTCTCAAATGCAAGTCATGGAGCAGCAAGGCATGGCGCGTGCGATGAGTTCCACTTGGGCAGCAAGTCTTGCGACATTAACACCGCAACAAGTTCAAATACAGCAAGCAATCATGCAGGCCAATCAACTTTGGCTTGAATATGAACGGTATCGCCAAACTGAACGGGTAGAAGCCTTATTGGCGCTCTTGGCTTTGCAAAATTTACGGACATCAAAAGCGGTTGCTGCAACCGTTAGCGCCAGTGCTGCTTCGTCAAATAGTTCATCCAGTAGTTCATCGGGCAGTGGCAATTAGTAGTTTGCCGGGGTGTAGCAGCTAACTGGAAACTGGGTTGTTGAAGTTACCCGATGCATAAGAGGTTTGAATGATCAAAAGCCGCTTTTCCAAATGGAGTATGGGGTTTTCCTATGCTCTGATCATAGGTGTGATTGGACTGGCGGCTTTTTCTCCGTTTTATTTAATGAAACCACTGGCAATTGGAATGGGCCTTCTGGTTGTATTCGGTCTTTTGAATTTTCTGTTGACCGTTTGTATTCATAAAGGACCTATTTTGAGTTTGGATGTTCCAGATTCACCGTTGTCGCTTAAATCAGCAGTCGGTGGGCTGTGGTTGGGTCAGGTGGCACTTTTATTCATTTCCGGGTTGTTATTTTATTTTTTCGAATTCCAGAGTCAAGAAAACAGTCGTTTTCCATTGCTTGAAAATGGTTATTTTTTACAAATCATTCAACAACACACCTTTAGCTTAGGTTTTGGACCGTGGTTACTGTATGCCATCTTAGGGATAGGATTGGCGTATTTTAACGTTTGTGTGGGAAAAAACCCTCTTTTATTTAAAAAATTATTTGCCAATAAAAAGCAAACGCACAGTGCTTTTTTGATGAGTTTTTTAAACGATGTATTTAATATGGCGGCATTGGTGCCATTTATTTTTGTGACCATTCTGGCGCTGGTTTGCTTTTGTGAAGCCGTGAATACGATTTTTGGTTGGGATACTCTGTTTCTTAAGCCATTACGGACTATTTTTATTTGTTCGTTAGTCATTATTATATTTCGCAAAAAAAATAAAGAATTGATCAATTATATGAGAAAGGCACAACTTTCGGTTGGATCGACTTTCATGATTTACATTTTTGCCTTTTCTTTTTTTATTTTATGGTTACATGGAACGAGCGACTACTTTACTTTAGGGCTTGCCTCTGGAGTGGAAGAAAAGGCTGAATTAAGCCGTACCCTAAAATATTTAACGCCAGAAGGGTTACACAGTCGGTTAAGCTATCTCATTGTCGGTTGGTGGTTGGTGTGGCTACCTTGGATGGCTTCTTTGGTGGCCAGAGCTGCCATTGGCGCTTCACTGTGGCGGGCATTGATACAATCCAGTGTGATTCCACTGATCTTCTTTGGGATGACTGTCCCAAGCCTAAGCAATTCAGATTGGATCCAATGGACCGTATGGCTTAAATTGCCTGGGATCCAAATTTTAGGAACAGCGGTGATGATTTTGTATATTAAAACTGCCTGGGGGAAGATGTATACCGTTGGGGATGTGTCTCGCGGTGCGATGGTAGGGTTAGAGGGACTGACTAAACGGCCGTTAGATCGATGGATGGAACGAGCGACGGTTTCACTCGCTTGTTATATTTTGGCGTGGTTTATGTTGGGTTGGTTTCCAATGCAACTGTTGGTAACGATTGGTATTGTCTTTGTTTTGGCGATGACATTGATTTATCTCTCAGTATGGGTCGCATGGGTATTCCGCCGATTGGGGACAAGGTAATACAGGGTTTTGGAAATACTTCCGTTTTTTTAACCAACTCGAAACGAACGGTTTGTGCCAGGGTTGCGGCTAATAGAATGGATTCTTGTGTGGCTAAATGACTGGCAATACATGTATGTGATCCGGAACTAAAGGGAATATAAGAAAACGGATGTCTTTTGGTTTCTGGTTCTAAAAATCTTTCTGGACAAAAATCATTCGGGCAATCCCAATAGGCGGGATTTCGATGTAAGGCATACAAATGCAGGGTAATCCGGGAATTCGGTGGAATTTCGTATCCCTGGATGCTATCTGCCTCAATGTTTGTGCGCGCTAAAGACCAGATAGGGGGATATAAGCGAAAGGTTTCGGATAGAATTGCCTGTGTGACCACGAGTTTGGGAATATCTTCTAATGTGGGCAAGCGCCCATTTAAAACGGACTCTAATTCTTCCTCGAGCAGCTCTCGATACTGGGGATTCTGTGCCAGCAGATACCACATCCAACTTAAACTGCACCCAGTTGTTTCGTGGCCAGTAATGATATGGGTTTTAAATTCAGCCAAAACTTCTTGATCGGTTAGCGGGCCTCCAGTTTCTTCGCTGGTTGCATGGATCAAATGATCGAGTAAGTCGTTGTACGGAGTTGAATTTTTACGCCGTGCTCGAATAATAGGTAAAAATATTTCGTCAATTTTTTTGGTATACCAAAAAAAACGCCAATTATTAAGTGTTGGCTTTAAAGGGTGGATCCACTGGGAAAAACTGCAATAATCGTTACAAAAACGGATGGCTTTTCCTAAAAATGCCAATGTTTGTGGTGGCAGCTCTTGGTTGCAAAATAGTTGTGAGGCAATATTTAAGGTTAAACTGTTGAGCGTTGCCAACAGATTAATTTTTTTAGGCAGTGAACTTCTCCATGTGGTCAGAAGTTTTTCCGAAAGATGTGTAATGGTTGGGATATAACTTTTAATGGTCTGATGTTGATAAGCGGGCAGTGCCATTCTGCGTCGATAACGCCAGGCATTGCCTTCAGTGACAACCAAACTGTTACCAAAGAAAAGTTTCATGTGGTTGTAGACGAGTTTTTGTCTCACGTAATTTTTAGCATTGGTTTTTAAGATATGTTCAAAAACATCCGGTTCGCTGACGAGATAAAGCTTGAAAGGACTGGAATAAACGAACCCGCCATAACGCCGCGTTAGGATAAGCGGATATTCTAGATTATAGAATTCTGGGTCTTGATGCAGGATCTCTCCTAAATGGCGCCACGTAGGTCCAGGAGGGCGTTTAACAGGATGCGATTGCATGGGATTCCCTCCTTGGATTTCTGTCACCTTCTTTTAGGGTTGGGATTGGGAGAGGCAGGATCGGTTGTGGCTTTTAAGGTGCGGCGAAGGTTTTGTTGTCGACGAAATTCGGTTGAATCTCTGGGTAAGGTTGCGACATTCGCGTTTAAAACTTCATATTGTTTCAGCAGATCTTCCGATAATTGCTTACGCAGTTGTTTGGTTTTTTCTGACCATTCTAATTCCAATTCGGTGTGCACTATCGGCTTTTGGGCATTAAAGAGTTTTCTAAGCGTTGCAACCATTTGTTCCACTAAGTTCAGATCTAAATTTAATTTGCTTGCAATGTAATTCAAGGAGTCGGTGAAGCCCAGTAAATACCAGCATTGAAGCCAAACATTCAGTGAAGGCTGACCTGCTTCTATGGGAGTCCCCGTGTCATCGTTAAACTCCATATGACAACTTAAGCAACGATAACGGTGGTTATGGATAGATTCAGGCGGAATTTGAGGGATACGTCTTAACTGAGTGGAATAACAATTAGGGCATTGAATATCGTGTGGCCAACGTTGTTGTCTTAAGGCTTCATAACATTCAGGGATGCCTAAATGTTGATTGATTTCATCGAATTGGACATCAATCGGGTGGCTGTTAGGGGATGCTAATAACGAATGGATAGTTTTCAGTTTGGCTAGAATTTCGTCTCTTTGGAGATATTCGGTTTCGGTTTCTTGGAAAGTGGTTAATAAAGACTCTGTTTTTTTTAAAGTCTCTGCAGTGGAAGTTTCTGAAGGTTCGAGGACTTCATCGACAATCGCATCAGTGTCTTCCCAACTCTTTGCAGAGACAGGCGTCTTAAATTTTTTCCACAGATCGTTTAAAAATGTCATGCAAAACATTCCATGGTCTTTGCTGAGTGTTAGGCTTCCGATGAAACTGTGCTTTCTTGGGGGTCTTCAATATAGTGATCAACGGGTTCCATTGACCAGTTACGGGATTCCGATGCTAGAGCTTCGAGTAATTGCACGTCTTCATCGTTTAATTCTCGAAAAAGTTGGGTTAATTGTATGACCGGTTCGGCAAGTTCTGCGGTATCTAAATTTCGGTGATTATGTGTTTCAAGTTCAAGCACGTTGGCCAGTTGGTCAATGTGGCCTTTCACGATTTTTAAATAAACAGGGATGTGTTTTGCAGCCGATTCAAACGCAAATTCGAGGCATCCCGCCCCTTTTAAGGTTTGTAATTCCTGTCTTAGCTTTTGTAGTAAGACTTCAATGTCCGATTCTGAAAGACTTGTTTGCATCATTCCTTCCTTTTAATCAATCAAATTAAGCGACTAGCGCAGTGCCTTGCTTAATGGGTATGCCTGCTTGTTGGAATTCCATTAGGATTTCCAGAGGGGATAGCCTACGATTTCGGTATTCGTGCAAAACAGGTAATAAATTGAGAACAAAACGGTTAATAAAGGTAATATCTTGAATTTGCAAAATGCGATCTTGTAGTTTTTTAACTTGGGATTCATCCCAGACAGGACTTTTCAAGGGGATTAAGCCCTTGGCATTTAAGGAATCGGCTATTTGTGCCAAGGAAAATGATTGTTTGCTTAATTCTTCTAAGGTTGGTTTTAATTCGCCTGCGATTTCATTGAGTCTCACGCGATCTAACACTTTTTGTAATTGGCTTAAAACCCATTTCCCGCCCTCGGGTGCGGTGAAACCTTCTTCATTCAATGCCTTAACCATTTGTCGTTGTGAGTAACCTTTTTTACGATAATCTTGAATAATAGGCTGCAATAAAAGCGCAAAGACAATGGCTGTATCGATCTTGGGTTTATTGACTTTGCTGATCACTTCTGCGGCATTAGGGTTTCCGGATTTTGCTGAAGTTAATTTCAACCCTTCTCGGATCAATTTACCATGTAATTTGCGTTGGACTTCGGCGTGCTTGCTTAATGCTTCGAGAATTGTTTGGTTGACAAAAGGTTGATCCAAACAGTGGAATGAAATATTAGAAGCCAAAAGTACTTGGGTAAAAGACTCGTTGCTGGCTAAGGTTCCAAGCTCTAGAATTAATAACGTCGCTCCTCTTTGCCTGCAAATTTCTATCGCCTTTTGTAATTGCGGCCATTTGGCACTGCGGCGCGTTTCTGGAATTTCCGTATAAGAATCTATGATTTCTCCACGTGGATTCTGGTTCGCCAAGAAATCTTGAACGGTTTTGTGTTGATGAATCGGTTCTGGTGTGCTCGAAAATCCCGGTGCAGAAGTCCGAAAGATTCCCCGATGAGAAGCATTGACTGTATCAGTACGACGAAGTCCACTTTTTTGTTGTGGCGCGACATAGTACGTAACGTATAGTGTTGATTCTGACACGGTCTCCTCCCACTATTTTTAGATGCCGTAGACCAAAAGTAGATCCCCTTTGCCGAACAGTCAAGTAAAAAATGGCCGTTCTTCTTCCCGGAGGGTTAAAATCTCCACCCCAGAGGCGGTTACCAACAAGGTATGCTCCCATTGAGCTGACAAACTATGGTCCTTGGTGACCACAGTCCAGTCGTCGGGCAAAAGCTTGATGGCCTTCTTGCCTGCATTGATCATGGGCTCTATCGTAAATGTCATTCCAGGCTGTATTTCTAGACCTGTACCACTGGTGCCATAATGCAATACTTGCAGCCCTTCTTCATGGAATTGGGTTCCAATACCATGACCACAATATTCCTCTACCACGGAATAATGATGAGATTCTGCATATTTCTGAATAATAGCACCAATATCCCCTAGCCTGGCACCTGGCTTAACCGTTTTAATTCCAAAATATAAACATTCTTGGCTCACTTTAGTTATTTTTTTAGCTAAAATAGAGCATTCTCCGACTAAAAACATTTTACTCGTATCACCATGATACCCGTCTTTAATCACAGTTACGTCGATATTTAATATGTCGCCTGACTTTAATTTTCGTTCGTTTGGGATTCCATGGCAGACCACATAATTGAGCGAGGTACAAACAGACTTGGGAAAAGGGGTTTTGCTGGCACCGCGATAATTTAAACAAGCGGGAATGGCGTGTTGCTTGTTCACGATGTGATCATGGCACAGATCATTTAATGCTAGGGTACTGATCCCCGGTTTAACGAAAGGACCAATCATTTCCAGCACTTCGGCAGCCAGTCGACCGGCAAT
>JABDFC010000003.1:0-20951 GCA_013286785.1 Gammaproteobacteria bacterium
GCATATTTTTACGCCAGTCACTGACTGTCTTATATATCCATTACACCTCAAAACGCGAATATCTGGTAAGTGTTCCGTCATTGCGAGCGAAGCGAAGCAATCTAATTTTTAAGCTTTTTTTTTGGATTGCTCCGCTACGTTCGCAATGACATAATTTCGCATCTTGAAGTACAATGGGTATATGTATCTTTAACCGCAGAACATATCAGAGAATAACAGCCTTCTCTTAAGACTTATCAGAAATAAATAGCCTTAATTTCGCTTTCCACAATAATTCTTATTCCCTTCTCCCGATGTCGGGAGAAGATGGCGCGCAGTGCCGGATGAGGGTTACAGAACAAAGGAGTGCCAATCGTGCCAGACTCCTTGGATTTCTCGATTTCGCTGAAGAATTCCCAAAAATTTCGTAGAGTCATTCTTGCGGAAGAATTTATTCATCCACTAATTTAATATTTGTTTCGCGATTTTCTTCAACATTCCCCAGGAGACTCCCAATAGGATCGTGCTTCCTGCCATATATAAAATCCCAAAGTAAAGGTGGGCAATCCAGAACGGAAGAATAAGAAACCGATTGAAATACCCTATAAATTTGAATTTAACATTGAACGCGCAGCGATACAGCGCATAGGTAAAGATGAATGGATAAATAAACAGAATAATACAGCCTAAAATTCCGACGCATAAATAAACAAACACTCCAAGACAGTGAACTATTAATTCGGTTGTGTCCATTAAATAGGCTGTTCCTAAAGTGATCAAGAAACCAGCGGTGATTGAAAAGATATTTAACATAAAATACCATAACAGGATGAGTCGCCAGGGTTTTCCTTGCCCATGACAATAATATTGAATGGTTGTTAGGAATTTTTTCAATAATGAGCTGAGGGGAAAAGACATTGATTGTTTCCCATGGGCGTTTTCATGGCCAAAGACAAGCTCGCACTGTTAGCAGTTTCAATGGGTCAAAAGACAACCAATAATACAGCTATTTTTTTTCGCTGTTTGAATCATTGGCAGCCGGTGGTTGAGCATCAGCCTTTGGGGCATCCGCTTTAGCAGCGTCGGCCGGTTTCTTCTGTTTGTTCAATTGATCTTTGATAAGCTTTACACCGCATTCCATGCCTTTTTTGACATGAGGGAGTACCTTTTTAGTTATTTCGACCGCAGTTTTTTTGATTTCTAAAGCAATCTTTTCAATTTTTTCTCGTTTTTCCTTTTCTTTAGCCTCTTTGGCATCTTGAGAAAGGGCTGTTCCTTGAGTGTCTTTGGGGTCTTTCTTTTCTGGCTCGCTCATGGTGCGGATCTCCGAAATGTAATCTAACAAACATAAATATAGTATAAAAAAGGTATTGCTTGGGAAAAAACTTAGGTAAAATAGGTCAACGGCTGTTGAGGTGACTAAAAGGGAGCATCTTCACTGTGAGTAAAAAAATTAGGGAATTTAATAACATAGGCCTACAAACCGTGACGGAAGTGGATTTACCCCTTTCCTGTCCTACGCCAAAAATGATTTTATGGAACGCTCACCCTAGGGTATATTTGCCCATAGAGCAGACGGGGGAAGCCACTTGCCCTTATTGCGGGGCACATTACGTTTTAACCAGCACGAGAGAGAGTTAATTGAACAGTATATTAGTGATAGGTCCAGCATGGGTTGGCGATATGGTGATGACCCAATCGCTTTTTAAAGCCATTAAACAACGAAATAGCAATACGGCGATAGATGTTTTAGCGCCGGATTGGAGTCGGCCTATTCTGGCTCGTATGCCAGAGGTTCGGCAGGCACACGTCATGCCGCTGGGGCACGGTGTGTTGCGGTTAAAAGAACGGTATCGGCTCGCTCAAACGTTAAAACCCTATGGTTATGATCAAGCGATTTTAGTGCCCAATTCTTGGAAGTCGGGCTTGGTTCCGTGGTGGGCAGGGATCCCGAAGCGAACAGGATTTTTAGGAGAATGTCGGTTTGGGTTATTAAACGACTTTCGAATTTTGGATCAGAAAAAGTTTCCCAAAATGGTCGATCGCTTGGTATCGCTGGTGTGGGATAAAAATGCCGCGTCGATTCCTTCAGCCCCGCTGCCCAGTTTAGAAATCGATCCGGCTTCTCAGCAAGCGGCGATTGATAAATTCTCTCTCCGGGAAGCATTAAATAGTCCAGTATTAGCGTTGTGCCCTGGTGCAGAATTTGGCGCTTCTAAGCGTTGGCCGGAAAAATATTATGCAGAAGTCGCATTGGCAAAACAAAAAGAAGGATGGTCTGTATGGTTATTTGGTTCCAAAAATGATCAGCCGGTTGCAGAGCACATTCAGACCGCAACGGGTGGCCGTTGTACCGATCTGACCGGTAAAACGAATTTAGCTGAGGCCATCGATCTCCTATCGTTAGCCACCAGTGTGGTGAGCAATGATTCGGGATTGATGCATGTTGCAGCGGCGCTGCAAAAACCCTTAGTGGCAGTGTACGGTTCGACTGATCCCGGTTATACCCCACCTTTAGGCGATCACTCAAAAGTCGTTCGTCTGTCGTTGCCGTGCAGTCCTTGTTTTAAACGAGAATGTCCGTTAGGACATCATCAGTGTATGGAAGCACTGATTCCAGGAACGGTCTTGAGTGCCTTAAATACAACGGTGGTTTGATGCGTGTATTAATTATTAAAACAACGTCTTTGGGTGACCTCATTCACACGTTGCCAGCCTTGAGTGATGCTAAAAAGGCTATTCCGGACATTCGTTTTGATTGGGTTGTCGAAGAGCCTTTTCAAGAAATACCTGCTTGGCATCCCGCGGTGGATCGCATTATCCCGGTTGCCTTGCGGCGTTGGCGTAAGCAAGGATGGCATCGAGTTAAACTGCGTGAACCGCTGCAATTTCTTAAAGAACTGCGCCAGCAAAAGTATGATGCCATCATTGATGCCCAAGGATTATTTAAAAGTGCGATGTTAACGGTTCTTGCGCGAGGTGGTAAGCGGATTGGGTTGTCTTGGAAATCGGCGCGAGAACCTTTGGCCAGTCTGTTTTACCAAAAACGCGCTGTGGTTCCCTGGGGGCAGCATGCAGTAACGCGCGCGCGCGCGTTGTTTGCCGGAGGGTTGGGCTATTCGCTGCCAACCTCTGTGGCAGACTATGGTATTGACGTCGATCGTTTATCGCCCATTTCAACGACCACTCCCTACTTTGTTTTTTTACACGGAACGACTTGGGATACCAAACATTGGCCAGAAGTCTATTGGTTAGAGCTCGCGAAACTAGTCTCAGAAGCAGGTTTTTCTCTGCAATTATTGTGGGGAAATGAAATTGAACGCGCGCGTGCAGAAAAAATAGCCAGCGGGTTGCCGATGGCGACCGTAATTCCAAAGAAATTACGGTTAACAGAAGCAGCTGGGGTATTAGCCGCAGCCCGAGGCATTGTGACAGTCGATACCGGATTAGGACACTTGGCTGCTGCTTTAGGGGTTCCTTCGGTTGGTATATTTGGCCCTACGGATCCCAAGAATTCTGGGACGTTAGGGCAGAGACAAAGCCATTTGGCGGCTGATTTTGTGTGTGCTCCTTGTTACCAAAGGGAGTGTCATTACAAAGGGAATAAGCCGGTTGATCCTCCGTGTTTTGCGAATTTAACACCGGCTCTGGTTTGGCGCACACTCACGCAACAAATCGAAGGCGGTTTAGTATGAGTGCTGTTGCTTGGACAGGGGATAAATCCAATAATCCTGCCAAGCTCGAATTCCAAAGAAAATGTGATCTGTTTAGCAAGTGTTGTGTTGTCTTTTTGGCTTTTGCCATTCCTGTGTCGACTTTTGCAACTCATATAACCTTGTTTGCGTTGATAGTCTCCTGGTTTTTGGCGGGCAACTTGGAAACAAAGGTAAAACGAATCAGTTCGCATCCGGTTGTGAAAGCAATGGTGGCATTGTTTGTCGTTTTTTTAGTGGGAGCTTTTTATTCCCCAGCACCCACATCGGACATTATTCAGCTGTTAAATAAAATAGCAAAATTATTGTATCTTCCTTTTGTATTGTCGGTTATGACTGAAGAAAAATGGCGGCGCAGAACCTTGCGGGCGTTTCTTGGAGCCATTGTGTTGACGTTCGCGTTAGCGGTTCTAAAAGTATATGGGGGGTTACCGGTTACCAATAATTTCACACTCGCCTGTGTTTTTAAGGATCATATTTATACAAACCTAATGATGGCCTTTGCAAGCTTTATGGTGGGGCATTACCTTTGGCGAACGACGAATAAGATGCAGCGCTTTGCCTTAGGAAGTTTGTTGTTGGGATTGTTTTTTTATGTGCTGTGTATGAGCGAAGGACGCTCAGGACATATGATATTTTTAGCATTGTGGGTTCTTTTTTGCTTCCAGAAGTTTTCCAGCAAGCGGTTGTGGATAGTTGGCTTAGGATCCGTTTTTTTAGGAGTGATAGCCTTAGAATATTCTCCAATGTTACAGTATCGATTTTTTTCGATTGTCGAAGAATTTTGGCGGTACCAGACCAGTCATTTTTTGACTTCGGTTGGGCAACGATTGGAATTTCTAAACCATACCTTGCAGCTTGTGAAGGAACATCCTTGGGTGGGCTATGGGACGGGCAGTTTTGCCATAGTGTATCATTCATATGCGGATTTGCACCATATTGTTGCAACAGACAATCCACACAATGAATATTTAAATGTCCTGATCCAAGTGGGGGGTCTGGGCTTATTAGTTTTTTTAAGCCTCTTTGTCATTATTTTTAAAAGTAGTCGTGAGTTACCAGAACCTGAAAAATGGTTTGTACAAGGCCTAATAGTTGCCATGATGCTAGGATGTGTCGCGAATTCTTGGCTAATGGATTTTACTTCAGGTTATTTTTTTGTTGTGCTGTTAGCGGTCTGTCTTGCGGCTCATCATCCCAGTCAACTTGAGGCAAGGTTTCAAACATGAGTAAAGGAAAGCCGACGAAGATATCAGTTATCGTGACCACCTATAATTGGCCGTATGCCTTACGAGCGGTGTTAAATGCTTTAATCGAGCAAAAGACGAATTATCCTTTCGAGATCATTGTGGCGGACGATGGATCAAACGATGAAACAGCGCAGTTAATTCGCAGCGTTAAGAGTCGCGCTTCGGTTCCAATTTTGCATATTTGGCAACCAGATGAAGGATTTCGTGCTGCAGCCATTCGCAATAAAGCTATCTTGGTTGCCGATGGAGATTATATTGTATTTTTAGATGGTGATTGCATACCGCGGGAAAATTATATTGCCAGTCACAGGCGTTTAGCCGAACCGAATACCTTTGTTGCGGGAAATCGGGTGTTATTGAGCCAGGAATTTACGCTCTCGGCACTTTCAGAGGCGTTGCCTTTACATCAGTGGTCATTGTGGCGCTGGTTAGTGGCTCGTACTCAGGGGCATTGTAATCGCGTATTGCCCTATTTACGATTTCCATTGGGTTTTTTTCGGCGAAAAATCAACTCGCGTTGGCAAGGAGCAAAGGGATGCAATTTGGCTGTGTGGAAGGAAGATTTATTGGCAGTCAATGGATGGGAAGAGAAATTTGTTGGGTGGGGTTACGAGGATTCTGATTTAGTCGTTCGATTGCTGCATGCAGGCGTGCGCCGTAAGAGTGGTCGCTTCAGTGTTCCGGTGTCGCATCTTTGGCATCCAGAAAACGATCGGGGGCAAGAAGGAGTTAATTGGACACTTTTTAAAGAGAGAAAAAAGAGTAAACAATTATGCGCAGAACTGGGCATAAATCAATATAATGTTTAGGCAGTAGGTGAGGGTATGAATTTTCAGACGTTGAATTTTGAAAAAGCGCGGGTTTTAGTCATTGGCGATGTCATGTTAGATCAATATTGGCATGGCGGGACATCGCGTATTTCACCAGAAGCTCCTGTCCCTGTCGTGCATGTAAATCGTATGGATGAACGTCCTGGCGGGGCTGCAAACGTGGCCATTGGTGTTGCTGCATTGGGGGCTCTGCCCTATTTGTTAGGCTTGGTGGGAGTCGATGAAGCGGCAGATACTCTAGAAAAATTGTTAATTAAGCAAGAGGTGAAATATCAATTCGATCGGGTGCCGGATTATGGCACGATCACCAAATTACGGGTATTAAGCCGTAATCATCAAATGATCCGCTTAGACAGGGAAAAACCTTTCTTAAAGACATGCGCTTCTATGGAATCTTTGGCGCAAAAATATCTTCGCGCTTTGGATGAAGTAGACATTGTCATTCTATCAGATTATGGCAAAGGCACTTTGTCTCATTCAATTGATCTGATCGCAAAAGCGCGTGCTAAAAATATCCCGGTGGTTGTTGATCCAAAATCGCTCGATTATTCAATGTACCGAGGGGCGAGTGTAATCACTCCGAATCTTAAGGAGTTTGAGGCAGTTGCAGGCCATTGTACATCGATTGAAGTCATGGTTGAAAAGGCCTTACGTTTGTTATCACAGTACGATATTGAATCGATTGTTATTACTCGCTCAGAACAAGGGCTTTCTGTTATTTCAGCGAATGGCGAAGTAAACCATATCCCAGCGGTTGCAAGAGAAGTTCATGATGTCACAGGTGCGGGCGACACTGTTATCGCTGTGTTAGGCGTAGGGTTAGCGGCAGGCATGACCTTAGTGGAATCTGCTTCCCTTGGAAATATTGCGGCGGGTATTGTTGTCGGTAAATTGGGTGCAGCAACTGTGTCTGTGCCAGAATTAGAAACAGTGTTTGGTAAAGATCAAGTTTTACCATTGGGCGTCATGAGCGAAGAAGAATTGTTGGCCGCCGTTCGCTTAAGTAAAGCCAATGGGGAACGTATTGTGTTTACCAATGGTTGCTTTGATATTTTGCATGCAGGACATGTGATGTATTTGGAGCAAGCGCGCCGGTTAGGAGACAGAGTCATTGTTGCGGTGAACGATGATGCATCTGTTGCGCGGCTAAAAGGAGCAAATCGTCCGATTAATACCTTGGAAGATCGCATGCACGTATTGGCAGGTCTCACTGCCGTGGATTGGGTGGTTTCCTTCAGCGATGATACGCCCGAGCGGTTGATAAGACGCATTTCACCCAAGGTGTTGGTGAAGGGGGGAGACTATCAACATATAGAAGCCTTGCCTGGCGCACAATTCGTTTTAAGCCAAGGAGGGGATGTGCGAATTCTGGGGTTAAAAGAGGGACGATCTACAACTCGATTGATTGAGCTTATCACGCAACAGCTGTCGGATGTTATCACTGGCTAAGACAAGTGACATTGTGGGTGAGGTGTTTCGGGTTGAGTGTTCCTAAGATAATACTGCTAACGCCGGGTTCTTTTAGAATAAACTGGAGTGAAGATTGTACGGGATCTGATCCAGGAATTTTACTCACGTGACCACTGGCCAGTGCTTTTTTGATCAAAATGCCCTTTTGTAACTCATGTGCTTTTGTAATCACGGGGCGCTCCACGGTTTCGATGGGGTTATAGGTGACCATGACGACGTCGGACAAAGAAAGCGCAAGTAAGCCCCCTTCAACGGTTTTGGTTGACATGCCAAACGCTTGGATCATTCCTTTCTGTTTTAAATCGGAGAGGACGTCCAAGATTCCGAAGTGATTAATATTGTAGACATCATGACCATCGGAATGAACCAAGACGACATCTAAGAAATCTGTTTGTAATCTTTTCAGGCTCCGTTCAATGCTCATTAGGGTATGTTCAGGGGTGTAGTTGTAGATTGATTGCCCGTTTATAAACTCTTCTCCAACTTTGGTTGTTATTATCCAATTTTTTCGTTGTGGCCGGATAAGGGATCCTAAACGTTCTTCACTGTTACCATATGCAGGAGCAGTATCGAGTAAATTAATCCCTAAATCTTTGGCACAGCTTAACAAATTGAGTAAATGATTATCCTCAGGGATTTCAAAGGGCTCAGGGTATTTGACCCCTTGATTACGGCCAAATTTAACTGTCCCCAGTCCTAGAACAGAAACGTTTAATCCCGTGTTACCCAGTGGTTTTATTTTAAACATCATTAACCTGCCAAACTGTGAAGATTTCCAGAGCCAAAATGCTCTTTATCGTGTGCTAGATTTTAGCATAGGGTCTCAGAAATTGACATCCAGGCGAGCATCACGTACCCTCAACAGTTCACCAGGGGTGCCGGCAAATGAGTTAGGTCGGCTGAAAGAACGCATGGGGCGTTTAACCCTCAGTACCTGATCTGGGTAATACCAGCGTAGGGAGAGTGATGATGACAACGACTATTCCATTAGACGGATCGATTGATCGTCGTTTCAATTTAAGGAACGCTAGGTTATTTTTATTGCCCATTCTGGGCAATGTTGTTGAATATTATGATTACGCGCTCTATGGATTTTGTGCAAAGCTTTTTGTGACACAATTCTTCCCGACAGATGCCCCGGCCTTAGCTTTATTAAAAACATTTGGTGTTTTCTTGGTGGGATCGTTGGCCAAACCGCTTGGGGCGTTGGTGTTTGGCACTTTGGGAGATCAGTATGGGCGTAAACTGGCTTTAAGAGTCAGCATGATTGGGATCACCCTCCCGACATTCTGCATGGGGTTCATGCCAACGTATCAAGAGATTGGTTGGCTCGCGCCATTGTTATTATTGATCTGCCGTGCCTTACAGGGTATTTTTACGGCGGGTGAATCGGATGGTGTGAGGCTCTTTATCTATGAATCTTTGGGAAAACATCGGCCCTATTTTGCGAATAGTCTGTCGGGCCTTTCTTCTCTATTAGGCATTTATTTTGCTTCGTTAGCGGCGACGGTTGCAGTAAGCTTCGAGGGTTCATATGCCTGGCGGATTCCTTTTTTATTCGGTGGAATATTAGGCATCTTGGTTTTTTTAAGCCGATGTTATCTCCAGGAATCTCGTGAATATCAGGAGTATCGCGACAACGCAGTGATTAAGCCTTTGGAATCGCTCAATTGCGTTGTTCGTAAAAACAAGCGATTTATTTTTGCAACGATTTTATTGTGCGGCGCTGCAGGAGGGACTTATCATTTTTACATGGTTTTTCTAGGGAATTATTTCAGCATGGCATTAAACAGGTTGGACCCAGCCACTGCGACTTATTTAACAACGCAAACTGTTTTAATCTATACGCTTTGTGGGCCTTTGTCGGGTTTGTTGGCCGATCGTTTTGGTGCCATTCGAGTCATGAAATTTTCCTTGTGGGGTTTGTTCATCGCAGCAATATTGAATATTGCCTTGTTCCATGAAACGGAGATATTTTCTTGGCTGATGGGAATTACCGCGGCCTTCATTGCGTGTTTTCAGGGACCGGGTTTTGTGGTGTTATTCCAGAAATTTAAGGTTTCAGAGCGGTATCGGTGTGTGAGTATTGGACATGCTTTAGGATCCATGTTGTTTTCAGGCAGTGCGCCGTTTGTTGGGTTTTGGATTTGGCAGCAAAGTGGGATAGCGGTATTGCCGTTTGTTTATTTTTTGATTTTGATCGGTATGGGTTTTTTAGCGGTTTTTTTGTTAAACGATCGGCTATACACTTCTATTCCAACGGAATAATTTCCCCACTCCCTGAAACTTGCTGGATGATTTTAGGATTACCGTAATACTTGACTTGGCCTGATCCCGCAATCTTGACATTCAGTTCTTCTGCAGTGCGCACAGTGGTTGAACCAGAGCCATAGATTGAAACGGTACTCACTTGAGTCGATAATTTTTTACCCTGTAAAGAGCCGCTCCCTTCAATTGCCATTTGTAACTCTCGCGTTGTTCCTTGCGCGATCATTTCCCCGCTGCCTGAAATTTTCCCGTTGAAACAGTCTGTTTTGAGAGAGAGCCGTGCGCGCCCCTTGCCTTCTAGCCCTAGTGTCAGTGCTTTGGTCGTCAGAGTGCCTTGCGAAGTGATCTCTATATTGCCAGTGGCTGTGATTTTTTGGATATCTTTGACGGTGATATAATAATGAACCGAGCTGGAATTTAATGGATGGTTTTCTTTGGGGCCTATAAAGAGGCAATTGTTTCTGACTTCACTCGTGATCTGGGGTAAGGTTTCAGCGGTACTTTGAATGATCAGCTGTTCCTTGCTGCCCTGTTTAAGCGTGACCGTTCCTAAGCCGCTGACATCAATCTCAGAAAAAGAAGGAACACTTCTTTTTTCTTTGATTAACTTTTCTTTTGCAAACCCTGGCAAAGCCAATAGTAAGCTAAACAAAAAAACCGAAATTTTTATCCACTGACCTTTGAACATTGAAGTTTCCTTTTGCTATTGAAACAGTTCATCCCAAACCGCCAATGCTATTCGGGGTTTCTCTAAAATTGAGCATGATCGTAACACATTTTCACTGGGCGAAGACGCTTGTACGGCTTGTTGTTTTAATTTGGCAATAACCTGATCGGCTAGTAAAGGGGAGAGTGCCAGTTTTGTTGGCCAAGCCACCAGAACATTTTCGATGGCAGTCAGAGAAACGGAATCAGGTCGTTTTCCGCCTGGTTGGGCCGGTTCTGCTCGGTTGATAAAAAAACTGCGCCATTCTACTGTTTCCATCTCTAACCAGGGAAGCAGGCTGTTCAGTTCTTTTTTGGCAATTGCGATTTGTTTCTCGGGGCTTCGGTTCACACCATCCTCAGCTATTTGTCCGCCGAGGTACCACACAGACTGGTCATCCTGAGTAGGATGAGTGGTGATGGTGATCCTGGGATTCATTCCGGTGTCAATACAGTGACCAAAGAAAGGGTAATGGGTTTTAAATTTGGCGACGAGCATTTGCAACGGTCGGCGTTGCATCACAGGAGGGTGCGCCAGACACAGGCTTAATTGTTCATTTCCCTCTCCGGCGGTAAAGAGATACCGTTCTGCCTGCAGGCTTAAGGTTTCTTGGCCAGAGCGAATTTCTACGGAAGAGATTTTATCTTTGCATTCGGGGTCTATTGTAAAAGCATACCCTTCGTGAGGGTTAATTTTGAAAATAAAATCTTGATGGGGCTTCGCCAGGGTGTCTATCAGAGAAACAGTATCCAGCACCACTTCTTCTAAACGGTAAACATGGCCTTTAAAAGATGGATTTTGTAAGACGCTGGGGTAGAGGCGTTTATCCAGTTTTTTGACTCGACTGTTTAAAGATTTACTGGCAAAGAATCCGGCAATCTCGGAACCCAAACTGCCCGTTGACCAGAGTAATTGTTCATGAGAAAGAACATTAACGGACCGCAAATCGATTTCGCCTGTTCCGGCCAGGCAATCTTTCCATCGCTTTGGCATGTCTTCCACCGCGTTGGCGGAAGCATTGAGAAATCCGGTGAGCGCATATTTAAGACCGCCATGAATGATCCCTTGAGATTTAATGGTTTGCCCACTGCCCAGTGCGTGGCTTTCCAGTAAGATGGCTTGATACCCGGCGTTTCTTAATCGATTGAAAATCCAAAGGCCAGCAATCCCACCACCAAAAATCACAATGTCGACCTTGAGGGGTAAATTTTTCATGTTGTTATCATAGATGAAACTGTTATTAAGATTCCAGGTTTTTGAAATACGAGATATTGACATATATGTCAATATCTCGTATTTATAATTTTGTAACCAGTTGATTTTAAATAAATAAATGAATTGCGAAACGTATATTGGCGCTTCTTTCAAAAAATGGAATTTATCTGTATATTAAAACAGTATTAAGGATTCTGCCTTGAGATGATAAAATTGCGGTTATTATCAGTGGAGAAGTCTTGGTGGACATTGAATATAAAGGGTTTATTGCTAAAGTTTCTTTTTCTCCCGATACAGATTCATTTGCGGGCGAAGTCTTAAATTCAACAGAATTGCTCGCTTTTCAAGTCTCCAACCCTGCGGAAGCGTCCCAAGCACTGCAAATGACGGTCGACAGTTATTTGCAGCAGATAGCCCTAGTTGAAACAACTTAGGATTTAAGATCGATTCATTATTCAGGAAAGCGTGGAGTGAGCATGACTTTAAAGAGAGTCGTTGTCCGTGGAATCTATAATATTATGGTCGTGTTGAGTGTTCCAGCAGTT
Source organism: Gammaproteobacteria bacterium (assembly GCA_013286785.1). Lineage (GTDB taxonomy): Bacteria > Pseudomonadota > Gammaproteobacteria > UBA6186 > Azoamicaceae > CADEGZ01. The sequence continues at coordinate 11,977 of JABDFC010000003.1, forward strand.
TTGTTAAGACTCTGGTGGAAGGGCCGAAAAAATCCAGGGTATCGTTTACGGTGGCGAGAGCGGTTTGGATTTTTTAAAGCGCCAGATAGAGTAAGAGGGATTTGGGTTCATTCTGTTTCCTTGGGGGAATCCATCGCAGCAATTCCAATGATCCGCGAGTTCCAAAAGCGGTTTCCCAATGAACCGTTGGTAGTGACAACCACGACTCCTTCGGGTTCTGAAATGATCCGAAAGACGTTTGCCGATTCGGTTTTTCATGTTTATTTTCCTTATGATATTCCTTGGGTCATTCGACGGTTTTTAACCAAAGTCCGGCCAAAAATATTGGTTATTCTCGAGACAGAGCTTTGGCCGAATTGTTTTCGGATTTGCAAAAGAAGAAATATTCCAATTGTCATTGTTAATGCACGTTTGTCTCCACAATCGATGAAAGGTTATCAACGGTTTTTGGGTATCACAGGCCAAATGCTAAACTGTGTGCGTTATGTGATAGCACAGTCAGAACAAGATGGAGAGCGTTATCTGAAGTTAGGACTCCCGCCGGCTCGCTTGGTTGTGGCAGGGAATATCAAATTTGATACGCCTTTAAAAAAGGAGCTTATCTCTGCTGGGCGGCAATTAAAAGAAGAATGGGGAACTCATCGCCCAACTTGGGTGGCTGCAAGTACCCATGCATTTGAAGAAGAACAAGTCTTGGCTGCATTTCAAAAAATCCTAAAAACACTAAAAAACGCATTGTTAATTTTAGTGCCTCGTCATCCAGAACGGTGTTCGGATGTTTTAGCCCTGGTTAAACAGCAAGGGTATTCAGTGGTGACTCGAAGCAGCGGGCAACGGGTAACACCTGAAGTACAAATATTTTTAGGGGATACTATGGGAGAACTGCCTTTGTTTTATGCGGCATCAGATATTGCTTTTGTAGGGGGAAGCTTGGTTCCCATTGGAGGTCATAATACCCTAGAAGCAGCAGTATTAGGTATTCCCGTGATTGTTGGGCCTCATGTGCATAATTTTGTCGACATCACAAAATTGTTATTAGAGGCTCATGCTTTAGAACAAATCAAAGACAGCGAGACGTTAGCGGGAGTTGTGTTACATTGGTTTGCCAACCCTGCCGAACGCAAAGCCAAAGGTGAGCAGGGCAAACAAGTGGTTGAAAAAAATCGTGGTGCTTTAAAGAAAGTAGTAGATCACATTGCAAAAGAATTGGGGTAGGTTCTATTTCAGCAGAAAAATCCGGCTTGGAAAATTTGTTTGATTGTTCTTCAATCTACTAAAGTTAAATCTCGATCAAAGATTAAATTTTTGATTGCGTGTAATGCTTTCTTTCTATCGTTTTCTGATAATTTTCCGATCTGACAAATTATTTGAGAAATGATATCGTCTTCTGCATAGAAGAATTCGACTGGGTAGCCCAGTGTTTTTCCAATACGTTGTAGGATCAAAAAATTGGGAGTATGTTTTCCCATTTCATATTGGTTTATACGAGCGCTCGCGGATTGTTCATCGATACCTGCTAATATCCCTAATTTCTTTTGGGAAATTCCAACAGTCAACCTTGCTTCCCTTAATCGTTTTGCAATACAGTTTTTATGGATTTCCACACGCCCTTACCTCATAAGACTGTAACTATCAAGATAATCTCAGTCTTTTTGGCAGTAGGATACTAAGAAGTTCTTAGCATTGGCTATTGAGCATATGCTTTAAAGTAGAAACTAAGCAACTTTTGCTGAAAATTCATACAAATCAACGGGTAAGCCTTTAATTACAATTTGATAATGACTCATTGGAGCGGTGAAAATAGTTGAAACCCATTGACATTTATAGTGGTTTTGGTACTATAAGGCTTTAGGATCTAATCAATCCTCAATAAACAGTTGAAATAGAAAATGGACGAAAAGAATGGAAGTCTTGCAAGATTTATTGCCAGTATGGGTTTTGCCAATCGATAAAAAAATAACCGACGAAGAAGAATTTTACCAAATGGATGATTTTATCAAAGAGATAAATACCATCATGCAAACCATTGACCAGAAGAGATCTTCAAATCATACCCCTCCAAAAGACGAGTCGGAAAATACGAACTAAATTCGCCCCAGTTAATTTGTTATTTTAATTGCTTATTTTATTTCTCTAAACCAAGTTATTTGACCTTATATTTAAGGAGCCTGCCTTTGGTGCAAACTTGGTTTTTCCCCACTCGACATCCTGCCCGGACTGAGGTTCCCTCAACGCCCGAATAGGGTGACCGTATTTAATACGGTGTTTTCAACTTGCTGTTTCCATTAAACTCATATCCGTGTGCTGTAGTAAGAAAAAAGGCAGGGAGAAGCTTATGAGTCTTACACCAATGATCGAATACTCACGGGAGTATCACTTCGTTGATATTCAAGAAAAGGATGAATTTACCGAGTTAATCGAAAAGATAGAGGACTTGGTTGCCAGTCGGCAGAAAACCTTAAACCAACTTAAGGTGGTTCTAGAGCAAGCCTCGCTCTTTGCTGTCTAAAAACTTCCGGGGAAAATGAGCGATGATAAGGAATCATGTAAATTTGACATCGCATGAGTATAGGGAATATGATCAAATAGGTGGTAGAGCGCCAACAGTAGTTTTAGAGGGTGAGCAAAGGGATGTTCACAACTAAATAGCTAGGGCGAAGATAATATGCTGCAAGAGGCTATCAAGTACAACATAGAAAACCAATCAAAAATCAGAGAGATCTGTTCACCTTTAGAAAATTCTTTTAATATTAGTCTTATCCATTACCGTCGATTCTATTTTAACGGGGGTCTGGTTTCTTTATTTAATCATGCGAAATGGATGGAAGTATCCTTTGAAAATCAATATTGGTACAGCTCTGTATTACAAGAAAAATTACGCGGCCTAGCCAGTGAATCATCTTTGACTTACTTATGGCCAACGAAACCAATCAATGATGCAGTTTATAAAGGTCTATATGAGCATAATCTTTGGAATGGCATTACGCTTTATAGAAAACTTCAAGATTGTATAGAATCCTATGCTTTTGCAACCTCGCGCGACAACACAAACGCTATTGCGTTTTATCTTTCAGAAATGGAAGTTTTGGAACACTTTATTTTGTATTTCAGATCCAAGATGTTTCCTGGACTTCTTGGTTCTGTAGAAAAAAATATTTTAATCCCTTGCTCCTTTCAACTCCCTTCGGCGGGTGAAAGCGATAAAAATAAAGTACAGTTTTTCCAAAATACGCCTATTAATAATTTCTACATTAGAGTAGAAGGGGTTGATATAAAGCTTACCAAGAGAGAGGAAGAATGCCTAAACCTACTTGCTTTGGGTATGAAAGTAAAAGAAATTGCTCATGTGCTACAATTGTCTGCTCGGACGGTGGAATCTTATATAGAACAAGCAAGATTAAAAACGAACTGCAATACGACTTCTCAGTTGCTAAGTTTACATAATAAAAGCCGGCTTTATGATAGAATAACGCATCCTTATGTAACCAAAAACTGTACAAAGTTCTTAGATAAGCAAGATTGTTTAATCAGTACCCCAACGTGGCCAGAGAAAACATTAGAGGATTCAACAGGCAATTAGCATGCGGAATTATGTCATTGCACCTTCAATCCTTGCAGCAGACAGCGCGCGATTAGGGGAAGAAGTGCAAGCCGTGTTAAAAGCAGGCGCTGATTGGATCCATATAGATGTGATGGACAATCATTTCACTCCCAATCTGGCTTTTGGTCCAAAACTTTGTCAAGATTTACGAAACTTTGGGATAAATGCACCATTAGAAGTTCATCTTGCAGTAAACTCAGTGGATCATTTAATTTCTGTTTTTGCAGAATCTGGTGTCGATATGATTACTTTTCATCCGGAAGCGACAAAAGATATCCATGGCACTCTAGAATTAATACATTCCCACGGATTAAAGGCAGGCTTGGTTTTTAGTCCGGGGACACCCCTCACTGTTTTAACTGCATCTCCATTACACATTGAACTTATTTCTATTTTGGGAGTTTATCCGGGGTTTGGTGGACAAATGTTTATCCCAAGTGTTTTAGAAAAAATCCGAGAGGCACGGACATGGATTGATCAAAATAATCCTGCTGTACGCTTGGGAGTAGATGGAGGGATTAATTTAACCAATATCAACACTATCGCAAAGGCTGGGGCAGATACTTTTATGATGGGTACCAGCATTTTTCAGTCCGAGGATTATCTTTTTGCCATTAATGCCTTTCGCTATCAATTGGGTTGCGTATCTTCAGATCGGTCAAAAATTGCCTAAACAATCGGAATGATCCCAGACTAAATATCGCTGTTATCTTGACACTGTTCCTTATTTTTGGTTTACTTTTTACACAGGAATCAAACTAGAGTAGCTATTATGTTAGTACTAGGAATTGACTTAGGGACATCCAGTTGTAAGACCATACTGGTTAATCAAAACGGTAAAATCCTCAATTTTGCCTCAGCACATTATCCATTAATGACACCGCATGCTCATTGGAGCGAACAAAATCCAGAAGATTGGTGGGAAGCAATGGCAGAAAGTGTTCGGCAAGTCATGCTGGGCTATTCGGCTGAAGAGGTTAAAGGAATTGGACTGAGCGGCCAAATGTCCGGTTTAGTGTTATTGGATCAGAAAGATCAAGTCTTGCGACCGGCGATATTGTGGAATGATGGCCGAGCTCAAAAAGAATGCGAAATATTAAGTCAAAAAATCCCTCATATTCTGAAGGAAACTGGGAATTACCCTGTATCTGGTCTTGTTGCTCCAAAGCTCCTTTGGTTACAGCAACATGAACCGCATGTTTGGGAAAAAGTGAAGACAGTGTTGCTCCCTAAAGATTATTTACGTTTTAAACTGTCAGGCGAGAAAGTCACCGATGTTGCAGATGGATCGCTTACTTTATTACTCAATGTCGAAAATCGGGCGTGGAGCCCAGCCCTCTTAGACGTTTGCAATATTGATCAAAGCTACTTAGGTACCCTGATAGAAGGAAATGAGCTGAGTGGGCGCTTATCTTCTCAAGCGTCAGAAAAGCTGAATTTGAAAACAGGGATCCCGGTGGTTGGAGGGGCTGGTGATCAGCCAGCAGCAGCCATTGGGGTGGGGTGTATTTCTCCCGGGCAAACGTTGATCTCTCTTGGAACCTCTGGAGTTGTCTTAAGCGTGACAAAAAATTATCAAAATAATGATGAAAGAGGCTTAAATAATTGTTGCCATGCCTTACCAAACGCTTGGTATCACATGGGGGTCATGCTTTCAGCTGCCGGGAGTTTACAATGGTATCGCGATACCTGCGCGGTAGACTTAGATTTTAATACGGTGTGTGAAGCGACAAAGCATATTCCTATCGGCAGTGAAGGATTAATCTTTCTGCCGTATTTATCCGGTGAGCGGACGCCCTATTGTGATCCGTATTTGCGAGGTGCTTTTATTGGGCTTTCCCGTAAGCATGAACAAGCGCATCTCTCACGGGCGGTGCTCGAAGGTATTGGTATGGGGCTATATCAATCTCTTGCCTTAATGAAAAAATCCGGCGCAAAAATTACAGAAGCCGTTATCAATGGCGCTGGTACACAAAGCGCAGTCTGGATGCAAATGTTGGCTGATATCTTTAACATCACGCTCATTCTCCCTGAAAAGGCAGAAGCTGGTCCGGCACTGGGGGCAGCTCGATTAGCACTAATAGGGTGTATTGGGATGCCTATCAGTGAAGTTTGTGCGATGGGGAAACCAATTCAATATTTTGAGCCACAAGCGGAAGCGTCGGAGTTATACCAGATCAAAATAAAGCAATTTCAAAGTGTCTATCCCTTATTAAAAGAATATTCACACGCGCTATTAGCAGAAAATTGTCATGCTAAGGCTGAACAGTTGGTGGTGTAGTATGAATATTAAGGCCGAATTTTCGAGAGAGTAGTAAAGATGAGTTAATGTTTATCATTTGTCAAAAGAATATTCACACGTTATTGGCAGAAGATTGTCATGCAAGTGCCGAGCAACTGATTATAATGTACGAATACAATCATTTTACACAACAATTTTTATTTCTCGTACCATTACCCTTTAATTTTAATGCTGTAAGATTGTGTTATACAAATCTCTAAACCTATCCTTCGTTCAGACTCTGCCTTAAATGGCTCGGTTTATGCGGTAGAGCGTTCTATTGTGTTGAGACTTGAGGCGATTTTTCATTGGCGCAGTTTTAGTGTATGAAAATTGTGTTGCAAAGATTTTAGGTGGGTGGTTTAATGACTTTATTCGAAAAGGTTGCCAATACTTATATTATTTTAATTTAGTCAATTATCAAACATGGGGGGCGTCATTATGAGTTCGAATCAATTAGATCTGGCTAGTCAATTAAGGCTTATGAGACAACAACAGCAAGGACGAGATTCGGATGATAATAGTTCCGTTAGTGATGGTTCCGTAGTCAGTTCTGTAATAAGTAGTGCTCCAATGGATAATCTTTACAACAACTCAGGTTCTGCTCGAAAGGGGCCCCTGCTCCAAACTGACTACACAACTCAAGCAGAGTTTTTAGGTAGATTTTTAAGAATTCTAGGGATTGAAGAGTCTGAAATAAAGCATTTCGCGTCACGATATGAGAAATGGTGTGGCTCAAATGTTTCGACATCTAGAACTCTGGGCGGCGAAAGTGTAAAAGAATTCGAATTCCAAACAAATTTAATAAATGCTTTGCTTTTCAAGAGTGGTAATCATGTCCCAGGCCAATGGTCTATGAGTATTGTAAGCTCTGATTCAAAACAGGAGAAATTAATCGAGGTATTTTACAACGCATTACAAAGAATTGCGTTTATCGCTTTCTTAGAGAATAACTCTTTCTCTTTTAATCCAGAAAATCAAAGGAAACATTCTGCTACTGGGGCTGCTCATAAGTATTACACGTGGCTGCTTAGGTCAATGTTTACTCATGACCCGATGGCTAATACTAAAAAAGCAATCGAATTAGAAGGAAACAGAATTAAAGCTGAAGCAGAGAGGCAAAAGAATGATAATGAGTTAGAATACAGCGATGCCGAGCATGGTCGCCTTTTAGCAGATGTTGAACAGTATTTGGGTTTTATACAATCAAAGATTGCTTTTTATGAGCCTATAGCTAAAGAAAGCACAAGTTTTTATAATGTTCCTCGCCCCACAAGAGAAGCTCGCGTAATGCTAACAATATTGCGGCAAGCTAGAGAGGAGACATTACAGATTCAACAGGGTTTAATTATGGCTGGTTTTTTGCCTTTGGCTAAGTCAAACGATTCTTCTATAGCGCCGCCGCTGCCATCACGGCCAGACGCATCACCACCTGCTTATGACACGTCAACCGTGAGCACTCCTAATGATGCTCCTAATAATGGGAATACAACTGTCGTTATGGCATCTGCAGCATTGGCTAAGTCAAACGATTCTTCTATAGCGCCGCCGCTGCCACCACGGTCAGACGCATCACCACCTGCTTATGACACGTCAACCGTGAGCACTCCTAATGATGCTCCTAATAATGGGAATACAACTGTCGTTATGGCATCTGCAGCATTGGCTAAGTCAAACGATTCTTCTATAGCGCCGCCGCTGCCACCACGGTCAGACGCATCACCACCTGCTTATGACACGTCAACCGTGAGCACTCCTAATGATGCTCCTAATAATGGGAATACAACTGTCGTTATGGCATCTGCAGCATTGGCTAAGTCAAACGATTCTTCTATAGCGCCGCCGCTGCCACCACGGTCAGATGAACCATCACCACCCGCTCATGACACGCCTATAACTGTGAGCACTCCTAATGCTCCTAATAACGGGAATGCAGCTGTTGCTGCTGTTAAAGGTAACCCATTAGAAGAGGAGTTGCGACGGGAGCGTGAAAAGGTGGCTAATTTGGAACGAACGGTAGCTAAATTAGGACGAGAAGTTTCAGAGCTAAAATTTGCTGCAGATAGTTATCTAGTAGAGCTAGAAGAACAGGCAGCTACCATGGATGCGCTGGGAGCTGAGCGAGATGCTTTGCTAATTGGGCAAGACGATCAGCAGTCAAAACGAGGTACTTCGAATGATAATAATGTAGGTGTACAAGCGCTACTAGATATGCTTAACGAGTTGAGAAAGAGAGAAACTGTTTTGGTAGCTGAAAAAACAGCTTTAGCGAGCACACTGCAGAGCAGTCAGAGTGAAGTAGCTCGTCTAAAAGAGAGAGGAGATAAAGCAGTAGTTGAGCGAGATGCACTATTAACTGAGCGAGATAGAGTAGCGGCGGATAGAGACGTGTTAAAAAAGAGATTGGATGAGCAATCTCAACAGTCTCCATTGTATCAAGACGCTGCTTTATTCGAGTTAATGACATTGGTTGCCCAAAGAGTATATGGATGGACGTCTGAACTTAGCATCTCAGATTGGATAAATGAGAAATTTGACCATTGGGCGAATTATCGTGTAGAGACAAATGAGGCGAAAATCTCTCACATATTGGGTGAGCTTGCTTCAAGAAAAGAGCTTGAAGCAGCAAAGCGTCAAGCAATAGAAAATCTCCCTGCGAAACCACCGATTACGCTTGCGTATAATACTCAACAACAACAACAGCAACAGGGTCGAAGTGATAATAACAATGATACGGGTAAAGACTTAGGGCGAACAAATTTTGGCCCAACAGAGCGGTGATTAAGGCTAAAAAGTATTTACTGCCTATCCAACGAGAAGGTTAAGCCATAGCCTTCTCGCTCGGGCATTGAGTGTCAGGCCTAGATCATAGACACCTAAATTACCTGCTATGCTCCGATTCTTCATCGAAATAAGCTTTATCCGCTTTGAAGTAACTGCTTTGTTTCACTGTCTGAATAATTTCCACTGAGGATGCTGGCTTGGTGTTCTGCTAACACAGGATTGAATCTGGCTTTATAACGATCACCTGCAGAGTAACGGATCCCAATATATTCTAGACCTAGATTCTTAATAATTTTTTCCATGGAAATA
>JABDFC010000003.1:21051-101569 GCA_013286785.1 Gammaproteobacteria bacterium
CAGGATTGAATCTGGCTTTATAACGATCACCTGCAGAGTAACGGATCCCAATATATTCTAGACCTAGATTCTTAATAATTTTTTCCATGGAAATAACATTTTTTTCAAGATCGTCTACAAATACAATCCGTTTTATGGGCTTATTCTTGCCCCATTGGTTGACATAACTTTGCAGCCAAGCACTAAATACCTCGCTTTTATCATTCAAGTCGTGGGCAAACAAAATACTGTGACGGTATAAGGTGGGGTATTTTAAGTTGGTCTGAAAATCAAAGTCTCTAGGAAGGTTGCCATTAAAATCTATTCCTAATGCGCTAAATTGTTGCTGAGTGATGCTTTCACTCACGGGGTGACGAGATGTCAGCGCAATATAATCCACAGATTGATTTTTAATCAAATCAAGTAAAGCAGGTAGCTGCTCATCCATTAATACGATTTGATTAAAGGATTGTGCTTTTAACCAAATAGGGTACCATTTTTTAAAACCTTCTTCTCGACTCTTTCCCTTTGCAACTTCTTGTCCCACTAAATGTAAGCACCATTCAGGCGTGCCCAGATTGGTTGTCGCTCGAAACAAGGTATAATCGATATCGAGTACAACCAGCGTTTCCTGATTGAGTTTGGAGAGAATCGAATTCATTTTTGAACTTTCTTCCCACGCGGGAGGTTGGGATACTAAAGTAGTCTCCTTCATCATTTCATTTTCTATATCAGCCATTATAGGAGTCACTGCAAGTAAAGTTAAAACAAATATCAGATTTTTTACTAACTCGAAATATTTTATCCTAAAAAATCCTGTCAGTGTCATTTTTTTATCCTCAAGCCAGCTTACCATCTATTGTTTTCAGTAGTATCACCGGCGGAGGTTGGGTGTCAAGTCTCGACAATAGATATTAATCCAAAATTTTTAATGTCTATTGTCGAGACTTGATACCACGACCCTACAAAGTATCTATCCTTTATTAAAAGAATATTCACACGCGCTATTAGTAGAAAACTGTCATACTAAGGCTCGGCAATTGGTCATGTAGTATCAATACATTTTTGGGAGAGTGATATGGGGGTTCTTGCTGATCAAGTTGTAAATAAAGATCATGTTTCTTTATTTGAACAATATGAATTTAATTTATTTTCAAGGAACTTACTACTATTATTTCGCACAGCGCTTACATCATCCCACACATTTCTTTCATCAATACATAAAGGAAGATAAGTTTTCTCATACTTTGTTCTTGCTTCTTTACATCCTTTAACATGTATACTGGACCAGACAATTAACTTAATAATATTACAATCGTTTGGTTTTAATTGATCTGCTTTTGTTGCGTCAATATAAGCCTTGTAATAATGTGTACCATTATTATTCTTTGAGCCTAAGTTGAGATATAATTCCGATCGATTATGAAGTATACTCACGTTATTTGGCTGTAAATCTAAAGCAGAGTTAAAAGCAACGACAGCCTTGTTATATTCGTTCTTCTGCGCATAATGTATTGCTTGAGCTCCGATCACTAACGGTTCCTTAGGTGCTTTATCAGAACAAAATGCGAGGTGTTTTTCTGCTGCCAGCTCTAATTTATTTTTTTCATTAAGATCAGATTCCTCCTGAGCCAATAACATTTTGATGTAATGTGAATGAAGGTGAGTATTATGATTAAATGGATCATAATCTTGAGAAGATATAGACAGATCATTATAGATATTAGCAAGCATGCTTTTGTATGTTTTTTTGTCTGACACTGTCTTTTCAATATGTTTTCTTTTGGCTACAGCATTGATATTCATAGCAATTGCTCGCCATTTCTTTAGAAGAGCCATATGTTGTTCATTATTTTTTTCTAATTCAGTATCTATTTGTTTAATAACGCGTGTTTCTATTTCATTTATTGCGTCAGTAAAGTCCTCTTTGTCCATCAGTTTACATAACACATTAAATGATAAAGCAATTGTTAATCTTATTTCTTGCTTCTGGAGTTTTTCGATTAATTTATTTTTTAATAAATAATTGAAAGGCTCTAAAACGAATAGATTTTCTCTAATTGAACTTATTCTCTCCTGAATTATTTCGATATCTTTTTCTAAATGGGGCGAAAGTTGTTCTACTTTTGCAATCATCTCTTTTGCACGATAGATATCCAGGGAGTTTCCTCTCAATTGATAAAATTCTGATAAACTAATGGACTCTTTAACATGAGTCTCGTAAACTGAGACCCAATCTTTAGTAGATTGGCTTGTATATTTTACTAAAATATTCTTATTAACAATATATTGGTACATGAACAATGAAATTGAGAATATTAGTAAGCCGAGGCTTAGTACCCATTTTTTTCGAGACATATCATTTGTGTTCACTATGATACCTTTATTGGATTTCACATAGTCATCATTCTTGGCGTTATTAAGGATAGTTATAGCGGAACCATAGATTTCTCTACAGTATGAATGAAAATGGGATCTGATACTATTAAGATCGATTGGTGGGTATATTATTGCTAGAATTTCAAAGACAATATGACAATAATTTTCTTGATCGCTTAAATCAACTTGAACAACGGTCTGTGATTCATCATAAGCATGAACAATTTTCCCTATAAGAGATATTAGAATGGAATGCTGCTTATTCTGAGTTTCGAAAAGTAGGTTGATTTTAGGATTGATATCTCTATCTTGAGGTAACTTGTTTGGATTTTCAGGTAGAACAGAATTGATTGAGCTACTGGATTTTAAATTTTGTTCTTTATTATTGATGAGCGACACGTTAATGTTGGCGATATTAAAGTGCTTCTTTAGTTGTTGCACTAGAGGAGTCTTGTCTATCTTTTCGGTATCCTGATAAATGACACAAGATGTCACCTGGTTAATAGTTAGTAAAGAAACCTCTTTTAGACTTTTCTCAAAAGCCAAATTTAACATTAAATATGTGTAATGGATTTTGAGAAGTCTATGTTTAGATGACCTTTCAAAATAGTCGATAACACGCTCCCGTGAACCACATCCTAATTTTAACATAATATTATGAATATGAGTTTCCACAGTTTTAGGGGAAATACTAAAGAAAGAAGCAATTTTTTTTGCAGCCCTACCCCCCATAATACACGCAATAATATCTATTTCTCGTCGTGTAAAGTCTATTCCGTTAATAGATTTTAGATAGTCTTTATAAAGATCTTGTGGAGGAGAAATCTGAATCGTTTTCTGTGTCATATTGCCGACTCTGGACTTTCAATGGCGTTCAAAGAGTATTTAAATTTATCGTAGGTATTCCCTATACACCAGATAAAACCCCAAACAAAATACAAGCAATCACGGGGTTGTGTAAACAGTAATCATGAGTCTGCCTGTGACTTTTATTTCTGGGCAAGTTCAATTTAAGGTATTTTGAAGATAAAAGCTATGTATTTTTCCCCTAGTCATCTTCAGTAGGGGAATTTGTAGGATAGGCAAATGCATCATTCTCAAATATTTTGAGCATAAGTCCTAATTTTTATTATCCATAACTTTTAGGCAAACTCAGCGATGATTTGATAGTTAGAAAGCTTGTTCCGAGAGGTACTATGTTAGATAAGAATACATTTAGTTTGTCAGCCAGAAAGACTTGCTTGGCAAATGACATTCCTTTGAACGTGATTCCAGGCATTTCTAAAAACAATTCTAGTTTTATGCATATGCTATCCAAAAAAGCCCTTGATATTGCCACACCTTATTTACAAGAAGAAAAATTGATCCTTGAACAATTGATGGAAAATAATCCAAAGACAAGGGATATGAACTTTTGTGTTATTGGTGCAGGGCCATTGTTTTACTTTTCAACAGGGATTCGTTATGCAAATAACTATATTGCGGTTGAACCGCATATTAATCAATTCGTAAATTCAAGCTATGTTGAAACCCTAATGTTAGACAGCAAAGTTACGGTTTTTCCTCAATACTTTGAGGAATTCTGCAAGAAAGCCGCTAAAAAAGAAAGCAGTGCACAAAATACCCTCTATGTATTCTGGTTTAATGTGATTAATTATATTGAAAGCCCGATACGATTCCTTAATAAGATATTAAAAAAAGGAGATATTGTTTTTATATCTGGTTGGAGTGACTCAAGTTATGCAAAGAAAAACATCGAAAAATATTTTGAATGCATCAATGAATTTAAATCAGAATATAATTTACCGACGTTACCATCTTTGCAAGGAATAAATGTCACTGATTTAAACTATTTTTATGAAAATCAGGTTTTTCTTGGAAAAACCACAGAAATATGGATTGTTTCTACATAGGAGATAAAACTGTGTTTTTAAAATTATTCAGGATAATACTCTTAATTAGCGGTTGGTTTTTGCTGGAAGGAGAATTCATATGAGATATCTTCTTCATGATGTGTTAGAGAATTCAGTTAAACAATTTGGGGATAAAGTTTCAATTAAAGAAGAATTGGGTAAAACGATCACTTATATTGAATTAAATAATTTATCAAACAAGTTTGCACATGCCTTCTCAAAATTGAAATCATGTATTATTAAGAATCCTTATATTGGGATCTTGTCAGCCGTTCATATAAACAGCATTGCTGCAGTGTTAGGTTGCCTTAAAATAGGGTGTGCCTATGTTCCTTTAGATGAATCTTCTCCAGAAGAACGCTTGAAGCATATTGTCCAGAATTTAAATTTAGATTTGCTTGTTATAGATCCTGTTTTTTATGAACGTTATAAAGGTCTGCTAAATGATTCATCTTTAAAATACATTGTCTTAGTTGATGCTTGGAATAAAGAAGTTTTTGTAGAGTCTTCCAAGATTATTTATTTTGATTCGGTTATATTTGAGTCGGAAGATAATCCTAAAGATCTTAATCAAGTGTCAGATGACCTGGCTTATATTTTACATAGTTCTGGTTCCACAGGCATACCTAAAGGGATCATGTTGACACACCGAAACGCAAGAACCTTTGTAGATTGGATGCAGAAGGAATTTTATTTAACTGATCAAGACATTATTATTTCGAGAGCACCATTTAAATTTGACCTTTCCATTTTTGATGTTTTTAATGCGCTTAAAGTGGGAGCCACGTTGGTTTGTTATAATTGGAATCATAAACGAGAAATCCCCCAAAGACATCGAGATTACGTTTGCTTAATGGAAAGGGAGAAAGTAACAGTATTATACACAACCCCCTCTACATTTATAACCTTAATGAATGAAGGAGGACTTGAGAATGCTAATTTAAAATTGACTCGCATTATGTATGCTGGAGAAAGTTTTCATGTTGCTCAATTACGCCGACTAAAAAAGATGCTTCCAGATACTAAAATTGCTAACATTTATGGGCCTACTGAGACAAATATTATTACTTACTACTGGGTTAGTGAGATCCCTGAAGACATGACGTCTATCCCTTTAGGAAAAGTAGTTGATGATACGGAAATTATGGTTGTATCAGAAGATCTTAGCAGAATCTGTGCTGTGAATGAGGTCGGTGAGCTGTGGTGTCGTGGTGGCACAGTAACTTCGGGCTACATTGGGTTAGAAGATAAAACAAAAGAATGTCTTGTTAAGAGTCCGTTCCATACGTACCCAAGTTATTTTTGGCGGACAGGTGACTATGGATTTAAAGATCATGAAAATATATTGCACTATCGTGGTAGAAAAGATCATATGGTTAAGATAAAAGGGCATCGTGTCGAAATAGGAGAAATTGAAGCTGCAATTTCAGGACTTGGAGCTTTTAATGAATTTGCGGTGGTCTCTACAATGCAAGGTGGTCTTGAAAATAAATTATTTTGTTTTTTTTGCAGCTACTCTGGTTTTAATAAAAATGTTTCATCATATGTTGAGTTTCTCAGGGTGAAATTGCCACACTACATGATCCCTTCACAGTTCATTGAGTTAGAAATTTTACCCAAGACATCTTCTGGAAAGATTGATCGCAATCGATTGGCTGAAGAAGCGAGAAGATTCAAAGAGGAATTACAGAATGCGTGATATTTTTCGAGTGTCCAATATATTCTGGAAACATATCTACTATGATGTTTTAGTCAACATGCCAGATTTTCAAATCTCCTTTCTACGTGATGTAGGTCGACTTTATTTTAATTGTGCACATGCATTGCAAAGCTCTAAGGAAGAATTTGTTGAGAACATAGAATCTTACTTTTATCAAAGAAATATAACTCCAGCCATTTATATTGATCCAGTCTCTCCAAAATCTCTAGAGAAAGTATTAGTCAAAAGAGGATATCATGAAATTGATGATGAAAAAGAGATTTGGTATGTTCTTCCCAAAAAGGATTTGGACCGAGAAAGACTTGCGAAGGTCCTTCACCTAAAAAAGAAAGATGTAGAATTTGTTTTGTTTTATCCTTTTAACGATTCTTTTTTATTGAATGAATTTTTACAGGTAAATGCTATTGCAAACAACATTGAAAAAGAGGTCTTAGCTAAGCTTAAAAAAAATATGCTTTCGAATAAAAATAATTCGATTGAACTTCTTTGTGGAGTTGCTTTAAAAGATAAAAAAGTTGTTTCAACTAACTTGCTAGGGTTTTATAGAGATTACATTTTTATTGCTGAAGGTGCAACGCACCCTGATTTTAGAAAGCAAGGACTTTATAAGCAATTAATTGCTAATTGTATCGAATTCGTTGGCGATAGAGATTATACCAGGATGGTTGTCAACTGTGATAAGAACTCGTTTTCTAACAACGTTTTCATGAGTCTTGGATTTTCAAAAATGTGTGAACGAAGGTTTTTTCAAAAGCAGATTAATTTATAAAGGAGATATATTATGTCTTATGTCGAAGAAAGGATCATGGAGTTAAGTAATGCTGAAAATCGTCGTTCACAAATATACAAGCTGTTCAATGTGTTGCAGCAGTATAATGTTACTGCTTTAAAAATTGATGGGCGAAGAATTAAGGTTGCTGAGAATCACTGGGTAAACGATTTTGCATCTTGTAATTATCTTGGCTTAGATTTAGATCCAGAGATGCAAATGGATGTTAAGGAACAAATTATAAAATGGGGTGTACACCCGAGTTGGTGTCGTTTGGTTGCTAGCCCTTATATTTACCAAGAGGCTGAGGAAAGATTGGCTGACTTAATAGGTGTTGAATCTACTTTAATATTCCCAACAGTCACATTAATCTCGATTGGTGTTTTACCTGCTTTGGTTGGAAAAAGCGGAGTCCTATTTTTAGATAAATCAGGTCATGAAACCATGTACGAGGCTGCCAAAATTGCACGTGATAACGGAGCAAAATTAGAGAGCTTTAAACAAGACGATTTCAAGTCTTTAGAAGCGTTATTGATTAAACACAATGATAACAATAGAAAAGTCATACTTGTTGATGGTGTATACAGTATGAGTGGAGATTTTGTCAGTTTGAAGAATCTAATAAAACTTGCTAAGAAATATGAGGCACTTGTTTATATTGATGATGCTCATGGTTTCGGAATAGTTGGCCAAGAACCAACTGCTGACGTACCACTTGGGTTTAAGGGGAATGGGATTGTAAAATATCATGGCTTGGATTATGAAAACATCATCTATGTTGGAGGTTGTTCAAAAGCTTATTCTTCTCTAGCAGCATTTGTAGGTTGTTCTTATAAGATGAGAAGTTTTTTGCAAGGATTTGCAACACCTTATGATTTGTCTGGCCCTTGTCCAACAGCATCTTTGGCTACGTTGTTGAAAGGACTGGAGATTAATGAAAAACGTGGAGGCTCATATCGCAGTCAATTATGGGAATTAACTCAAATGGCCTTAAATGGATTACGTAATCTAGGTTTTACCGTTTTAAATAATACCGGATTTCCAATTGTTTATGTTGTTATTGGAGATAATGCAGACCTCATTACAACAGCAAATATATTATTTAGACAAGGAATTTTAGTCACCGTTTCTCCTTACCCTATGGTTTCAATCGGACAAGAAGGCCACAGGATCACATTAACAGCAGCTAATACTAAATCTGAGGTGCAACAATTATTAGCTGCCTTTGCTGAGGTGCGAAATTATCTTTGTGAAGTCGGTCGGTTTGGCATAGAAATGAAATCAGAAATTTCATCAGTTGATATTTATTAAGAATGGAATATTGATAAATGTTGTCAATGTACCAATATAACCAGAAAATTTGATGAACAGGAGGAATATTATGAGTGGCAGAGTTGATTTTAATGTTGTTAATCTTGTTAAGCAAATAACCCAACATAAAAGTGAAGTTGAAGAATTGTGTAAGCCAATGCTGGATTTCTTCGGCATTAGATATTTTGAGTTGTATAGGGTCTATCCTGATAATTCTTTTATTATTTTAACAACACATCCCGAGTGGATGCAGTATTATTTTACTAATCATTACTTTGAAACGACCGACACAGACTGTCATAATAGGCTTGCGCAGTTCGATTATATTTTGTGGGATCAGTGGCCAGAGGAAGATGAACCTATTTGGAAAATCACTCGAGAAGCTAATAATTTTAATTTATCTAATACAATTACGCTTATTTTAAAATTTCCTGATTCTATTAATGCTTTTAGCTATGGCGCCCCGATTGACTCAAAAAATATATATAATAAATACCTTGTTAATATGTCGGTTTTAGAAAAATTTTCATATTTTTTTCTTTCCAAAGCTTGCAAGATAATCCAACAAGCTAATCAACTAAAATCATGCTTGCCTAAGATTAATGAGGTCAAAGGCGCAGAGGAATTTAGTTTAAAAAATAAGATCTTAACCAATCTAGATATAGAAAAAGTTCCAATCTTTTCTGAAAACAAAAGTCATATTTTGACTAGAATGGAAACAAAAATAATTAGGCGTTTTATTCAAGGTTCTTCTGCAAAATATATTGCTAACAAATTGCATGTATCTAATAGAACTATTGAATGCCATATAGCTAATGTTAAAAGAAAATTGGATTGTAATACGAAAGATCAGCTTTGTGATAAACTAATTAGAAGTCCAATTATTACACATATGGTACGAACAGCCGATTAGAATCGTTATATGTCTTTTGTAGATTCACTCGATACATAAATCCCACTGATAACGATAATTAACATTCCAACAATCATATGGGATGTTAGAGATATGTTAAATAAAAGATAATCAAATAGGATCATCCAAACTAAACTGAGATAGTCAAATGGAGCAATCAAATAGACTGAAATTAAGCGTAGCGAACTGACTAAAAGGGTTAATCCTATCCCATAAAGAGCTCCGATAATTATAAGTTGGATCAGAAGCCTAGTAGTTACTGGTTCCCAAAAGAATGGAATAAATATGCTCATTAGGCAGGTGCTAATGAAAATGTAATACAGATGAATAGAGGGATTGTCCTCTTTAACATTAAGGTGTTCAATAATTAATAAGGAAGACGCATACGTTAGGCCTGATAGTAAAGCCATAATACTGCCAAGCTGGAAGGATCCAAAATCAGGAAACAGTATTATGAAAACTCCTAGAAATCCGGCAAATAGACCCACGATTGCATAATAATTGATTTTTTTATTTAATAAAAACACACTTAGGATTATCATAAAAAACGGGGCGGAAAACGATAAAGTGAGTGTTTGAGATAGGGAAATATTGCGCAAAGCCCCTGTAAAGAGTAAAACAGTTAAAAGACCAAATAAACTTCTTAAAAAATGAATAAAAATGTTCTTTTTAAAAAATATTATTTTTTCTCTTCTTAAGCCAATTAGTATTAATATGGGAATAATACTAAATAAGTTAGCAAAGAAAATTATCTGAAACAAGGAAAAATCATCAGGTATCAGTTTGATAATGGCGTCTTCTGTCGCAAAGGCTAAGCCAGAGAGTATAAACAAAGCAATACCATATAATTTTTTTTGATTATATCTTTTTAATGGTTTGTGTAACGCGAATGTTTCTGACATATTATTAACCTGTGCTTTGTATGATTTTAGTAACGCGTTTGTAGGTTCACACTCTTGAGCTTATCAGCAGGAGATCTTTAGAAATAGCACTTTACTCTGCTGTTAATGTTTCTTTTCATAACAAGAATCCATTATAAAGGATGTAAATTCCAAGGTAAATACATTTTACTTTGGAAATTTATCACATGACTTTGAAGGTTAGTCGAATAGTTTGGAAGATGAGTTGTTTAGCGTCTTTTTATTATATTAACTTGAAGTATCTAGGCAGTTACTCCTTTTTAAGTAGCCGGGTTATTTCACTGTCCGAGTAATTTCCGCTGAGGATGCTGGCTTGGTGTTCTGCTAACGCAGGATTGAATCTGGCTTTATAACGATCACCTGCAGAGTAACGGATCCCAATATATTCTAGACCTAGATTCTTAATAATTTTTTCCATGGAAATAACATTTTTTTCAAGATCGTCTACAAATACAATCCGTTTTATGGGCTTATTCTTGCCCCATTGGTTGACATAACTTTGCAGCCAAGCACTAAATACCTCGCTTTTATCATTCAAGTCGTGGGCAAACAAAATACTGTGACGGTATAAGGTGGGGTATTTTAAGTTGGTCTGAAAATCAAAGTCTCTAGGAAGGTTGCCATTAAAATCTATTCCTAATGCGCTAAATTGTTGCTGAGTGATGCTTTCACTCACGGGGTGACGAGATGTCAGCGCAATATAATCCACAGATTGATTTTTAATCAAATCAAGTAAAGCAGGTAGCTGCTCATCCATTAATACGATTTGATTAAAGGATTGTGCTTTTAACCAAATAGGGTACCATTTTTTAAAACCTTCTTCTCGACTCTTTCCCTTTGCAACTTCTTGTCCCACTAAATGTAAGCACCATTCAGGCGTGCCCAGATTGGTTGTCGCTCGAAACAAGGTATAATCGATATCGAGTACAACCAGCGTTTCCTGATTGAATTTGGAGAGAATCGAATTCATTTTTGAACTTTCTTCCCACGCGGGAGGTTGGGATACTAAAGTAGCCCCGTTCATCATTTCATTGTCTATATCAGCCATGATAGGAGTCACTACAAATAAAGTTAAAACAAATATCAGATTTTTTACTAACTCGAAATATTTTATCCTAAAAAATCCTGTCAGTGTCATTTTTTTATCCTCAAGACAGCTTACCATCTATTGTTTTCAGTAGTACCACCGGTGTTATTACGGTAGATTTATAATCTGCTTCAAGCAATGGATCAAGTTTGGTTATAACATGCTACAATTCTGGCTAATTTTTTTTGCCTAAGACACTGGGTTTCTTGAGATGTCACTCGATTGGGTGTCGCTGGTGTATGAAAGGCTATTTGTTTTTCTTCAGCTCTGACAATAATCGATGGATTTCTTGTATGGATCCCTGCTGAATTTTCAATTGATCAATGATCATATGAATTTCTTGTTCTGCCTTGACATTAATCAAGAAATCATTATGTGCATCAAGCCGGTCGCGGGCTGATTGGCGGTTTTGAGCCATCATAATGATTGGGGCTGCGTAAGCTGCCTGTATTGATAAAAAAAGATTTAATAGTATAAAAGGATACGGATCCCAATGTTGGATCCAAGCAATCACATTTAAAGTTGCCCAGAACCATATTAAAACTGTTTGAATAATAATAAACTTCCACGATCCAATCGTGGCGACAACTTTCTCTGCAATTCGATGTCCTGTTGATAATACTTCATTGTCTAGCTCATTCAGGTCTTGAATGGTTGTATCAAGTTTTTTGTGCTCCTTTTTAAGGTTTGCAAATAGCTTGTTAAAGTCCGTCATTTCTATATTCCTTTTGGCTCTATGCGGGAATCGGGAGGGCTGTTCGATGAACATTTAGGTAACCAAACAATTTAAAATTCCCTCAGCAATCCTGTCAGACCAAGCCGAAACCTTTCTAAGTCCGCTCATGCTCGATTTCACTCCTGTTTGATCCTTATATCTCTTAATAAGATTTATGGCAATTTTTCGGATGATCGATACATTTTCTGCTGCATTTCTGATAAAAGATCCCTTTTGATTAAATGTAACATCAAGCACCCAATGGACATTATTTTCTACTTGCTAATGCTGTTCAGAGTAATACAGATAGGTTTCAGCATTCGCAGATAAACTAGAAATATAGACTCTCTCTTCAACCTCTATTTTCTCACCAACCTGACGTGTAGCCCGTATCAGACCAATACCGTTCCAAGATACCCAATCAGGGTGTATTTTCTTAAGCCAATCTGGAGCATCAATACTCCAGCAATATATCGATTCTATTCGACCATGTCCTTTATCATGTGCTTCATAGGTGTTAAATATCTAACTTGGATCATCACGTTTATCAAAAATGGCTTTCACGTCATCTACCAAATTTCCCTGATTGCCTTTCAACACAAGAAAATAATCTGCCTTTTTTTCAACTATTTTTTTTTGACCACTGGCAAATCAGAGTTTTGTTTTAACTGGTTCGTTACCCACTTTAACGGGAGAAAAAGCCAAAGAAAAGCTCTTAGCATTAGGCGCAAAAGTTAGTGAAAGCGTGTCTAAAAAGGCAATTTTTGTCATCGTGGGAAGCGATGCAGGCTAAAAACTCACGAAAGCGGAAGCTTTATGAGTACTTCACCCTAAATGAAAGAGAACTGCTGTGGATATTTCAAAAATTTTCGAAATAACAGCGTGATACTTCTTATGTTAATGCGTGCAGGTTCATCGGGAATTGCCGGGAATGATAGCTTGAGTTATTAAAATTTATTTGATATAATTCCAACTTATTGCTTTAAATCATATGTTAGAGGTTGAACGAATAATTCATGAGGATATGATACATGTCTGGAAGATACTCTCAGCATACAAATATAAAAATAAATAGTAAAATAATAGCATCAACCACTGCCAACGGTTTAGTTGCTATATTAAATAGCGATTTTGAGAGCTTTAATAGTATTAATTTAAGCACTTTTCTACATCGATTGGCAAAGCGATACAAAGAAATCCATACATTGTTAAAAGAACAAAAAATTACTGCGCAAGAACGCGCAGCTTTGCAAGCTGAGTTGCTCTTAATTAATAACACAATGAGTGCTTCCTATATTGAAAGGATTAAACTTAAATTCTTGGCTTTAAGTGACGAATTTAAGCCGCAAGAACTTTCCAATCTGGCATGGGCTTTTGCTACCTTGGGGATCCAAGCAAAGGATTTAATGCAAGCCATTGCCGCAATAGCTCTCAATAAGATAAAAGAATTTAAGCCGCAAGAACTTTCCAATCTGGCATGGGCTTTTGCTACCTTGGGGATCCAAGCAAAGGATTTAATGCAAGGAATTGCCGCAATAGCTCTCAATAAGATAGAAGAATTTAATGAACAAAACCTTTCCAATCTGGCATGGGCTTTTGCTACCTTGGGAATCAAAGCAGAGGCTTTAATGCAAAGAATTGCCCCAATAGCTCTCAATAAGATAAAAGAATTTAATCCCCAAGGCCTTTCCAACCTGGCATGGGCTTTTGCTACCTTGGGGATCCAAGCAGAGGATTTAATGCAAGGAATTGCCCTAATAGCTCTCAATAAGATAAAAGAATTTAAGCCGCAAGAACTTTCCAATCTGGCATGGGCTTTTGCTACCTTGGGGATCCAAGCAGAGGATTTAATGCAAGGGATTGCCCCAATAGCTCTCAATAAGATAAAAGAATTTAAGCCGCAAGAACTTTCCAATCTGGCATGGGCTTTTGCTACCTTGGGGATCCAAGCAAAGGCTTTAATGCAAGGGATTGCCCCAATAGCTCTCAATAAGATAAAAGAATTTAAGCCGCAAGAACTTTCCAATCTGGCATGGGCTTTTGCTACCTTGGGGATCCAAGCAAAGGCTTTAATGCAAGGGATTGCCCCAATAGCTCTCAATAAGATAAAAGAATTTAAGCCGCAAGAACTTTCCAATCTGGCATGGGCTTTTGCTACCTTGGGGATCCAAGCAGAGGCTTTAATGCAAGGAATTGCTCAAATCGCTCTCAATAAGATAAAAGAATTTAATCCCCAAAACCTTTCAAATCTGGCATGGGCTTTTGCTACCTTACGAATCAAAGCAGAGGATTTAATGCAAGGAATTGCCGCAATAGCTCTCAATAAGATAAAAGAATTTAAGCCGCAAGAACTTTCCAATCTGGCATGGGCTTTTGCTACCTTGGGGATCCAAGCAGAGGCTTTAATGCAAGGAATTGCTCAAATAGCTCTCAATAAGATAAAAGAATTTAATCCCCAAGACCTTTCCAATCTGGCATGGGCTTTTGCTACCTTGGGAATCAAAGCAGAGGATTTAATGCAAGCCATTGCTCAAATAGCTCTCAATAAGATAAAAGAATTTAAGCTGCAAGGCCTTTCCAACCTGGCATGGGCTTTTGCTACCTTGGGGATCAAAGCAGAGGATTTAATGCAAGCCATTGCTCAAATCGCTCTCAATAAGATAAAAGAATTTAATCCCCAAGACCTTTCCAACCTGGCATGGGCTTTTGCT
The DNA here is from genome assembly GCA_013286785.1 of Gammaproteobacteria bacterium. Taxonomy (GTDB): domain Bacteria; phylum Pseudomonadota; class Gammaproteobacteria; order UBA6186; family Azoamicaceae; genus CADEGZ01. The sequence goes on from JABDFC010000003.1 coordinate 35,469, forward strand.
ACCTTGGGGATCAAAGCAGACGCTTTAATGCAAGGAATTGCCCCAATAGCTCTCAATAAGATAAAAGAATTTAAGCTGCAAGACCTTTCCAATCTGGCATGGGCTTTTGCTATTCTAGAATATTTCAATGCTCAACTGTTTGACAGTGTTGCTCAGAAAATGTCTCTTTATAACTTCTTAGCATTACAGCAACTCAACCAAGTTGACTTATTTTGTAAAAGAAATGGCCATCAGCTGAAGTTTTCATCAGAATTTGAACAGGGTAAAGCGCAGCTCAGCGTCCACTTATCAACAGAAAAGCCAAAATCATCTAAAATTCATCAAGAAATATTGCACTTCCTTAACGAATGCAACCTAAAGTATCGTATTGAAAGCGAATTCTTTGAGTCTCGGCTATTAAGTCATATTGATATCGTCCTTATTTCACCAACTTTTAAAATAGCCATTGAAGTCCAAGGACCCACGCATTTTTATGGAAAGACAGAGGAAGAGACCGCAAAGTCAAAGTTTAAAATAAGGTGTCTTAAGCAACTGGGATGGCAGGTAATAGGAATACCTTATTTCGAGTGGGGTTCTTTGGCGGGAAAACAAGATAAAGTTAATTATTTGTATAAAAAAATTGAACAAGAAGAGAATACTCCTAATAACAATTCTACAACTCTTTTCCAAGTTTCCGAGGCCTTTAATATGTTAAGCCAAGCAACAAACGTTCAACCTTTAACGCCCGCCGCTGTCCCCAATAAAAAAACCATTTTTAATCTTCAGGCGAAGCCATTCCTTCCTCAGTTTTCCCGAACGGCTGAAGACAACACAAACTTAGATTACACTCCTCCCCAGGTTTCTGAAGTTCCTAATACAGACATCATTGCAGAGCACAAAGACTCTATATTAGGCCAAGCAAGAAATGTTCAACCTTTAACGCCTGCCGCTGTCCCCAATAAAAAAACCATTTTTAATCTTCAGGCGAAACCATACACTTTTCTCAGATGATTGAAAGGAATGCTCCAGTGGTGATTAAAATGCTGGGTAATGTAAAGCAAGTGACTATTGAACCGATTATAAAAAAAACGGTTCAATATGGCAGTAAGGTATGTACAGATGAATACGATATTTATGCTCGTTTAGGGGAATGGGGATACGAACAAAAAACTGCGTGCCATCTTTTTGGCGTTATTGGAAAATTTATTATGCACCTCCCCCGATTCTCGTATAGAGCCTTCCTTTTGAATGAGTAGGGTACATTCTCTAAAATCGCTTTTCATATCGGTGACAGTAAGGATACTTGTGGGTTTTCTCATAGTAATTTTGGTGATAATTTTCGGCTCGCCAAAATGGTCTCACTGGTAAGATTTGAGTTGCTACAGCGAGATTTTGTTGTCTCAATTGATTGATTAGCGATTCTGCTATCAATTTTTGTATTTCATCATAATAAAATATAACACTTAAATATTGGTGGCCAAGATCAGGCCCTTGTCCATTGGTTTGGGTGGGATCATGGATTTCGAAAAAATATTGCGTTACTTTCTCAAAAGTGATTACTTGAGGATCATAAAGAACGCGTATGGCTTCAAAATGTCCCGTATCACCGCGACAGATCATTTCGTAGGTGGGATTGTTTTGTTGGCCGCCAGTATATCCAACTTCTGTTTTTAATACGCCTGGGCATTTTTTAAAGTAATATTCAACGCCCCAAAAACAGCCAGCAGCAAAAATGGCTTCTTCGGTTGTTTGTACTAAGGGATCTGAAATAAAATCGAGACTGACTGAATTAACACAATGGCGAATATTTAAGGCCGTAAATCCTTCTCCTTTAAAAATATGCCCTAAGTGTGCTTGGCAAGCAGCACATAAAATCTCACTGCGGCGCCCATCAGCATCAGGTTTTATTTGGACTGCATTTTGGACTTCCTGATCAAAACTTGGCCAACCGCACCCCGAATGAAATTTAGTGTGCGATCGGAACAATGCTTGTCCGCATTGCCGGCAGAGGTAGGTTCCACGTTCTTCCCAATCGTTGTATTCCCCGGTGAAAGATTGCTCTGTGGCTTTATCGCGGATAACTTTCAATATTGATAAAGGTAAGCTCTTGTCCTTTAAGATCATTGTTCCTTGGTTAGCCAGGCGTTGATGTGCTGAATGTCTTCTGGATTTAATGTGCCTGCGGCTTGTTTCAGGCTAATGCTTTGCAAAATGTAATCGTAACGAGCGAAGGCATAATTTTGTTCAGCTTGAATTAAACTACTTTGGGCATTGAGAACGTCGACGATGGTTCGTGTTCCGACATTAAATGAGGCTTCGGTTGCTTCTAAGGCGCTTTTATTGGAAACAATCGCCTGTTTTAAAGCGTCTGCTTGGCTGATTTGAGTTAGAACATTGCGATAAGATTGACGGGTATTGCTTTCCGTTTGTCGATGCAGGGTTTCCCGATCTTTTTGTGATTTAGCATAAGTATGGACAGCTTGTCTGGTTTTAGAACTGACAGCACCTCCGCTAAAGATGGGAAGAGTCACCTGTAGTCCAAGATTGGCATTATTGGTGCTGGTGGTATACGGCGTACTGGTGACGCGATTAATGGAAGAACTGACATCTAAAGTCGGGAGATGGCCAGTTTGTGCTATTTTGATATCGTCATGTGCTGATTTGACTTGAAATTCTATGGCTTGAAGACTTAAGTTTTGATCCAACGCTTGCAGAACCCATGTTTCTAAATTTTGTGGTTCAGGGGCTTTTAGAGTTAATTCATCGCGCAAAAATGAATAACGATCTATCTCTTTTCCCGTAATTTCTCGCAAGATTTCTTTTTGATTGGCGAGATCATTTTCGGCCGAAATTTCTTGGGCGTAAGCATTGTCGTGTTGAGCTTTGGCAATTTGGACATCTGTAATGGCAATGAGACCAACTTTATACCGTTGTTCTGTTTGTTCTAAAAATTTAGCAAAAGCCTTGCGCTGTGCCTTAGCGAACTTTAGCGCATCAAAAGCTTTTAAAACGCCAAAGTATCGTTGGACCGCTCTGACAATTAAGTCCTGTTCAGCCGCCGCATAATTGGCATTGGCTTGTTTGACTTGATTGGAAGCTTTGCTTAATTGGACCCATTCCTGATAGTAAAAAACCGGTTGAGTTAAATTTAAACCATATGAGCTTTGATTGTAGTGGGCACGGGTCACTCCGCCGGGTGGGATACTGGTTGCATTATTTCCGCCGTTATCATAGGCGGTATGAGAGGTCACGGCTTGTATGGAAGGAAAAAATTGTGCACGAGCCTGTGGCAGCGCTTCAATAGAAGCCAAGTGAGCTTCTTTTGCCGATTGGAGCGTGGGATCATTCGTTTGGGCTAAGCGGTAGACAGCCAGTAAATCATTGGCATAAGTTGCCGTTGATAAGCAGATCATTCCGGTGAAGAGCATTAGGGTTAGTCGTTGCATAAATTAAAAATCAAAATACTCTGTTTGGGTGGAACTTAAAAAAGGGAATTCTGTTTCAAACAGCTCCTCTTTTTGCCAGTCCAGTTTACTGGTTCGAGTAATTAGTGTAGCAAACATGACCGGTGGTTTTCCAATGACTGCAAAAAGACGGCCACCAATCGTGAGTTGTTCGACCAAATTTTTTTCTAAGCGGGGAATCGCCCCGGTTAAGACAATGACATCATAGGGGGCCTGTTTTAGCCATCCCAGTCGGCCATTACCGATTTCTACCTGTGCGGTTGTCACGTGATGGGTGGTTAAATTTTCTTGTGCAATCCTGGCGAGTTCTGGGATGATTTCAATGGAAATCACGGTTTTACTGAGATGCGATAATAGGGTGGTGAGATAACCGGACCCTGTGCCAACCTCTAGCACCCGCTCTTGCTGGGAGAGTTTTAAGGCTTGTAATAGGCGAGCGATAATTTTAGGTGGTAAGGTAACTTGATTGTAACCAATGGGGAGAAAAGTATCGCTATACGCGACCGTTCGATAACCACTGGCAATAAAGGATTCGCGTGGCAGCTTGGTTATAAGATCCAAGATGAGTGGATCATTGACCCCCCAAGTATGAATAAAATCTACCATATTGATGCACGCGGAGTTAGAATTCATGGGCAAAATAGTAGTAACCATCTCTTAGGAGTATAACATATGATTACACCCTGGGCATCCCAATTTAGACTGCAGGATCTCAAAATATTAGAAGAAAAAGAGGTTTTTTCGGGTTACTCTCATATCAAACAGTTTACTTTTCAATATCCGCTTTTTTCGGGTGGAACCAGTCAACCCATTCCGCGAGAAGTTATCTTTAGACCTTCAGCTGTAACGGTTTTGTTAATCGATCCAGCCGAAAAAAAAGTAGTACTTGTGGAACAATTTAGGGCAGGCGCTTTGTCGAATGCGGCGGGTCCTTGGTTATTAGAATTAGTGGCGGGGGTTTGTGAAGAAGGTGAACGTCCCGAAGAAACGGCATATCGGGAAGTTAAAGAAGAAACGGGATGCGAAATACTTTCTTTGATCCCTATTTGCTCTTATTTTACAACGCCAGGTATTTCGGTGGAAAAAATTTTTATCTATTGTGGAAAAGTGAAAGCACCGCAATTAAATCATCAAACGTTTGGAATTGTAGAAGAAGGTGAGGACATTAAGGTGTGTGTATTGTCAGTCGATGAGGTGTTTCAATTGTTAGCAGAAGGTAAAATTGTCAGCTCACCTGCTCTCATAGGATTGCAATGGTTGCAGTTAAATTTTAGGACTTTACATTTTCCTCAATAAATTCGATGATGGGATCAATAATGTCGCAATGGGTGATTTTTTCCAACATTTCGATACGAGGTGAACAATCTACATCCAAAATCAACGGACCTCGGTCTGAACGAATCAGATCAACGGTGGCAAAATTCAACTTCATGGTTTTAGCTGCTTTAACTGCAATTTTTTTCTCAGTGGCGCTAATTTCTACTGGAACACTGGCTAATCCGCGATGAGATGATTTTCCGCCTGATTCTGGGCTGTTTCGTTGAATGGCGGTGATAACTTTATGGCCAACCACCACACATCGAATATCAACCCCTTGTGCTTCTTGAATATATTCTTGTACTAAGATGTTCGCTTTTAATTGTTTAAAGGCATTGACGACGCTGACGGCTGCTTGATGAGTTTCGGCAAAAATAGTTCCTCGCCCTTCAGTCCCTTCTGAGAGACGGATAATCAACGGAGCGCCACCGACAACATCGATCAGTTTCTCTGTTTCTTCCGGAGAGTCTGCAAATCCAGTAATGGGCAGAGGAAGTTTTTTACGTGCGAGGATCTGAAGGGCTCGCAACTTATCTCGTGACCAGGTGATGGATATAGAATTGTTCAGTGTATAAATACCCATCATCTCAAATTGTCTTAAGACAGCCGTTCCATAAAAAGTGTGGGTTGGATTAATCCTGGGAATAATGGCAGACAGATTATTAAAAACCTCGCTGTTGGGATAATAAATGGCTGGTGATACTGGTGAGACATTCATATAGCAATAGGAGGTATGAATAAAAGCAATTTCATGCCCGCGTTTGTTAGCAGCGTCAACAAAGCGGCGGTGCGTAAATGCATTTGGGTTATGAGTTAATACAGCAAGTTTCATGGGTTTTTAAGGACCTTATGTGTTTGGTGATACAGTGTCTTTAATTGTTTAGGACGAATATTCCCTTGGATGAGGATTTTTCCGGGTAGGATAAGAGTATGTCCTTTTAAGGCATCTCTCCCTAATAACATTCGAAACGTCATTGGATCGCGGTTGGTTAAACTGATTTCTATATTCCATGCGAGTGAGCCTAATATCAGACGAGTGGCAATGACATAACGCGTTTCTTTACTGCCACTGGAGTTCTTCACCGATCGTTCGTCAATCACTTTTGCAGTACAATTTGTTGCAAACTTTTGGTTTCGTTGGATCGGGTGCACAACAAAATGAACATAGAGTTCGCCCTGTCGATGAAAGGGGCGGATATCAGAGGCATGTAAGGCAGATGTTTTGGCACCCGTATCAATTTTTGCTTTTATCGCAGGCACATGGAGTTTAGGGAGCGCACACCATTCCTGCCATCCGATTAACACCTTAGAAGGCGGGCTCGAGATAGGGAAAGCTGGTTTAACTTGTGGAGTTTCATTATGATAGGTCATTAAAGCAGTTAATCAACTTTTAGCTAGTTCTCCAATTGCAATGTTAGGGTATTTTGCAAAGAGTTGCAATTTCACGGACATTTTAATTCATTTTTCTATATTTTTAATCAGTAATTTTGGAGGATTTTACCGATATTTTTCGTTTCAGGGTATTTACCTTACAACGAAACTCCTTTACCATCCTGAAACATAGTTTGAAACTATCTATCAAAATGGTTGGAGGAAAGACAATATGATGAATAAAAAGTTAGCTACCATGACTTTGTCAGCTGCCATGCTTTTAAGCGGCACTGCCTTTGGATTGGAGTTTGATCCGAAATTTTATGTTGGGGCTGAAGCACAATACAATCGCTTAAAGTCTGCAGATGGGCAAGAATTTATCAATAAAAGTAATGGCAAAACATTGCTGCAAAAAAATAAACTTCCTTCTGTTGGTTTGCTGTTGGGAAGCCGTTTGAATGAATATTTCGGTGCAGAATTGGGATACACTGCTTTAAAACAAAGCAAAAACGCGTACCAAAATGGTAACTTCAATGTAAAGATGCATAATCCTTACGTGGATGCTTTAGGGTATATTCCAGTTTCTAACGAAGTGGATTTAATTGGTTTAGTCGGACTTGGTCGTTTGAGCACTAAAGTTCAGATGAAAGGCGTGAACGGTGCAGCAGTTGCATTGACCAGCGCACAACAACAAGCTGCTAAAACGAAGACGGGTCTTCGTCTTGGTGTCGGCGCTCAGTATAAATTTGATACCAACGTTGGTGTACGAGCCATGGTTCGTCATCAAAAAGGTAACAAACTGATCAAAAACGTAAACTCAGTTGGCGTAGGTTTGTTCTATCAATTTTAATGAACAGTCATTGCCATTTTGAGATTAAAGTAAGGGCCCCAATGGGGCCCTTGTTTTTTAGGAAGTATGTGCAAGCATTGCTAATAACAATAAAGCAACGATATTAATGATCTTAATCATGGGGTTAACTGCAGGTCCCGCGGTATCCTTATAAGGATCACCGACAGTATCGCCGGTGATAGCCGCTTTATGAGCTTCGGATCCTTTCCCACCGTAATGACCATCTTCAATATATTTTTTAGCATTATCCCAAGCGCCTCCTCCGGAGGTCATCGAGATGGCCACGAAGAGGCCGGTCACAATGGTACCGAGCAGTAGAGCTCCGAGTGCGGTAAATGCCGCTTCTTGGCCACCGATAAACTTAATGACAAAGTATAAAATTGCGGGAGCAAGTACTGGCAGGAGCGAAGGAATGATCATTTCACGAATCGCGGTTTTCGTTAAAAGATCAACCGCTACACCATATTCCGGACGAGCTGTTCCTTCCATGATCCCTTTAATATCACGAAACTGGCGCCTTACTTCGACAACAATCTCACCGCCGGCACGTCCAACCGCCATCATACCGAAAGAGCAGAATAAATACGGGAGTAACCCTCCAATGAATAATCCCACCACGACAAAAGGATCTTGTAATCTAAAATGAATCTCTAAGTACGGGAAATAATGGCTTAGATCTTCAGTATAGGTAGCAAATAACACCAATGCGGCAAGACCCGCTGAGCCAATGGCATAACCTTTGGTAATGGCTTTGGTTGTGTTGCCAACCGCATCCAACGCATCGGTGACACTTCGGACTTCTTTGTCCAAATGTGCCATTTCTGCGATTCCCCCGGCATTATCGGTGACGGGGCCGTATGCATCTAAAGCAACGATCATTCCGGCTAATGCCAGCATTGTGGTGGCAGCAACCGCGATACCAAAGAGTCCTGCAAAAGTATAGGTAAAGAGGATTCCGGCTGAGATGACCACAACGGGTAAAGCAGTGGATTCCATTGAGATGGCAAGGCCTTGAATGATATTGGTGGCGTGTCCCGTGAGTGAAGCCTGTGCCACACTGCGAACAGGACGATATTTTGTTGAAGTGTAGTATTCGGTGATCCAAACCAAAAGACCAGTAATACCAAGGCCAGCCAGTGCACAATACAATAAACTGAGGCCGGTTAAGCGTCTATCGTTGATTTCAAAGCTGGTATCAAGACCAATAAACCAGTCTGTCATGCCGGCAATGAGGAGTGCAGAGATGATCCCCGTTGCAATTAAACCTTTGTAAAGAGCAGCCATGATGTTTCGGCTTTTTCCTAATCGAACGAAGAAAGTGCCGATAATGGATCCTATAATGCAGACAGAACCGATTGCGAGCGGGTAGAACATCAGTTCAGCTTTCAGGTTATCCGGTGCTAATATGCCGGCCAAAACCATGGTGGCTACAATCGTCACGGCATAGGTTTCAAAGAGATCGGCGGCCATTCCAGCACAATCGCCCACATTATCACCCACATTATCTGCAATAACAGCTGGGTTACGGGGATCGTCTTCAGGAATACCGGCTTCAATTTTACCAACGAGATCTGCTCCGACATCTGCGCCTTTGGTAAAAATGCCGCCACCCAATCGAGCAAAAATAGAAATCAGCGAGGCCCCAAAGCTTAAGGAAATTAAGGCTTCCATTAAAGGGCGATCGGCTAACTCAAGATTTTGTAACAAGAGATAATAAAGAGTCACACCCAGCAGGGCTAACCCAACGACGAGCAGGCCAGTGACCGCCCCCGCTTTAAAAGCAATGTTTAAGGCTTTGGCTAAGCCGCCGCGAGCCGCTTCGGCGGTTCGAACATTGGCTCGGACAGAAACACCCATGCCCACGTAGCCGGCAAGCGCAGAAAGAATGGCTCCAATGAGAAAGCCCACCGCCGAGTAAAAACCCAAAACGTAATACAAGATGAGGGTAATAAAGAAGCCAACAATGCCGATGGTTTTATATTGGCGATTCAAATAAGCGTTAGCACCTTCTTGAATGGCTAGAGCAATTTCTTGCATCCGGGCATTGCCGGGAGACATTTGAAAAACTGCCCGAGCGGCAAACACTCCATATCCTAATGCAAGGACTCCGCTGAGAATAGCCAAACATTGTAATTCAAACATTCTGAACTCCTGTGTTCACTCGACATAAATGTAATAGGAAAGTATACCTTTTCTGGAGAAAGGCGGGCAAGCATTCGGATGGGAAGAGATAAATAGTAAATTCAACTTATTCAACTACCATAAATAAAACGATTGAGAGAACTTTCGTGGGGAGCACTACAAGAGGCACACTCTAGTACTTTTCCAGCAATAGGGAATATAGAAGTAAAAATACTTTTGTTTCTGACCTTTAAAAAAATCAAAATTAGCTAGATCTTTTGCCAAACTATCCCTTTGTTGTTGAAACCCTAGCCTCATTATTCTAGCTTTTTTAAGTGTCTCCGTAACAGTATCTATTGAACCATCAGCCTAAAGTGATGTTCTTGCAACTCGCGTCGGAAGATTTTGCATGCTTTGTGTTAGATCTTAGCTTGCTTAAGTAGATCCTGTTTCTTTTAAAGCAGGTTGATCTTTTTTCTTTGGTTGCGGCGTTTGCAGTCTCCCACTCAATTTTTGAAGATAAAAGCTAATGACATAAGTACCCTATTCTTAAAATAGTCAAAATAATTGAGAATAACCATTGTAATTACACAAACTCACACCCAGATCGTAGTCTCCTGCCATACACAAAATGAGTTGTAACTACTCCGGTCCCGTTATTGCGAAACCCGAAGGGTTGAAGCAATCTACACAGCTTTTTGGATTGCTTCGTCGCTACGTTCCTCGCAAAGACAGAATGTAGAATGAGTTTCAACGCTGTTTATCTTTTCAGTTTCTATTCGCCTCTAAACGCCATTTTTATGAGCTAAAATGCCCTCTTGTTCTTTATTTTTAATAATGCTATCATACTTAAAGTATGTTATTTGGGGGGATCTTAACTATGTTGAATCAATTTATAGACTTTTTACTGCATAGACATAAAGATGCCTCTTCAAACTCTGAGAATATGCAAGAGACAGAGAACAGCAATACTCTCGACTGGAAAAAATGGCAAGGTCAAGTGCTGGGTAGCGAAGGAGACATTAAGAAAGCGCTTACCAAAATTGGCAAAGAACCTGGTAATGCAACAGAACTCCAAAAAATAATGGATGCCAATCGTAGAGAAGAGATGGAAGCAACTGCAAAGGAAACAAAACATACTTTTTATTGATCAAGTGATGCTACTACCTTTTTGTAAACTGTAGCTAATTTTTTCTGCTTCTCTTGCATTAGCGAATCAAAAGCCTTTCTAAATTTTCCAACATCATCAGCTGAAGGTTTAGGATCCGTGTTTGCATAAACCTGTACCAAGACATGAGTTGCCTCACCAGGATCTCTCGGCCCAGCCTGCATCCGACGAATTTCTTGCTCTAAATTTCGAAAATATGCGTCCGAAATATCTAACCCCGTATGCTCATTTAAATAAGCTTTAATTAATCCTGAATGCGCTGATACTGGAGGACTATCTTTTACTCGAAGAAACAGCCTTTCTATGGGAAGTAAGATCATTCTTTCTTCTAAAGACCACGCAGCACCTTTACTATTATAAAAATCAGCCAATAACATCCGCTGATAATCTAAATTGTGCATAATGCTCCCCAAAATTTCTTGAGGTGCGACGGAGAGTTCTGCCGGTTCATTTGGTAAAATATGCAAATTTAATACATTACCTGGAGGTAGAGTATTTGTTATGCCCAAATTTCCTTCATAACCGACCGCATTAATTCCCTCTCCAATGGCAATACATTGACGAGTGGTCAAATCAATAACCAAGGCAACATTTTCTGGCTTTAAATTTAAGTGTGCATACCGTTCCATAAAGGCACGATATTTTTTTTTAAGATTTATATGCCATTCTTGAGAATCATCCAGACTTAATATTTCCTTGCCGGTAGATATTGCATGTTTTTCTAAGTCAACTTGATCCTGCTCACTAATAGATTGTATAGTTGCCGTATTTCTAGGGTTATTAACAAATTTATGGATGCCACTTACTGCCCCAGGAGAGCAGAATAAAACTTGGACTTTAGGGCAACGTTCTTTTACCCATACAGCCGAAGGACCTGCCCCAGAAACGATTTTAGGGCAATCATCAACAACATTCCCTCGCTCATACAATACTTCTGTATTATTAAACCCCCTAAAGGATTCTGTTCTGTTTTGTCTGGGTTTAGTGGCGCTATTAAAAACGATAGCATCTTTTGAATGCACATTAGTACTTTGTGCTCCATTCGTTGTAGATGTAACATATATTTTATCATTACTTCTGTTGATATTATTGACTGCATCAACTTCGAACACTGTAAACCCTCTTTCCTTTAGCTCCCTGATAGCTTCACCTCGAATGCTGATAACATCTTGTAAAGTTAAGTATTGATCTGTTCGTGCTTGTTGGATTGCTGGTGAACTTTCCATAGACAAAGGGGTTTCGAATGGCTTCTGACCCCATTTTGTATCATTAACAATGCTTGAATGTGCTCTTTGAGTGAAATGCTTTATCGCATATATAGTAGCGGGAGGAGTTATTTTCCCAAGCCTAGCCAGTTCGAGAACCTGATGTATAATTGAGTATTGTCCAAGATATATATCTCCATTATTAGGCTTGGCACCATATAAATATTGATGCAATCTATATAAAGCATACAAACCTACTCCAGTGGCAAGGGTTGCTCCAATAGCTTTCTTAGGAATCGACATAAAATTACCCTTCTATAATAGTCTTAATCCGGAAAATCATTACAGATATTACTTGCGTCTTTTGCAGTTTGATTCATTTCATTTCTTCTAATTTTCAAGATAATATCTTGAAGTTCATTAACATCTTTTGGTTCTCTATTTAATCTCTTTAATGCGGCGACTATGTCGCTTTTACTTCCCAAGACTTTTCCTTCCCATTTTTGACACATTTGCTGTATATCCACGTTATTTTCCTTTGAATAAGACCCTTTATGATTAATATCGGTTTCTTATTTTTATTCATTAGGAATAAAAGCTGAAATTCTCAAGGAAAACGCAAGTAATCACAAAATAGTTAGTCGCTGGCGCTTAATTAATCATGCTACTTTTCTCTCGGTTTTTCCTTGTTAATGCTTCACGAGTTGTCTCACATTAAATCCTAAGAGAGATAAACTCGCTTCCATAGTACCTACGAAAGAGCCATCACCAGGTTCGTTAAATAAAATAACTGTTACCGTTAACCAGTTATAGGAGAAGCTGATTATGACTATTGATATTAATAGCGCACAGCCTAATCTGTGGGTAGCAATAGATGTCGCCAAGAATACCCATGTAGTCGTTTAGCATTGTTTTTATGTGAAAGTAACCAAGCAACAAAACAAGAGTGTAAATACACATTGTGTTTTTATGAACAAACCAATTGCTTAATTGCGTGTAATTGCATCTTTATTTCTTTAGTAAAACCCCGTTTTTATCAGATTAATTGAATAATGACATTTTTATAAATAATTAAGATGAGTGTAATTACCCTTAAATTATAGATATTTTTGAAGTAATTGTGATGTTTGTGCTAGTATTTCGTGATAAACGATGACTGTCTGTTCAGTGGTCATCAAAAACAGCAGTATCAAAAAGGTAACAGCAGTATGTTTAGCACACCGATTGGGCCGAAGGGCAGTGAACATGAATCTGTCGATGGAAAAGAAAATGTAGAAAATCGCGACAAACGCCCTAGAAATCCTTGGCATAGATTTTCGGAACCAAAAAAAGCGGGCGCTTTATTGGTGTCAAGAGCCAAAGATGGCACCTTTAAAACAACTGATTTGTCTGCGACTAGCAGTTCTGAATTTGTTCGCCCCGTCATTCTAGATGCGTCACCTTCAACAGATCCTGTGACACCTAAGATATGTAGGACACGACCACTCAGCGCACATACCCCAAAAGGAACCCATGTGGAATCTCATCGTTCTATCGATTTCACAGTTGCGGATGAGCACACGCCCCAAAAGACTACTTTGTTTTTTTTCTCACCTCAACGGAGCCCAGATGCTGCCGAATTCTATCATCGAAAGAGAATAAGTAAAGACGAATCCGTGCCACAAAAAAGATATTTGGGTTTTGATGAAGAGGATGATAAGAAAGACAGCGAAAAAGAAACATTGGAGAGTGAAGATATACCTCCTATCAAAGGTGGCCAGAGCCTTACCGTGAAGCCTTGTAAAAGAAGAAGATCTTCGTTACCCAATCAAGCCCAAGTGATGGGTGAAACTGCAAGAGAAGCGTATGCAGATTTTTTGGCAAAGAATGAGGGCAAATACGATGAAGCTGTGTTAACAATTTTACAAGATTTTCTCGAGAATTATTCCTTAGAATTTCTTCATTGTTTCGCTTTTAAGTTGTGTCCTAGAGCCATGAATCCTCAGACAAAAGAAAATCTGGGAGCAGGGCCGAAGTGGATAAACACTCTCATGATGGTTTTAGAGGCCCTGGCAGATTACTATGCCAGGCAACCGGGCGTCACGACTCAAATTTGGCCTCAATTCAGAATGTTACCGGAGAGTGATATTATTGAAGAGGTAGCGTATCAAGGCTCGGTATCGCGAGGTAATAAAACCGTCACTTTTTCTCAAACGGTTAAAGCCTTAGAAGGACCCTGCAGAGAGAATTGGCCTTCCAGTACAGATTCTTATTTGGCACAAAAAGCCGTTGATCTCATGCTGAAGTAAAATTTCACCACTGTGAGTGAACTCAAATAGTAGTGTGGTAGTTGTTATCCAAAGAGTGTATCTGGTTTCTGGGTGTTCTTTAAATTGGGTTATGGTTTGGTTACGATTGCATTGACGGAGTTTCGGAATCGATATTTTGACAAAAAGGTTGTCTTCCTGGATCAGGAAAGATTTTAGCTTTTGCGTATGCATTAAATGATATTAGTAGGAAGAGACAGAAAATGATGATTTTCAATTTTTTTCCTCTTTATTGTGAGAATATGAGTCTACAGAATGATTTAGTAAGTGAGCAACAGAATACAATTTCTGCGCAAGTTCTGATTTTCTGGTGATATCGGTTTTTATTTTAAGTTTGTTAATAAAGCTTTCAATCGTTCTGGGAGAAAGACCTAAACAACCCGCGATTTCTTTTGTTGTTTTTCCCTGAACAAGATGAAAGAGACACTCTGTCTCTCTTTTAGATAGACTGGCATTCCTAAAGGTCTCGCCCAAGTGAAACTTGGTAATCTTAGTCTCATCGTAAAATGCTTGGATTTTTTCCTCAGTTTTTTCAGGTTTTGGAAAATGTTCTAAGGGATTTATATCTAATTCAATGCAAGTATTCCTGTTGATTTCCAATAGATTAGCCATCTTCTGTTTGAAATAAAAGACAAAGTGATCAAAGACGTTTTGGTAGTTTAAATAGGAATCGATGATCTGTTTGTTTTCTCTGGTAGTCCCAAAGAAGAAAAAACTGCCTTGATGTTCTGTTCGTTCATACAAAAGGAGAAAATTCCAAAGATCATTATCGTATAATATTTTTTGGTGTTTGGTGGTAGGCTGATCAGTTAATAATTTTCTATGCACACCGTTGATTGGAATAGACGACATATTATACAAATCTAAATCATTATAGAATTTTTCTTGCAAGTAAATTTGATTCCACTTCTCGTGATTGGCGATGCGCAGCATTAAACGTTGGTCGTTGAATTTGATCAATCCAAAATGTGTGATGCCAAATGCTTTGAGTAATGGTGCACCGATGGTTTCGATCATGGGGTAAATAGCTTTACTATATTGGTGAGCCGTAGATGTCGACGCCATTCGCCCTCCTCTTCATGAAATTTTTGCTTTTCGTTTCATTATATTATTGTTATGGGGAGTAATATACCCGTAGAAAATACGTACCAGCTGCTGTCAACTGGCTGAGAATTATCAAAATAACGGTCCAAAACAATGATTAAAGGGTTATCCCTGGGCATAAAATGACCATATGCTAGTTGTCAAGATTATCTCGGGCATTCTTTTCCTAATACCATACGATTGATGGTGGGTATATCTGCGTAAGTAGAAAATACTCAAGTGTTATTCACGAATGTGTTTTGTGTTTTTCTGAGAGCATAGTAAAGCTGTGGCCAAATCATAGAATTGGGTAAGGAGATAAAGATGAACGAAGTCTATCAGTTGGGCGATGGTTTTAACCTCTCAGAAATGAGCCAAAAACAAGGAGCGCTTGAGTTATCAAAACCAGAAAGAAAGGGTATATTCAAGTCAAAAAAAGACACGTTTTATTGTGCTTCAATTGTAGAAGACATCAATAGTAGTGGAAGCTCGGTTCAACTTGATGGGGGAGTGACAGTCCCAATTCATGGAGTAGATTTAACCGCAAAATTTGGTGCTGAAGCAAATAATAAAAGAGCGCATCACACTTTATATTATGTCGTACACTTCTATAAAGTGGAACAAATGAATCGATTTGAGTCTAATGTCTTCTTAACAAAAGAAAATGAAGCTCTATTGAAAAACAATGATTCAGCCTTTAATAGAAAGTTTGGCGATTCTTATGT
Organism: Gammaproteobacteria bacterium; assembly: GCA_013286785.1. Classification (GTDB taxonomy): domain Bacteria; phylum Pseudomonadota; class Gammaproteobacteria; order UBA6186; family Azoamicaceae; genus CADEGZ01. The sequence continues at coordinate 51,058 of JABDFC010000003.1, forward strand.
CGGGCAAATAGCCTATGGTCGTAGATTAACAGCCATGATTAAGTTTGAAACGGACAGCGAAGAAAAGAAGAGGGAGTTATCCACAAAATTAGCCGTTGGAAAAAAAGACTTGATTGAATTTAGTGCAGGCTGTGAGCTACATCTCTTTTTAAAAAAGGAAAAAATCAAATGTGAAATCATGTTTTCAGCTGAAGGGATTGATGTTCCTCTGCCGGGGTTGGTGACAGATTTGAGCGATGTGAGTAAGTTGATAGAAAAAGTCAATCAGGAATGTGAGAGTACAGATAAAGTGAATCATAAGGAAAGTAAAAAAGTCCATGGGTTGGCTCAGTTGTATCTCGTTAGAAAATCCTATGCGGAAGCAATCCACTCGATAGATTATGCTGACAATATGGATGAAATCACCTTACGCACACAGCGGTATTTAACGATCATCCATGAGATTAAAGAGCGAGGGCTTCAGTTCTTATCTTTGCTCAATAGAGATGAATTCTGGGAAAAACAAGAGGAGAGAGATGAAATTTACCGTCATCTAAAATTCCTGGACAGAGTGGAATCGGAGATTAGAAATGCCTCTGTAGAAAAAGTGACCGGGGTGATAAATCGTGATAAAAACGTTATAAGTGAGGCTATCCAGTACCTTAATGGAATACGGGATGATATTAACTTGGTCCGAAAAGGCAGTTATCCCGTTTCGCAATTCAGTCCTCGAAAGAGTACTGGAGGGAGAACGGCGAAATTGGAGCTGCAGGCTCCGTCCGAAGCTCTGGATAGTCTGATGTTTCAATATCAATCTCCGGGGCATACTATTGTCGGACTACAATATATGGGCGAAAGAGAAAGCGCTTACCTGCATCGAAAGGAGTTAAAGGATATTGGGGAGGAAATGGGCGGTGGTTGTGTGGTAGTAGATAAGCCAATGGAGACTCTCGCGGGTCGAAAGCCCTACTTGGTTGTAGAGTTTGATAAGGCTCACGATTTATCTCGCGATAAGTCAAAAATTGTTGTCTACCAGCGGATCCATTGGGATAAGCCGGAAAAACTGGTAGATGACTTAGATGTCAGTGTTCATAGGACCAGTGGCGCTGCTACCAGTGCAGAAACGGCTGAATCCAATGCTGGTACGCGGAAATCAGCAGAGGGTGGAGAAAGAGCCCTGTTGCCCTACTTCACCAGTCGAATGGCGCAAAAAGTTGGCGTACAACCTGAGGCCGTAAGCCGGACCTACAGTCTTAGGCAATAGCATTATCGCAGCGCCTTAATAGTCGTACTCTCGAGGCCAGGCCTAATAAGCTGGCCTCGGTCATTTCTACTGGTTCTCTCTATAAAAAATCCTGAGAGGCAAGATACAGTAAGAAGATAGCAGTGATAATATTCAGCGAGAAGAAGAAGCCGTGGCAATAAAAGGGTTTATTTTTGATTAAACTTTTAATGTGACAAGCACGCCATATCATCAATGTGGGCAATAGGATTAACAGAATGACGCAGAGAGTCCCGGCAAATTTTAAGGTGGTAATGAAAATATTTGGGTTCAGTAATACAATGAGAAAGGGGGGGGCAAATGCTAGAATAAGGGCGTAAATGGGGACGTGGGTATCTGTTTTTTTGGTTTTCAGTTTAAATCCATCTGTCAAAAAATCTATGAACGATAAACTGACGCCCAAAAAGGAGGTCGTGATGCAAATGGAAAAAAACAAATGTAAGACGAAGCTTGCAACTGGGCCTTGAAGCTTGGTATCAATGGCTTGAGAAAACTGGCTGATCATGGGGGTTGACTGGATAATTTCAGTCAGTTCACGATGATTTAAATTAGCATGAATATCTAAAATCCAGAGAAAATAAATGACAATGGGGAAAATACTTCCGATTAAAGTAGCCCATTTCAATTGGTGGTAACTTTTTAAGTAGGTGTGTAAAGAAGGCACTATCAAAGCAAAACCAAAGGAAAGCGCAATGGGCATGATCGTCGAGACAGGATTAATGGAGTTTTCTTGAAAGTTTAAATTTTGCAAAGAGGCGTTGGGAATTAGGAAGACGAGTAGCAAGAAAAATGATGTGAATTTTAGGATCATGAATATTCTATTCGCCCAGTCAATGTGGCGAATGCCATGATAAAATATTGCTAAGAAGAAAATCAAAAACAAGGTTGTGTTAAGCCAAATCGGAGAATGAACAGCAATTCGTTGCAATAATCCACTCACCAGATCGGAGCCTGCCATTAAGTAACTCGAAATTAATGTATACAACAGCAATAAATAGCTAAGCCAAGTGAGGGTAACCCCTGGTTTACCTAATGTCGACTTTGCGAGGGTGATCAAGTTTGCCTTTTCGGCTGAATGGGCAGTCAGCTCGACAATGTATAAGGCACTTAGCGTCATAACGAACCAAATGGAAACTAATAATCCCAGCACAACGAACAGATTGAGCCCTGAAACCACTAACGGAAGTGCTAAGATACCCCCTCCCACAGAGGTACCGATGATCAGTAAAATACTACCGACTAAGGGATTGTAAGCCGACTTCATCGTTTTATGCTCCTGGGGACAGATAAAAGGACAAGAATAATGAATAAATCTTTGAAATCATACCTTTTTATTTGTGAGTCAGGAAGCTTTTTTGAGTGGGTTGTCGCGATTTTGGGATCACCGAAAACTGGGTTAATACAGATCAATGGGATCAACATCCAGAGACCATCTGACAGACGAAGATAGGGGGTGAGTCGTAAACCGGTCGAGGGTTTCCCCGAGGTGTTTTTGCAAATAGGTTCTTTCTGAGGATTGAAGCAACAATTGAGCACGATGCTTACCCAATCGGCGCTCCATTGGGGCAGGGATGGGACCTGAAATATGCAAAACGTTTGGTTTTGTCTGTGAGAGGTTCTGTAATGCATTTTTGATGGAAGCCAAAAAATCTAGGGCTTGGTTTGGTTGCTTAGACTCCGCGCGAATGAGCGCTTGATGGCTATAGGGAGGCAAATGAATGGAATGGCGCTCGGCTAATAGTGAAGCCGCAAAATTTTGGTAACCTTCTTCTAAAATTTTCTTAAGTAACGGATGTTCTGGGTGACAAGTTTGTAATACCACATGCCCTGGACGTTCTGCCCGCCCAGTTCGTCCCGCAACTTGGGTAATAAGTTGTCCCATTTTTTCAATGCTGCGAAAATCTGTACTAAATAAAGCATGATCAATATCTAAAATACCCACTAATGTGACCTGCGGAAGATGATGCCCTTTTGCAATCATTTGAGTTCCAATGAGAATTTCGGCTTCTCCCTCTTGGACGCGATCAAATGCGGTTTGCAAGGAGCCTTTTTTTCGAGTGGTATCCCGATCAATGCGCGCAATGTTGAGAGTGGGAAAATGCTCTTTTAAAACATTTTCTAACTTTTCCGTCCCTACTCCAACTGGCTTGGGATTTTCATGGTTGCAGTTTGGGCATGCCGTTGGAAGTGGAAGAGACATTTCACAATGATGACACAATAGTTTTTTGCTGTGAAAATGGAGGGTCATTTTCGCATCACAATTTTGACAATTTGCGACCCAGCCACATTCAAAACACATCAAAACCGGAGAGTACCCGCGCCGATTCAAAAACAGTAGAACCTGTCCTTTGTTACTAATATGTTCTTTGATTTGTCCAATCAATTGGGAAGATAGTCCTCCTTCCAGTTTTTTATGTCGAATATCCAATACTTGTAAAGTGGGGAATGTGCCTTGCCCCGCTCGATTCGGTAATTTTAAACTGTGGAATTTTCCAACTGTGACATTATGGAGCGATTCCAATGACGGTGTGGCAGATCCCAATACAACCGGGCAATGTTCAAGAGAAGCCCGCATGATCATGACATCACGTGCGTGATAACGAAATCCTTCTTGTTGTTTAAAAGAAGAATCGTGTTCTTCGTCTAGAATAAAAACCCCAGGATTTAACAGAGGAACAAACACCGCCAAGCGGGTTCCGATCACGATAGCCGCGGCTCCAGTTCTAGCCATTTCCCAATTCTCAAACCGTTTTTTAGGGGTTAACGATGAATTTAACACGGCGATGGGAACTGGAAAGCGTTCCTGGAATCGTTTCAGCAGTTGTGGCGTGAGGCCAATTTCGGGTACTAAAATTAATGCTTGCTTGCCTTGTGCTAAAGCTTGTTCCACCACTCTCAGGTACACTTCAGTTTTACCACTACCGGTAACGCCATCTAATAGAAATGTTTTAAACTGCCCAAAATATTTAACTAAAGTATCAATTGCTTGTTGCTGCTGAGTATTGAGTTCCGGTGGTGTGGGCGGCAAAGTATTTGGATCTTGGGTTTCAATGACGGGCTTCGGGGTTTTTTTAGGGGTTTTGGGTGAAGCGGATGTTTTTTTTCTGAGATAGTTTGGCAATGCGCTTTCGAATACTTCTCCTATGGCTCCTTGATAATAACGACTAGACCACTGAATGAGTTGAAAGATCGTCGGGGGAAACAGGGGTTCTGGATCTAGGATAGCACTGATCCGTTTCAACTTTTCTCGAGGGAGTTCAGAATGCTCACTGAAACCGACAACGATGCCAACTTTTTGTTGTCTCCCAAAAGGAACTAATACCCGCATGCCTAGAACGAGCATTTCTTCTCTGGCCTCTAATGGCAAATAATCAAACAATCTTCTGAGCGGAACGGGTACTGCCACTCGAAGGATTGGGTGGATGACTGGTGGGTGAATTTTCATGGGTACTTCATTATACCCTATTCAACGCAGTCTGGAATTTCCACCCTGGGTTGGTTCAGCTTAGAATCATTGATTCGCTCACCCGTATGCGGAGTGCGAACCAGAGAGCGTCGCAAATAACGGCCTGGCCGGTAGTCCCTGGCCGGTGAATAAGAGTTATACGACTTATCAGTGGTAACGTTGAAGGTTTCTAACTTGTTATTTGAAGAAGGATAATCAGGAGCTTCTTCAAACAATTGTAAAGCTTCTTCAGTACTGCGTCGGCGAGTCGATAATCCTTTAATAATGACCGTTTTTTCGAAATTGCCTAATCTTATTTTTATTCGCGCGCCGATTTCAATTTCGCGATTGGGGTTTGATCGCTCTCCGTCGTAGAAAACTTTTCCTCTTTCGACGGCAGCTCTGGCAACTGCACGGGTTTTAAAAAATCGTGCGGCCCATAACCACTTATCAAGGCGTACTCTTAAAATACGTTCAGTATTAGGTTCTTCTGATCCCTCTTCTGAAAGTTCTGCTTCTGGTTGCAATTGGGGTTTTGGATCCATGTGGGCGGTGATACTCACTCTATCGCGTACAGGTTTGCATCATATCAGACTCATTCAGGGTTGTCAGGAGGATAAAAACCTTTTTTCAATCATTTGTCTGGCGTATGATAAAGCGTGGATCAAAACTACCAAAGCTGGCTTCCTAATATTATCTCTATCGCAGAGGAAGCTGCAAAAGCGATTCTTACCGTTCGAGAAAGCAAGTCTTACCAAATTTCATCAAAGTCAGATCATTCACCCGTGACAACTGCCGATATGCAGGCACACCATATCATTGAGCAGGGATTGCGCTTCCTTGATCCTGCAATTCCTTGTCTTTCAGAAGAGGGTGAGCCGGTTCCTTTTGAGGTTCGGACAAAGTGGTCTCGATATTGGTTAGTTGATCCCTTAGATGGAACGCAAGATTTTATTCAGGGTGGTAATGAATTTGTTATAAACATTGCTTTAATCGAAAACCATATCCCGGTATTGGGCGTCATCTGTGTGCCCTGTCGGCAGGAATTTTATTGTGCCGTTCGGGGAGGGGGAGCCACTCTACAGACTCGCCATACGTCAGTTTCCATTAATACCCAGCAAGCTCCTCGCTCTCCCATTCGAGTGGTGCAAAGTCATAACCCGCTGGAGCAAACCGATCCCCTGTGGCAACACCTTTTGTTAAAACTGGGTGCATGTGAAATCCGTTTGTGTAGCAGTGCCTTAAAAATCTGTTTGGTGGCTAAGGGAGAAGCTGATATATACCCAAGGTTTGGCCCAACCTGTGAATGGGATATCGCAGCTGGGCAATGTTTGCTGGAGGCAGCGGGAGGTCAGTTGGTGGATTTGGCAGGGCAATCCCTTCGTTATAATCTTCGTTCCTCCTTAGAAAATTCAGGCTTTTACGCATTAGCAACCCCAGAATTGGCCCGAGCTTGTTGTGGATAAAGCAGGGTGACCTGATGCTATATCCAACATATCTGGTGCTTTGAAAAATCACAACAATAAGGTTCTTGACAGAATGACTTGTATATCCCCTGTGGATAAGTCTGTGAATAAATCAGCAGTTATATTTGTTTTCTAACCTAGTTATGGAAAAGGATATTCTTTCTGATAATTTTCTTTCTAATTGATTTATAAAGAGAATTTCGATTAATGGATAACTTTGTAGAACTTTTCACTCGACTGACATGGGTTGGATAGCGACTGGTGAATAGAAATTTAGCTTGTTAATAACTTTTGTTATTCAATCTAATAATAATTTTGAAATTCATTTAACTGGTAATTTTGGACTGGTTTTTTCATTCAGCAATATTTGTGGTTAGCATGTGGATAACTGTGTGAATATCTTTGGACAGAGTGATCCTATCCATTCTGCCTTTCATGAGCCCTATTTTTTCCAGTTATCTTTTTAAAATGGCCTTCAAATCTTCTGCAATGGCTTTTGGTTCGTGGGGTGGGGAAAAGAAGGCTTGGATTTCACCTTGAGGGTTTAGCAGTAGCAAGGTAGCGCTGTGATCGATGATTTTGACATGAGCGGATTGTGTCTTGGGATCTTCCCAACTGTAAATACCGCAACTTTTGCCGAGTTTTTGTATGACAGAGGGTTCCCCGGTTAAGCCCACAAAACTGGAATCAAAGCGATTTAAAAATCCTTTAAGGGTTTGGGGCGTGTCCGTTTTGGGATTTAAACTGATAAACAAAAAACGCAGAGAATCTTCAGTAATGGTTTTGGGGAGCTGTTTCCAGGCTTCACTGATGACAGCTAAGGTCTTCGGGCATGTATCAGGACATGTTGCATAACCGAAAAACATCAAAGTCCAATGACCTAAGAGAGAGGATTCGCTAAAGGGTTTTTCGGTGCTGTCGATCAAAGAAAATTGTTCAATGGGTTTACTGGGGGTGATGAAGGTTGCTGTTTCTAAATAGGGTGTGGAGGGAATAGGAGCAGGCGTTACCGAAGAAGGGCTCATATTGTTCCAAATTGCGAAAGCACCGGTTAACGCCAGTATGAGACTAAAAAAAATTCGATTCATGTTAACTTCCTTAATCAAAAATGGCGAGTGTAGTGATCCAACAGTAATCCTATGAATAATAAAAATAAATAACTAATGGAAAATCCAAATGTTTTCAACGCAATCGTATTGGATTCTGTTCGATATAATATAATGACTTGCCGGATAAAAGCTATTCCCAGGATGACGGCAACCCATAAGTAGAGGACTCCGCTCATTTGGATAACATAAGGCAAGAGTGTGACCACGAATAATAAAAGGGTATACAACAGCATATAGAGTTTTGTGAATCGGATCCCATGTGTATTTGGGAGCATGGGAATGTTGGCTTTTTCATAGTCTTCTTTTCGGTAGATAGCGAGTGCCCAAAAGTGGGGTGGGGTCCAAGCGAATATAATTAAGACCAGAATCCAAGCGAAGGCACTTAATTCATCGGTGACGGCAGTCCAACCCAGTAGCGGTGGCATTGCGCCTGCAGCACCGCCAATCACAATATTTTGAGGGGTCCTTCGTTTCAGAAAGAGCGTATAGAACACCGCGTAACCTAAAAAGGTCAGTAGCGTGAGCGTTGCTGTTAAAAGATTCACAAACTGTATGAGGATCAGTAAGCCACTCAATCCCAAGATGCCCGAAAATAATACAGCATTTGGGATAGATATCCGTTGGTTGACTAAAGGCCGATGCAACGTTCGATTCATTTTTGCATCTAAATGACGATCAACCAGATGATTAATAACAGCTGCAGAACTGCCAGCGAAGGCGATACCCAAGGTTGCAAAGATAAACGTTTTCCACGGAACAAAAGTCTGTGTGGCTAAATGCATTCCAACCCACGTTGTAACGAGCATGAGCAAAATAACTCTCGGTTTGCAGAGAGTAATGTAATCTTCGATAGTGTTCGCCATCGAGTGGTTATAAGACATAACTGTTTCGCATTGAGTGTGTATATAAGTAAACGTTGAAAGTGATCAGTACGAGTAATAATAGTCCCGCAACGCCATTATGAGCAACGGCAATGGAAAGAGGCAGAACCGATAAAACATTGGTGATCCCAAGACCAATTTGGATGAGCAACAGTACTCCAAGCAGCGTACTCAATACACGCAATTGGTGATGCCGAATTCGAAAATAGGCAAATAAGGCGAGTCCTCCAATCATCAGAGCAGTTAAAAGCGCACCAAATCGATGTAACATGTGAATGGTGGCTAAGGTTGCGTGATCAAAGGGTTTTGTTATTTCAGGAGTTGTCAGGGCAAAAGCCTCAATAATGTGATATTTCATGGTTTGATTTTTATGGCACTCGGGAAAGTCTAAACAAACTAAAGCGGCATAATTGGCACTGGTCCATCCCCCTAGAAATAATTGTAGCCACAGCACACTCAAACTGAGACCTGCCATAACTTTTAAACTTCGGGTGGATTTTCGGATGGGATTTTTCAAGGTTTTTGGCTTTAAGTTTAGGGTTAACCACCACAATAAAGAGAGCGTTGTCATTCCACCCAAAAGATGTGCCATCACAATGAGGGGTGATAAATTGTGGGTGACAGTCCACATGCCTAATAAGGCTTGGAAGATGACAAGGCCGAGCAGGGTGAGTGACAATACAGAGACTTGATCAAACAATCTTCGACGCCACAGGATAAAATAGTTCAGTAAAAAAATAGTGAGACCCAGCAATCCGGCCAGGTAGCGGTGGATCATTTCCGTCCAGGCTTTGGTGGGATCCATATTTGGATTTTGTATCGCGGTAGATTTTGAAATGATCCATTCACCATAACATCCAGGCCAATCGGGGCAGCCCAGTCCTGCATCCGTTAGGCGCGTATAAGCCCCTAATAGGACAACGACAAAAGCTAAGATTGTTGCAAACCCTGAGACAATAAAGCAGTTTTTTTGATCTCGTTTTTGCCAATCGTTAACCAAGATGTGAGAACCTCAAGAGTCTTTCCAGATCTTTTAAGATCCCTTTCAGTTGGGTTTGGGGAGGGTAGCGAAGGATTAACCAGCCTTGTGGATCAATAATAGCCATTTCGCCGCTCGACAGGGGAGGGACTTGAGTGGCTGGGATGGATCGGTGTGTCACTCGAGCATATTCTTTGCCCAAGGCCAAATGAAGACGGTTGAGATCATCAACACTAGTTTGACAACTAGTATCGCATTGGCTGGGAGAAACATAAATCAATTGCCATTTTCCCAAGAGGCTTGAGTCATAAAAAGGTAACGCTTCTGTTTGAATGGGGGGAGTCAGCAATTGGCCGGTTTCCAAAGTTCTGAAGGTGAAGTGATCTTGGTAAATATAGAGTAGGTGAGCGCCAGTAAAGGGGAGCGCAAAAAGTAGGACTAGAATCCAAGCGGTGACTTTATTTGCCTTAATTTTTGTGTGATTTTCCATAAGTGGTTCGTTTGCAGTTAATAGCACAGTAATAGATAAAAGCAGCCACTGCTATCATAAACCATTGGATGGCATATCCCAAGTGTCTATCGGCAGGCAGTTGTAAGGAAATGGGTTCAGTCTGAAAGCCTTTGGGATCGTTTGGCCTAAGTTGGACGATAAAAGGGAACACTTCTTGTGAGAGCAGGTGCGAGAGGGCTTGAAAATCAATTTGTGGGATCCGAAGGGGCCATTCTTCTAAAGAATGTGCGGGCTTTTGCCAGACAATTCCACGCCTTAGCGGTTGTTGAATGGATCCGACCAAGGCAATTGGGATGGCAATGGGCTCGATGATTGGGATCGTTTCTCGGCTTAGTCCCATGGGGATCCATCCGCGATGAATGAGTAAGATGGGATGGTGGGACTTCGGTTGAAAAGGGGTGATGACGTGATAACCGGCTTGGCCGTTAACGATTTGATTATCTAATAAAATTTGCCGATGGTTCAGAAAATATCCTTCTACTTGTACTTGGCGATAGCGTAACGCATTGAGGTAGTCTTGGGGGATGTCAATATTGTCAGGAATAAGCTCATCGAACTGCCAAATGTTTTCATTTAACCTGCTTTCTAAGATTCGTTGTTGCTGTAACTTCTCTTGCCAGCGTTCTAGTTGCCAAATCCCGAGATGGACGAACAGCGGGATCAGCAGTAAAGTAACCAGACTGGAGATTAATCCGGGTTTAAAGCACCATTGACCAATTTGTAAGGTGAATGCTTTCATGAATTCTGCTTCGATTGCGACGATACTGATTTTTATCATGATCTTGTGTATTTTGGCCAGCCTAGGCAGTGGCTTATATTACCTGCTGAAGGACCAAGGCCGCACCAAACGAACCGTAAAGGCATTGGCGATTCGGATCACCTTGTCGTTCATTCTGTTTCTGGGGTTATTTATTGCCTTTTCAATGGGCTGGATAGCACCGCACGCTTGGTGGGTTAATTGAACGTTACAAAAGATTTTCAGCCGATCTATTCTTCTCTTCTACCGATAGGAATAAGCAAGAAACATTTGATTCTCAGGGTAGCCTAACTTTGTGGATCCCTTCTCCCCAAGTCATTGGGGAGAAGGTCCCCGAAGGGGGGATGAGGGGTTGTTGGATAAAGCCTCATGAATGAGATCCAAAACAGCATCTACTTCCTTTAAAACTTGATTGTTCCAAAAACGTAAAACATGAAACCCTTGCTTTTTTAAATAGAGGGTACGACGTTCGTCATAATCTTGATTATCCACATGTTGACTGCCATCTATTTCTATGATTAATCTTTTCTTTAGACAAACAAAATCGACGATATAAGGACCAATAACATGCTGTCGACGAAATTTGTCTTTGAAAAAATTTCGTCTTCTTAAGAAAAACCATAATTTACTTTCAGCGATGGTTTGATTTCGCCTTAAGATTTTAGCGCGTTCTTTCAACCCCTCATCCCCCCTTCGGGGACCTTCTCCCCAATGACTTGGGGAGAAGGGATACTACAGTCTGAGTTTTTTTTAAATCCGCAATTTGTCGTAAGAAACTAATTTTGGCAGGTTGAGCGAGTTACTCATTGTAATTTTTCTTATCTGATTTTCGCGGTATTGTTTTTTTATGGTAGGGTGAAAACACGGGAATTGACGAGTTCCAGATGGCCTAACTTTATGATTCCCTTCTCCCCAAGTATTGGGGAGAAGGTCCCCGAAGGGGGGATGAGGGGTTGGTGGAACTTAAAGCATCAGAATGAGAAACAAAAAAATATTACAACCAATACACCAAAATAAACAACATCAACCACACAACATCCACGAAATACCAATACCAAGCAGCAGCTTCGAAACCAAAATGTTTTTCTGGAGTGAAATGTCCGCGCAAACAGCGCAGCAGAATAACTGTTAACATGATGGTTCCAATGGTGACATGCGCGCCATGGGAATCGGAAAACTCTTTTTTAGTATTGATCCGGTCATACCGGGATTTTTACGGTGTATTAATATTCGTGAGTCATTTATTATCCACTTGAATTTACAATATTTAAATTGGAGTGAGTTAGTGGAGATCAACATTCTTGAAAGGATGATTAGCCTTTAATTTGTTGTTCGCAATAATCTTTTTGATAAAAGGGGAATGCTAATGGAAACTTCTGAAATTGTACAGTCCAAATTAGAAGAAGAAAAATCAAAACTAACATCAGATAAGCGTCCGAGTCATCTTGTTTATGCCCTAATGAGTAAGCAAACATATAGAGGGAGTGATCTTAAAAAAAGTTCTTCCTTAATTGATATTGATGGAAATCCAGATTCAAGGTGGACAGTCAAAAAAACATTGGTAGGGAAATCAGGGTATTGCGGGGTTATATTTCTCAACAAAACCGATAATCAAATAGTGGTTGTTCATAGAGGGACTAATACCCTAAAATCCTTATTACAGAACTTGTATGGTATCTACCGTAATAAATTAAGTAAACATAATAATCTTGCTTATAAGTTGACAGTAGAAGCGGTAGAAATGGCTAGAAGCAATCGTGCTACTTTATCTTTTACTGGGTATTCATTAGGAGCCTTTCTTGCTGAACTGAGTGTTTTCTATTGTTGTAATACTCTTAAGTTTCCTGATGTTAGTGCAGTTACGTTTGAAAGCCCTGGCTCTAAAGGGAGTCTAGATGAATTACAATTTCACTCTCGTTGGCGAAGTGGAGAAATAGATTTAACAGACTTAGATGTTACCAGTTATGTGTCTTCCCCTAGCCTAATTAATACCTGTAACTATCAGATAGGTACCCTATACCTCTTGAGCATAGGCTCGGAATCCAGTTGGTATTCAGAACCAGCTAATGGTATAGATGACATCATTCGTGCATTTAATAGCGCAGAAAGACCTGTCCCACAATGTGTTAAGACCTGGCCAATAGGTAGCAGTGTATACAGAACGTTTTTTGAATCCGAAGAGTTTAAGAGCTCGAGTTATAGTAAGGATGATATTGCTCAATGTGAAAGACATTTTCGAGTACAGTCCATAGGACTTGATGAAGAATTAAGCAAAAATAACGTATTAGCTCTTAAACATTTCTCTACTGAATTGCAGGGAATATTACTAACCTTCTTTAATTGGAAGCAAGGCATAAAAACCTCTAGGCTAGCAAGTTATCTTGTGTCTTTAAAAATAAATGACACGATTGTCCAACATTTATTGCAATATATCATTAAGAAAACAAGTAGTAGAAAACTGGTGGTGGTTTTACCGACAGAAGATATTATGATGTTTCGCAAGCAACTTTCGTGGTGGTTAGAAAAGTATGGTTATAAGCTTCAAAAGCTCATGGCAAAGTATCCTGATAATATCCGGGAAGGCAAGGAAATCATTGAAGGACTGTGCATGCCTAATGGCAGCATCAGCAAAGTTGATTTACTTAAAAAAATTAGAGCACTTACTATGAGTATTTCAGAAAGCATTTCAATGAAACAATCACAACCCGATCTCCAGGAAGATGCAGTGAAACCAAAAATAAGCAGAATGGTTTTCTTTGGAGATAGTCTTTCTGATAGAGGAACCGCAGAGCGCAGAATAATTGGAGACGTCTTACCCATGAGATTTGCCAGTGGTCTAAAACAAAAATCGTTAACTGGTCGTTTTACAAATGGCCTAGTCTGGATTGATTATTTAGCGGAAACTCTTATTTCAGGGCGTACACAAGCTAAAAGAGACTCAGAAATGTCGCAAGGCGGTTCTGTACCATTTTCACCCCCAAGCAGTATCGGAATGCCTTCCTATATTAGACTTGATACACAGGTACAAGCAAGTTGGAATAATGAGCTAATGTATACCTATGCTGAAGGAGGGTTAACGTCCGCCAGATATCATGATCGTGAGAACATTGTAGGGAGCATTATAGGGAGCATTGTAGGAGACATTAAAGAATGTTTTTTATCTAATTATATTTTATCTAATTTAGATAAAAAACGTATTCTATTTTTACAACATGAGAATGAGAAAAGAACTACTTCGAAAGCTAAAGAAGACACCTTGATTGTCGAATGGTCTGGTGCTAATGATTTAATTACCCTACAGCCCATACCAGAGGAAGGGCATGCTAAAAGTGCTGTGTATGCACGCATAGAAAATGTAAGAAGTTTAATTGAGAGGGGTTATCGTAATTTTGTTTTGATAAATCTACCAAATTTGTCATTGACTCCACGTTATCAAAAGCTACGCAGGAGCATTCAAGATACTGTAAAGAATGTATGTGATTATTTTAATAACTTATTGTCTCAACAAGTAGACAGGTTAAAATCTGAATACCCAAGCTGTAAATTTGTATACTATGATGCTAACCGCATTTTTGAAGAAGGATATAAGAATCCGATAGCACTTGGATTTGCGGTTGACAAAATAAGATTATCGTTTTGTTCAGATGAGAAAAATCGTCATACTGAATTTCAACGTGGCAGTAGATATATGTTTTGGGATGATGTGCATCCTGATACGGAAGTACATAAAACATTATCAGATGATTTTTATATTACTATGATGTCAAAATTTGTACTCCCTGCCAATTGTTCTACATCTCTTGCAGCGGCGGCAAATGATGATAGTAAAAGACGTCTTGAAATTCTGCATCAGTATAAATCATCCGGTAGATCAACAGCGATTACTAGATCTGCAGAGGAAGATACTGCTCGGCGAGAAAGGCCGAAACAATAGCGAAAGGCAAGCTTGGGGAAGCCTGGTTAACATTTTGAGAACGAAATGGAATGGTAAAACATGCTAAAGATGTTGCGTCATGACGAGTACAGATGCGTGAGTTAAATGTTATATTAAGGTGGGAGTTGTGCAGTTTAGGCGCCCCTCTTCGTCGCGAGCCAAGGAAGCGAGTGAAACGAGCGCCGCGAGCAGTACGAGATACCTTCTTGCTTTTCAATATTTTTTTCCATTTTTTTGGCTTTGTAGGGTTGTAATGTGGATATCCTCGGTTAGAGAGGCAGCATAAAGCGGCAGTGTCAAATAAATAAGTTTATAGTAATAGCTTACAACCAATACACCAAAATAAACAACATCAACCACACGACATCCACGAAATGCCAATACCAAGCAGCAGCTTCGAAACCAAAATGTTTTTCTGGGGTGAAGTGTCCGCGCAAGCAGCGCAGCAGAATAACCGTTAACATGATGGTTCCAATGGTGACATGCGCGCCATGGAAACCGGTGAGCATAAAGAAAGTAGAACCATAGATCCCAGAATTTAATTTGAGACCCAATTCTGTATAGGCATGATGATATTCATAAGCTTGTAATGATAAAAATAAAACACCCAGTAGAATCGTGACCAATAACCCTAATTTTAAGTGACCGCGGTGATTATTTTTGAGCGCAAGATGTGCCCAAGTAATGGTCGCGCCAGAAGATAATAAAATGAGCGTGTTTAAAGAAGGAATGCCCCAAGCGCTCATGACTTCTTTAGGGCCAACAAAAAGCGCGGGATCCGGATTTTTTAACAATGGCCAAACGGCTTGAAAATGATCCCACAGAACCGTATGGGTAGAAGGTTTGGCGCCTAACCCTCCCAGCCACGGAACCGAAAGCGTTCGTGCATAAAACAGTGCGCCAAAAAAAGCCACAAAAAACATGATTTCAGAAAATATAAACCAAACCATGCCCCAACGAAAAGAACGATCCAGTTGGGGGCTGTATAATCCTTCGGCGCTTTCCATGATCACCGATCTGAACCACCCAAACATCATATAGGCCAGAATGACAGCGCCAGTAAAGAAGATTCCCCAAGCATAAGGGTGTTGGTGCAGAACGTTGACTCCGCCAATGACGAGCATAAAGAGGCCAACCGATCCAATAATGGGCCAATGGGTGTGGGCTGGAACATAATAGTGTTGATATTTTTCGGTCATGTTCCGCTCTCCTTGATGCGATCAGTCACGTCAAATAAAGTATACGATAAAGTTAATCGATGAATTTTTTCTGGGAACTCGGGATCTAACCAAAATCTCAACGGCAAGTCGAGTGCTTCCCCAGGTTTTAGCGTTTGTTGATTAAAGCAAAAGCATTCCAGTTTTTTAAAATGTTTGGCGACAGTCCCAGGGCTAATGCTGGGAATGGCCTGGACGATCATTTTCTTATTGGTTAGGTTTTTTACATGATAAGACGTGTGCGTCAATTCACCGGGTACAACTTGTAGGGCAACGTGGTTTGGGGTGAATTCGCAGGGTAATTGTTCGTTGCGGTTGGTATCGAATTCGACAGTGACTCGTCGTAGCGAAGGATTGGCTTCATTTGACTGATAGCGCGAATATTGAATGGGATGGTTCACATCTATTTTTCCATTCAGCCCGGTCACTTGGCAAAACACGTTGTACAGTGGAATTAACGCAAAGGTGAAACCAAACATCAAGAGTGCTGCAATGCCGAGAACAGTCACCGTTTTTCTCAGTGGTTTTTTCATCAATTAACCTGAGGGGGTGTGGAAAAACTGTGATAGGGAGGAGGGGAGGTTAAGGTCCACTCCAGTCCATGGGCGCCTTCCCAGACTTTATCCGGGGCTTTTGGGCCGCCGCGAACGGCTTTGATCACAATATACAAAAATAACAGTTGAGAAGCGCCAAACACAAAGCCGCCGATACTGGCGATTCTATTAAAGTCGGCAAATTCTAGCGCATAGTCGGGAATTCGTCTTGGCATGCCCGCCAACCCCAAAAAATGCATGGGGAAAAATAGAACATTGAGTGCAATGGCAGACAACCAAAAATGAATGCGACCTAAAGTCTCGCTGTAATAATGGCCGGTCCACTTGGGCAGCCAATAATAAGTCGCAGCAATGATCCCAAAGATGGCCCCCGGAACTAAAACATAATGGAAATGCGCCACCACAAAATACGTATCATGGTATTGATAGTCTGCCGGAACCATCGCGAGCATCAGGCCAGAGAACCCTCCAATGGTGAATAAAACCACAAAGCTGGTTGCAAATAACATGGGGGTTTCAAAACTTAAAGCGCCTCGAAACATGGTGGCGACCCAGTTAAAAATTTTAACGCCCGTTGGGACTGCGATAAGCATGGTGGCAAGCATAAAATAAATTTCACCGATGACGGGGATCCCAGTCGTAAACATATGATGCGCCCAAACGAGGAAGGATAAGAGCGCAATAGAAGAGGTGGCATACACCATCGAAGTGTAGCCAAACAAGGGCTTTCGACTAAAAGTCGGTATAATTTCGGACATAATGCCAAAGCTCGGTAAGATCATGATGTACACTTCGGGATGGCCAAAAAACCAAAAGATGTGTTGATACATCACGGGATCACCACCACCCGCGGCATTAAAAAAACTGGTTCCAAAATTTCGATCCATTAACATCATGGTGACGGCACCTGCTAAGACCGGCATGACAGCAATCAGCAGAAAGGCTGTAATTAACCAAGTCCAAACAAAGATAGGCATCTTCATCATCGTGAGCCCAGGTGCTCGTAAATTGAGAATGGTGGCAATAATGTTGATGGCACCCATAATGGAAGAAAGCCCCATCAGATGGATAGAAAATATGAAAAAGTCAGTACTTTTAGGCCCATAGGTAGTCGAGAGCGGGGCATAAGCGGTCCAGCCGAAATCGGGTGCGGGCCCTTTCATAAAAAGAGTGCTCATCAAAATGGTAAACGCAAAGGGTAACAACCAAAATGACCAATTGTTCATGCGCGGGAGCGCCATGTCCGGAGCACCAATCATTATTGGGATCATCCAATTGGCAAGACCGACAAATCCCGGCATGACAGCACCAAAGATCATAATCAGTCCATGCATGGTGGTTAATTGATTGAAAAAGCCCGGTTCAAAAAATTGTAGGCCGGGCTTAAAGAGTTCAGCCCGAATACACATGGCCATACTGCCGCCCGCTAAGAACATCATAAAACTGAACCATAAATAGAGAGTACCAATATCTTTATGGTTGGTTGTCATGACCCAGCGCATCAGGCCTTTCTCAGGGCCATGAAATCCATGTTGCATTTCGTGGTCAGAATGGATGGCAACACTGCTCATGATAATTTTCCTAGGGTTAAGGTTGGTTCATCGCTTTTTGGCTTTGCAGCCACGCTTGATATTCAGCTTCTGGCTTAACATCGATAACGATTGGCATAAATCCGTGGAGTGCTCCACATAATTCTGCGCATTGGCCGCGATAGATGCCCGTTTTTTCAATGATAGCCCAGGCTTCGTTGATAAAGCCTGGAATAGCATCTTTTTTGACACCCAAAGCAGGCATCCACCAGGCATGGATCACGTCATTGGATGTCGTTAAAAATCGAATTTTCTTTTTTTCGGGTAAGACCAGTGGGGTGTCCACTTCTCGCAAGTAATGTTCGTTCTTAATATCACGATTTTGGATCTGATCCTGCGGGGTAGAAATTCGACTGAACAAACGAACTCCTTCCCCTAAATATTCATATTCCCAGTACCATTGGTGTCCCGTAATTTTGATCGAGAGATCGGAATCGGTTTTTGTGTCGTTCATTTTGATCAGCAATCGCGCTGCAGGGACTGCCATTAAGATCAAAATCGTAAAGGGGATCAAGGTCCAAATAATTTCGACGGTCGTATTTTCGTGAAAATGGGCGGCAGTGACGCCTCTTGACTTACGGTGCCAAAAGATGGCGTAGAACATGACACTGAAAACACCTGCCCCAATAACCACACAAATCCAAAAAATAGTCATGTGCAGTTGATGGATCCCTTGGCTGATTTGTGTGATCCCAGGAGTCATGTTGAACACATAATCAGCATTGGCGATCGTGCTAATGATCCATAAAAGACCCAGTCCGATGGCCTTCTGCGACATACGGGAACTCTCCTTGTTTTGGCGAAAAAGGTTATAAAACAGCATTGGACCTCGGATATTATCGTTACGTCAACTAAAGTTTATACCGAACTTGAAGTAGTTGTATAGCATAAATAAAAGCCAGTATACTGCAACACTCTTTATTACCTGAATTTCGTAACGAATATGTCTTTTATTAGTGTTATTGTAATTACTAAAAATGAAGAACAGCGCATCGAAGACTGCCTAAAATCTGTGGACTGGGCCAGTGAAATAATTGTTGTGGATTCTGGTAGCACGGATAGAACGGTTGAAATCTGCCGAGCTTACACCGATAAAGTGGTGGTGACAGATTGGCCAGGATATGGTGCCCAGAAGCAACGCGCCTTAGAGTTGGCAACGGGAGAATGGGTACTGTCGATCGATGCGGATGAACGAGTCACTCCAGCTTTGAAACAAGAAATTTTAGCCGTGCTGCCAAATACAGACGATGATGCCTTTGAAATTTCTTTTTGCTCTGAATATTGCGGCAGAAAAATCCGGTTTGGAGATTGGTGGAATGATCGCCAAGCTGTTTTGTTTCGGCGCACGAAGGGGAAATTTGTTTCATTGTTGGTTCACGAACGGATCGAGATCCAGGGTCGGATTGGGCGAATGAAAGGAAAAATCCATCATTTGGCATTTCCAAACTTACAAGTTGTTTTGAAAAAAATGAACGATTATTCGAGTTGGAGTGCAGAGCAAAAGCACAGTCAGGGTAAGAAGGGAGGGCTATTGAAAGCCGTTACCCATGGCCTATGGGCTTTTGTGCGGGGATATTTTCTTCGATTGGGTTTTCTAGATGGTAAAGAAGGGTTCTTGCTAGCAGTGTCGAATGCGGAAGGAACTTATTATCGGTATTTAAAGCTGATGTACCTACAGCAAAATGACCATTGACCATACCAACGGAATCGTTGGTACGGTCAATGGGTGTTCCTCAGGCTCTTACTAAAACCTCTCTTGCAAGCGCAATACGTCTATTGCTGGGGACCAGCTGCGCCTGTAGCAGGTTGTGTTGTAGGGGTTGTCATTGTCGATGGTGCTGTTGTTGCTGCAGGTGGAGTTGATTGCATAGCACTTCCGCCAGCGGATGCTTCAGGACCTTTGTTGGCTTCGCCACCCATGGATTTGCCTTGCTCATTCCCTGGTTTACCGCCATGCATTTCGCGTTCTTTACGTTCTTGTTCTCTGCGTTCCATTCGGCGTTTTTCCATTTCTTTTCTCATTTTTTCACGTTCTTCCATCATTTTACGCCGATCTTGGTTCATGTCGCGGCGATCTCGATTCGCACCGCGTTGATCTCGATTCATTTGCTGTTCTTCTTTGTGCATGCCTCCACCAGCGGCCCCAGTTGGGGGGGTTGATTCCGTCATGGGTGGTGTTGACCCAGTGGTTGCTGGTGCTGATCCACCTGGAGGGGTAGAGGTTGCTTCATCAGCAAAGGGGGCAGAGCTTGCAAAGGCGATGCCTAAGGTCACTAACATTAACGTCATTTTTTTACTCATGGGCTAAAATCTCCTGCAAAAAAGGTTTGATATGTTAAAGGATAGGAAAGAGTCAGAAATTTTTCCAAGGTTTCTAGGTAAAAATCCGATACCTGTAAATGGCGAGTTAACTAAAAAAGTCTTGGCAAGGAAGAAATTTCGCTAGCAAGGACTCGTGAAACGTTGCTGATCTTCTAAGCGCATGGCGGTTAAGCAATTCCCCCAGACGCAGCCTGTATCTAAGGCAAAAACATTTTGTACCGGGCATTTTCCTTGCAAGGAAGCCCAGTGCCCAAACAGGATGTTTAAATGACGGTTGGCTCGTTCTGGAATGGAGAACCAGGGTAGGTAGCCTGGGGGGGCTAGGTGAGTGGCTTCTTTGACAGTGAGTTCTAATTGGCCCTCTGGGCTACAAAATCGGAGTCGGGTAAAACAATTGATGATAAATCGGATCCGGTCATAACCGCTGAGCTTGGGGTCCCACCGGCTGGGTTCATTCCCATATAAATGTGGGAGAAATTCGGCCACTGCATTCCCTTGCAGTATTGCTTCTGCCTCTTGGGCAAGGGACAAGGCCAGGCTGAGATCCCAGTGGGGGTGAAGTCCGGCGTGGACTAAGGTGTATCCTAATATTGGATCATGGTGTAGGAAAGGACGATGTCTCAGCCAAGTGATGAGTTGAGGTTTGTCATCGGCAGTGAGAATGTCTTTAAAAGTATGGTGGCGAGGATCATAAGGGGTTGCTTCATAGGCGACAGCCAGTAAAGTTAAGTCGTGGTTTCCTAAGACAGCGATGGCTCGGTTTTTTAATGACATTAAGAAGCGTAGCGTTTCTAAAGATTCTGTGCCACGATTCACCAGATCACCGGTTAACCAGAGTACGTCTTCGTTTGGATCAAACTGAATTTTTTCCAAAAGACGCATGAAAGGAGAAAAACAACCTTGAATATCACCAATTGCGTATGTGCTCATGTGGCAGACTCACGTTAACTGTTTGGGGTGTGTCACAATATAATTGCTGATCTGAACAAAGTCTGCAACAGACAGCGCTTCGGGTCGCAAACTGGGATTGAGATCCAAGGCGGTAAAGTCTCTGGCAGTTAGATAGGGTTTTAAGGCATTGCTTAAGGTTTTTCTGCGTTGCGAAAACGCGGTTTTTGTGATGGCTTGTAATATCGAGAGATCCAATGCCGGCGAGGGCAGCTTTTGGTGTGGGATCAAAGCAACCAGTTGAGAATGCACTTTGGGAATGGGATAAAAGGCGGTCGGCTCTACCATAAATAAAGGAGTGACTTCACAAAAATATTGTACCATTACTGTTAACCTGCCATAGTCTTTGCACTGAGGTTTTGCAGAGAGTCTTTCAACCACTTCTTTTTGTAGCATAAAGTACATATCTTGAATGAGATGTGCTTCTTCTAATAAATGAAAAATTAATGGAGTGGAAATATTATAGGGCAAGTTTCCAATGACTCTAATTTTCTGGGGATTATTATCTCGAGTGTTTAATGTTGACAGCTTAAAAGTTAATGCATCTTGCACATGAATGGTTAATTCTTTTCTGTCCTGAAAAATCGTTTGGAGTTCGTGGGCGAGATCTCGGTCGATTTCAACAACATCGAGTTTATTTAGATGATCGACTAATGAATGAGTGAGGGCTCCCAAGCCAGGCCCAATTTCGACGACACGATCTTCTGATTGGGGCCTAACGGCCTTGATGATCTTCTCTATGACTAAAGGATCGCGTAAAAAATTCTGGCCAAAACGTTTACGAGGTCTAAGAAAAGTTCTAAGACTCATTGAGGAAGATTTCAACTTCAGCGTTGGCACGTAAATTTCTTAACCATGGAATCAACATTTCTTCGTATTTTCTTTGATACAACAATTCTGTGGCTTTAGCATTTGCATTTCCGGGAGTATGCTGATCTGGGGCGCGTTTATCTAGAAGTTTGATGATATGAAATCCGCTGCTGTCTTGAATGGGGCCATAGATCTCTCCCACGTGTAGCGCGGCGACATACTTAACAAAAGAAGAAGGAATAGATGCCATGGTTCGCCAGCCTAAATCTCCGCCGTTTAAGGCTTGTTGTCCAGCAGACTTAGCAATGGCCATTTTGGTAAAGTCTGCGCCATTTTTTAACTCTTTAACCAATGCCATAGATTTTTCTTTGGTTTTATCGATTTCTGTTTTGGTTGGGTCTTCGGGTAAAGGGATTAAAATATGGCTGAGATGGTATTCGGTATCTGATTGATCTTGTCCTGCGGGAGACTGGAGGAAATACTGCAGTTCTTTGTCTGAGATAGAAACATTTTGCCCAATTTCTCTCATTTGCACTTGTGAAATGATGATTTCATTTTTTTTGTTTCGGCGAAACTGTTCATAGGAAATGCCTTGCTCTTCTAAAAATTGTTGTAATTGATGTACAGTCAATTGATCTCTGCTGGCGATATCTTCTATGGTTTGGTCCACCATACTTTCGCTGGGTTCTTCAATCCCCTGTTCTTTTGCCAGTTGTAACTGCAGTTTTTCTAAAATGATTTTATCCAGCAATTGTTTTCTCAGTTCTGGCAAAGGGGGTAAATTGGCATCTGCTTGACGTAAGCTGACCAATAATAATTGAGTTTGCTGATTTAATTCTGATTCTGTAATGGCTTCATCATTCACGGAAGCAACCATGCGATCCAGAACAGGAAGCTTTTGCTGAGACGCAGCATGTAACGGACTGGCAACGAGAGCGAAGCTTATGCTGGTCCAGATCATTAAGAAGGTTCGAACTAACTTCATAAAATAAGTCCAATAACTAATAATTTAAGTGCATTGCCCCTTTTCATCAAAAAAGGGGGTGCGGATCTACTGGATCAGTAAGGCCGCAAAGGTCATCATATTACCTTAATCTCTTTCTTCATGCCACTGATAATCTGGGATGGAGCGTTTCAATGTCGAGTCGATAGCGCTGTTTCCGACACTGGTAAAGCCTTTAAAAATGAATTGTAAGAAAATCGCTTTGGCATGACGCTTAGGAGCCCCAATTTGATGATCGTCATAAGGCAGTAAAAAGTTTGAAACCAAGAGACGGACTGCGGTACAACACCCTTGTTGTTCAACGCCAAAAGAAACGTCATTGGTTCGGCGATTATGCAAATCATAATACCAGCGGCCCAAGACACGCCATTTTTCATTCACAGGGTAAGCCATCGATGCATCTGTTTGATCTAATCTTTCTGGCAGACCCGTGATAGGATCGTTTTTGGCGGGATTTTTTCGCAAAAATTGATAACCGAGATTGATCACAAATCGATCTTCTGGGTGATACTGAATGCTCAGTGCTTTCTTGTCCATGTTTTTTGAGTAGGGATTCCATTCTAGGTTTGCTCTTGCGATCCACGCTTCTTGGATAGCGTAACGAGCTAAACCAACGAAAGAAGAGTGGTGGTGTTGTCCGTTGGGTAATTCTCGCTGTACACACAGCCGGTTGGTTTTAGGATTGCAACTGGTGACCGTTGCTTCATGGAAATAATGAATTTGTCCTGCCGTTAAACTCAATTTTTCTAGCCCAGTTACTTCTGCGATAAATCGACTGGTTAATGCCAGGGTAACTTGGTTAGCATCACCCAATCTATCAAGGCCGGTAAAACGGTTATCCCAAAAGAGTTGATTGTAATCAAATCCGGGATTACTGGTATCAAAATTCGGCAGCCTGGTTTGATCTCGATAAGGAACATAGAGATAATAGGCTCTGGGTTCTAAGGTTTGAATGTAAGGTGTTTCTTTGAGTGCCAGAGAACGCTCAAAAATGAGACCGGAATCCAGATCAACCATTGGGATAGCGCGGCAGGGATTCGAACGAAGATATCGTACATCTGATGGGCCAACTGCCAGAGAATAGGATAAAACATCATATTGAAACCTGGGTTTAATAAACCAACCTGGTGCAATGATTGGCAAAGCAATACCCGGTCGGATCTGAAACCGGTCTCCCGTCGTAAAAGATCGTCCGGTATAAGGATTACGCGCATGGTGAAATCGTGTCAGATCGCCATTGGTTGTAAAAGCGAGGCCTAATGGAAGATCGAAATAGGATCCTTGAAGGGCAATTTGCGGTAATCTGCGGTAGACGTCCTGAGTTCTAGGACCGTCGAAGGGGTGAAGTGTTTGGTACTGTTGTAAACGAGTTTGCATGTTCCAATGGTTACTGTGAAAATAAAGATCGCCTTGTTGCAACAACTGTGTAGTACTGGCCAGACCAAGGTTGGTTCCGAAATCCATAAAGTAATTATCATCGTGAACGGTTTGATATTGAACCGTTGTCCCCCAATGTTGATTAAAACTGGTGCCATGATTAATGCGAAATGCGCTGCGATTATTTCCTTTATCTAATGCAGTTAATCGGGGATCTAGGGGGTTTTTAATATAAGGATGATTGAGCTTTTTATCCGCTCGAAATTTTTCATACGCCTTATCATTCGGAAGAAAACTCCCAGCGAGTTCGCCATGATTGTGAACAGTCAGATATCGAAATTCCCCTTGCATTTCTAATCCTCGTTTGCTCATCAGCCGAGGGGTTAGAGTGGCATCGTAGTTGGGTGCAAGGTTCCAATAAAAGGGGGTGCCAAGTTCGAGCCCAGAGCGATTACTGCTGCCAAAGTTTGGGAATAGAAAACCCGTTTGGCGGCGATCATCGATGGGAAAGTCCACATACGGCCAATAAAATATAGGCATTCCATAGACATAAAGTCGGGAATGACGTGCTCGTCCGCGCCCTGTTGTTTTATTCAAGACGACATGATTAGATTTTAACGTCCAAGTATCTCGAGAGGGATTACAGGTTGTATAGGTAGCATTTTTCAGAGTCATTTTGGTTCGGTTTTGAATGGTAATACTGTCTGCAGTTCCCCTGGCGTGTCGATCATACAAACGGAAGTGGGCATTTTCGATGATGTCTGTGGCGGTTTCTGTGTTCACAATCCCTTTTGAACCATCCACGCGTAAGTCTGGCTCTGTTAATTTAAAATGTCCTTCTGCTTGGATAACATCGATGGGCTGAGCTTTCTTTGCATCTCGATGGATGTTTGTCTTGTCAGCAAAAACTTGGCGGTTGCCTTGGATCAGGTGTACGTTTCCGGTGAGGGTAGAATCCCCCTCACGGGTAAATAATCCTTGATCAGCTGTAATGGTTGTGGGCTCGGCTGTCAGTGCGGTGGGGGATTGATTTGGAAAAGGAAGTGGCAACTGTGAGTAGTAACCATGACACAAGGGATGCCCTTCATTCATTGGCACCCAATCGTCATAAAAATAGGATTGGGTTTCAGGCGTTGCAGCATAGGCAGGGGTAAAGATGCTGTTTAGACTCGTGACAAACAGGATAAAACCGTTCAATATTAATTGGGTGCACTTTGGCAGTTTTGAAATGCTCATGGTAAGGAACCATCGCATATTTTTTAGGGAAACTGCAAATATTTATGATACGTGAGAAAACTAACATGAATCGAGATCAACGCTTAATACACTGGTTAAATAACACGTTAAAAACGACTGAATATCAGTGTGTTCCTTTAGCGGGTGATGCAAGTTTCAGATCTTACCGTCGCGTTTACGTGGGAGGGGATCAGTATATTGTGATGGATGCACCTCCTCCGGAATCGACTGAACACTTTGTGGCCATTGCAGAGCTTTTGACAAGCCAAGGTTTGACGGTACCCAAAATTGTGGCGCGTGATTTGGAACAAGGGTTTTTACTCCTCTCGGATTTGGGGGATCGTTTGTACTTGAATGAATTGAACGAGGCGACTGCAGATGCATTATATCAGGATGCTTTTAAAGCGCTGTTTGTTCTACATTCTTGTCGGAGCGATTTGCCTAAATTTGATCGTCCCTTCTTACAATTTCAAATGGGCATCTTTGAAGAATGGTATCTTGGAAAAAATAAATCGATCACCGTGACACAAACCATTGCTGAAGAACTCAATCCGGTCTATGAACGGATTTATCAGGTGATCGAGCGTCAACCGCAAGTATTGGTTCACCGTGATTATCATTCCAGAAATTTGATGATATTGGAGGACAATAACCCTGGGATCTTAGATTTCCAAGATGCGATTATTGGCCCAGTTACCTATGATTTGGTTTCACTCTTGCAGGATTGCTATATCACATGGCCCAGGGAACGTGTGGTAGATTGGGTGGCGAGTTTTCAAAGACAGGCGCAAACCATCGGGATTATCGATAACCGATCCAGTCGGAATGAATTTTTACAATGGTTTGATTGGACAGGGTTGCAACGGCATTTAAAAAATTTGGGGATTTTTTCTCGCTTACATTTTCGCGATAATAAATCTGGCTATCTCAAAGATATTCCTCGTGTCTTGAGTTACATTCTAGAAACCTGTCAACGGTACGGAGAATTACAGCCTTTACAATCTTTCTTAGAAACGATCGAAATGGAAACCACTTAAATGCGAGCCATGATTTTAGCTGCTGGTCGCGGGAAGCGGATGCAGCCCTTGACCGATTCACTGCCCAAACCTTTGCTCACAGTGAAAGGTCGTTCCCTTATTGCACATCATTTAAAATCACTGGTTCGGGCTGGTATTACAGAAGTGGTGATTAATGTGGGACATTTGGGGCATAAAATCGAAGAAGCCTTGGGGAATGGTGCTCAGTATGAATTGGCGATACAGTACTCCTATGAAGATCCGATTTTAGAAACCGGGGGCGGAGTTTACAAAGCATTGCCTTTGTTGGGACCTGATCCTTTTATCGTCATCAGTGGTGATGTCTTAACCGATTATCCCTTGGAAAAATGCCCAAAAAATCCAAGAGGTCTGGGGCATTTGGTGATGGTGGATAATCCACCGTATCATCCTTTAGGAGATTTTGCTTTGGTGGATGGTTGGTTGCAGGAAAGTGGTGGCCCATTGTTGAATTTCGCTGGCATTGGAGTTTATCACCCGGAAATGTTTACAGAGTGTCCTAGGGGTGCCTTTCCCTTGTCGTTGCTATTTAAAAGGGCAATTCGGGATTGGATGTTGAGTGGGGAATATTATCAGGGCCTCTGGCATAATATCGGAACGCCGGAGCAACTGGCGGAATTGAATGCCTAGCGTGATTTACTCATCGGCTGTGGATTCAGTAAACCATTGATGAGTCACCGACCGCGGCATGGCTTCCACGCCGTGGGCTTCAATAAAAGTGACTAGGGCCCATCTGGCATAGGGTTTGCCAATGAATGTCTCATCCAATTGGATCACATCGTGCCAAGCGGCTGCTAGTTCGTCTGTTTGAATGACCTTTTGGAAATTACTAGATAGCATAAAGACGGCATTTTGGGGCTGATGTTGCACTAATTTTAGGTTTTCAGGGCCGCTGCCAATACGCAATCCAGGACCGCTTTCCGCGATAGCAAGGGTAAATGATCCTGCATCATAGTGGGGTTTGGCTAAGTATTTTCCAGAGTGGTCCCAATCGTATTTTAGAAATCTCAGAATCAAGTGAACAGATTCAGTGGCGAAAATTTTTTCGCAAGTCTTGGGAAAATTCGGTTCAAAAGCCAGAAGAATTTCGTAGACAGTTTGATAGGCCAGATCCCAAATGGGTTTGGCCTTGAGGCAAAAATCTTGGACAACGGGGTGACGTGCCAAAAAGTCTGGATATTTTTGGAAAATATCAGGATGAAAATGAAAAAAATCTTTGTTGTCATTATAGAGATGATCGTTGGCGTTGCGGTGTTTAAATCCAATATCGCCTCTTCGATGTAAGGGGGCAATATTAAAATCGATGTGCGATTTAGTCAGTTCAGGTTCTGCTAAAAATTTGAAAAAAGCTTGCATGGCGTTATCAATCATGGATGGTGGTAATGGAAACGGAACATTCACATAAAAGTGATCTTTTAGTGGGGCGTATAGTTTGTCAAACTGGAATGAGAATGTTTTTTGCATCAGGCTACTTTCCATCTTCCAATTAAAGAGATTGTGACGACAACAGGTTGACTGTCATCATAACAAAATTTATGCGTTTTGGGAGCACTCGTTCTTTTGTAATAAAATTAACTTCATCAACCATCGTGCCTGGGATTTTCTCATGCGCGGATCAGTAAATAGGGTTGTAAGAGTGTAGCATCACCTTGGTATCAATGCGGATTTTTGAACTAAACTAGTAGTGTCTAACAACACTGGTTTGAGGTGTATATGCAATTTAGTGGATGGGGGTTTTCTCTCTTAAAATTGCTGGTTCTGGTCGCCCTGATAGGGATTGCAGTGGGTGTTGTGCTGGCTTTTTGTTTTACCTCCGTTGGACATACGAAATTTTTCTAATCGCCAGTGTCATTTGATTATCCTTACCTTTCTTGTTGGTTAGCAAAGAACATCGCTGATATCTACTGAAGTTTTCCAATTTCGTCTCAATCCAATTCCCACTTGCTGTGGCAAATTAAATAAGTTATTATACTGGTTTTTAAAAAAACAAAGGGGATATGCAATGACAAAAATGAGAAGCGATCAACATGTGAAGATTTGGTTCGCAAAACCCGGCAGCCACCCTTTGGGCCATCACATCAATGTTTGTCGCTTGCGAGAGCATCGCAGAAAATTTCCCAAAGATACCCTACATCTTGTGAGTAACTTTCGTGATTTTACTCCTGAACATCAGACATACCTTAAAAGAATTTGTGCAGAATTAAACATCCAATTAATAGACTTTTACTCGGTTAAAGCCGAAATCGAAGCCTCTACTGTGCCAGACAAAGCAGTTCAACTCGAATTGTTTGAAATTGCAAGACAAGAATTGAGCGATAAAAATTCCAGTTTGGTCTCCGCTTCAGATATTGTCCGAACATTATCCCCGGTGATAGCGCGAGGGATGTATTCCGATCTCGATGATGTTAAGTCAGCGCATAATCCTCTTGAATTAGAAGCTCCTTTGGGATTATTGGCAGAAGTAGGCTTTGAGTATACTGTAACCACTGGGGTTTCTAGTGTTAATGATATCAATAATAATCCTTTGGCGTGCGATGAAAAGCGAAACTCCTTTTTAGTCGGTTACCGAAAGTTAATGCTTTCTTTGTATACGGAATTAAAAGGTCTGAAATCTGTTTATGATAACATGCTCAAAAATGGTTTTCTAAAGCAGCCAATGCTCGATGCAATTAAATTAAGAGTAAACCCAGTGATTGCAGAAAACCTAAGAACGGGTAAAAAAAGTTTATTCCCGCTCATCATTCGAGATGTTTTGGGAGCACTTAACCAGGAAGGAAAATTAGAGGATGCCCATTATCAGAAGATTATGAAATATATGGTCATCAATTTTTCAGGGCCTTTATGTATGCGAACGGCGATGGAAAACTATATGTCGGAGGGGCATTTTGCCTCCGATTGTGATAGGAATAAGCTCGATGGGTGGCCAATGCCGGAACTTTTGAGTTCGATGTCAATTGTCATGGTTTATGAATCCACGCACCAAAATGATACAGTTTGGCGTCCAAATGAAGATACTACAGAAGAGAATTTTCAAAAATTCTATCTAGAACCGGCAGCACGTTGCTTGCAGACCGCTTGGCGAGCGTATGTGGCGAAAGGAAAGCAATCTGTAGATTCTGCTCCTAATCGAGCAGCAGCTTTTGCTGCACCAGGTCCTATGAACAAAGAGTAATCTTAGTACAAAAGAATAAGTTCATAAAATCGGTATGGTTTCGTCATCCCCTTTCGCTAGGATGACGATATTTAACTGTTTACTTAATAAGAAGCTTGCTCTTGTTTTAGTGCTGTTGCGCTATCACTTGTGTGATATTTAAAAGACAATAGAACTGTAGTACAGTAATCACTGGAAATCTTAATATTTTGGCAGGAGCACAGTGATGAAGAAAACGAACTTTCTATTGATGTTAGGTATCTTAGTATCAATGTTCAGCATGACGGTTGTGCATGCCGCAAAAGATGCAGGTGTCTGTCGCCAAAGTGAGCAGTCGGTTAAAACGGCGACATTTGGTCATATAGATGCCAAGGCCCTGAAAAATTTAATCGATGCAAAAGCAACGTTTGTTTTATTAGATGCGCGTGGTACAACTAAATGGGATGATGGTCGTCGTATCTCGGGTGCAAAGGCTGCTTTTCATGAATTTTCCGCTGAAGAGCTGGGCAAATTAGTCCCAAATAAAAACGATCTCGTTATCACCTATTGTGGAGCATATGAGTGTCCATTAGGTCAGAAATTAGCGGAAAAATTGGTCAAAGAAGGGTACCTATACGTATTGGAATATCCCGGTGGCATTAAAGAATGGGTAGACGTTGCTCATTACCCGATCGAAAAATCTTAAAGTTAATCTTAGAATAAAAGAATGGTTTTCACGCCCTTAACCGCTGCTAGCAGTGGTTAGGGAGCGAGCCATTAGTATTAGTATGGGCACTTATTTAACAGGCGACATGAGCGATATGAGGAGTACTAGAATTTAATGATGATTTGGGGCAGGTTGATTGGCGCTCTGCTGGGTTTGAGGGTATTTGGCATCTTTGGTGCTCTTATTGGGTATTGGATTGGGAGTGTATTCGACAAAGGGATTCGTTTACATTTATATCATATTCCACGTTCTCGTTCGCTTGCTGTTCAGCAAGCCTTCTTTAAAGCGACTTTTTCAGTGATGGGGCATTTGGCTAAAGCAGATGGTCGGATCAGTGAACATGAAATTCGGGTTGCCGAGCAGATCATGGCGCGTCTTGCATTGAATGAGGATTTAAAACGAGAAGCGATGCAGCTTTTTACCTTTGGTAAAAGTTCAGAATTTAATTTAGATCAAGTGTTATCGAATTTAATGCACGAATGTCGCCAATATCCAGATTTATTGAGATTTTTTCTGGAGATCCAACTAGAAACCGCTTTGGCAGATGGAGAATTAAGTTCAGAGAAAAAACGGATCTTGTTATTGATTTGCGATAAATTGCAGTTTAACCCACAAGAATTTGAACAATTATGGGCCAGGCAATGGGCGAGTCGAGCTTTTTCGGAGTGGTTTACTGGCCAATTTAATCAACAAGCAAATCAGAGTTACGGACAATCGTGGGAACGACAAAGAACCTATGGCCAACAACAAGCGCATGCAACGCGGCAAACGGTTTCCTTGCAAGATGCGTATGCAGTATTAGGGGTGTCGAGTTCTGCCACACCGGCTGAAATTAAGAAGGCCTATCGTCGTTTGATGAGCCAGCATCATCCGGATAAATTGGTATCGCGAGGATTGCCGGAGGGCATGATTAACTTAGCGAAAGAAAAAACGCAACAAATTACGGCTGCTTACAATATTGTTCGGGAGGCTAGAGGATTTCGTTAATGAATACCCCGCTGTTGTAAAAACATCGGGGTATCCAGAGAGGTGTGGCTTACGCTGCTTCCAACCAGTTTTCTAGGTTTTTGCTTTGTCGTTGGATGAGGCTTGGATCTTTAAAGGTTAGGGTGAGTAAGGAAACCCCTTGCATACTGGAGATCAAGTATTTTGCCAGCGTTGAAGCAGTTTCTTCATTTTTCCCAAGCGCTTTAAATTGGCTTTCAACCCAGTTAAGTGTTTTGTGCATTAATTCAGCGGCTAGGTGAGATAATTCGCCTGAATATTTACCCAGTTCTTGGCAAAGGCTTCCCATTTCGCAGCCAAATCTTGCGGTTGTATCGGCAGATTCGATGCTGTGGCGGATAAAGGCGCGCAGACGGTCTTTGGCTTGTGCAAACTGCTGATCCCAGGTGGTAAACAATTCTTGGAGTACAGCCGATCTCTTAAGTACTACGGCTTTCAAAATGTCATCTTTGGTCTTAAAATAATAGTATACGTTTCCCAGAGGAACTTCTGCTTTTGTAGCAATATCAGCCAGGGTTGTAGAGTTGAACGTTTGTTGATAAATCAGATCATTGGCGGCTTCAACAAGACGGTTTCTCTTATCGTTTTTTCTTGACATGGACGGCACGCTCCTATTGTAAGTTGATTTGCTGAAACTATTCTTCTGGCTCTGAAATCGAGCTAACAAGGATGTTAACATAAGTTGAATGCCTTGTCGCTATCGATTTAAAAGGGAAGAGGCATATAAACAGGGAAATGAACAGCATGGTAAAAAGACATAGACTGAATCCACTGATTTTGGGAATATTATGGGTCTTTTCTCTTTCTTTTTGCAACCTTGCTTGGGCTAGAGCAGGTATTTCTTTCGCCTCAGGATATGGGGCAGCGGAGATTATCCCCATACGCCTGGGTTTCCAGCAGGAATTTAATCAGCAGTGGCGAGCAGAGTCCGATTGGCCCATTGGTGCTTATTGGGAAGGCAGTTTTTATCAAATGAGAGGCAAACGAGGTTCTCTACCGGGAAGTCACAATCGACTGGAAGCCGTCGCATTAGCAGGCGTTTTTCGATTTGAACGGGCAAAGGAAAGTGTGTTAGGTTGGCCCTATGTGGAACTTGGTATAGGATTGTCTTGGTTAAGCCGAAAGGAAATTGGAGGACGAGACTTAGGAATACACTTTCAGTTTGAAGATAGATTTGGACTGGGCGTGCGTTTTGGTGAAAACCGTGAATATGATGTAGGTTACAAAGTCATCCATTTTTCCAATGCGTATATTGGCCCTAGTAATCATGGGATCAATTTACATCTTTTAACAATCGGATATTGGTTTAAATAAAATAAATGATGCAGCCATTTGTAATAGCGCCTTCGGTTTTAGCAGCAGATTTATCGCGTTTGGGCGAAGAAGCGGAAGCAGTTTTAACAGCCGGCGCAGACTGGATCCATCTCGATGTGATGGATAACCACTATGTTCCGAATTTAACCTTTGGTCCACAAGTATGTCAGGCCCTGCGTCAATATGGTATTAAAGCGCCTATCGATGTTCACCTGATGGTAAAACCGGTGGATGCATTAATCGTGCAATTTGCCAAAGCGGGGGCGAGCAGCATTAGCATTCATCCCGAGGCGAGCGAACATGTAGATCGCAGTCTGCAATTAATCCGTGAGCAGGGTTGTCGGGTTGGATTGGCGATTAACCCAGCCACTTCCCTCGATGTACTGCCGTATGTATTAGACAAACTGGATCTGATTTTATTAATGTCTGTGAATCCAGGGTTTGGTGGGCAACAGTTTATTCCAGTTGTGTTAGAAAAAATAAAACAAGTACGTGAGTTAATTGATCACAGTGGAAAATCAATTCGAACAGAAGTGGATGGTGGGATCAATCAGGCTAATATTAGGGCGATTGCCGAAGCAGGTGCGGATACTTTTGTTGCGGGCACAGCTATTTACGGAACACCGGATTATAAAGCCACTATTCGCGCTTTAAGAGATCATTTACCCGTTGGTTAAAGGTGGGACCACACGGAGTCAAAACCGTCGTCATTGCTCTGAGTCTCGGATGGGTTTAATTCGGCAGCGGGAGTTTGTTCAGCTTTAGATACAAGTGCTGCCCCCTTCTCTGCAGAGGAACGACGGATCGTAAACCCAAATTGTTTATAGCTCCCGGTTGCATCGAGAAGCTCGGTTAGTTCGAAATCCTTAGTTGTTTCATGCTCTGGTGTGACGTAAACTCTATTGCCGGATTTAAAGGGAAGCGTGGGAACGATTAAGCTCGACTCTAAGAGTAAACACCGTAAATTAATCCCCGCAGCCTTTCCTTCTTCGACTAATTGGATAGCAGAAGGGATAGCGGATTTGGTCAAGATTTCTACCCCAATTCTAAATTCATTTTCAGTACTGTGCTGTAACCATCTAATTTTACAAATCTCCCATGTCGAGGTGTCTTCTTTTTGGTGTTGCAAACCAATTAATTCTCCTCCTTGTATTGGAGGGTAGGTATTATCCGGCCATAGCAAACCATATCCAAAAGATGTTTTGTTAGTAACCGTGCAAGCATACAGAGGGTAATTCGTGAACGCTTCGGATTCTTGCGGGGTGTTAATTGGCGATGAACTTTCGGATATATCCGTCTCATCTTCTTGAACGGTTAATGTTGGCAGCGCTAATAATGAGTTATTGGTAGGTTCTTCACTGTCTCCGGTTCGAAATTCTTTTTGTTCGTTCAAGTGATAGTGTGTTGATCTTAAACCCACGCAGATCCTGACACTTTCAGACGATGGATCTCTTTCATGTACACGTTTAATTTTTGAGCTCCACTCACTCAAAAGACCTTTTAATTGTGGGAGGGACACACCATATTCAGCTTCATGGATATGGGCAATTTTCGCTTTTAATTCATTAGGTTCTATTATTTCTATTAGGCTTTTAACTCGACTAATAACCGGGTTAACATCCATGACTTTGTATGAGGCAGAAATGTTTTTTGATTCGGGTGTCATGAGTATGGGTGAATTATCTTGTTCCAAATTAATGACGTAAATGCTCGATTCACTGTTTTCAGGAACGTTAGGTAATAAAGAAATTAAATCTGCCCACGTTTCAGTCGCTTTATAAAATGCAATCTGTTCACTTTGGTTCCAATAATAGGGTTTGGAAATTGAAAATAAGAGAGTACGCTTGTAGTCATTATCCAGGATGCTGTTGGTTTGGTTTGCTTCAGCCAATTTGTAAGCTAAGTGCAACTCTTTCCACGTACCTTTTGGTAGTGCAGAGTACAGTTGGTAATTATGAAAAATAATTTGATTTATATGATGAACGATTCTCTGTAAAGCAATCGGAAGAAGTGTTTTTTTTATTTCTGTTGAAGACTTTTGCATTATTTGTTCAACAACCAGTTTATATCCATTGGACATTTCGATTTGTAATGTTTGAGCAAGATTGGCAATGATTAATTGATGTTTCGTGAGTCTTTTGGTTTGATGCGTGTAGTGTTTATGTAACGATCGAAAAATGATGTGTAGGGGGGTGGAGAAAAGCTCCAAAATCTGGAAGCGGTCATTGGGTTCCAAGGCGACCTTATTACAATCACTTAAGACGTGAAATAGCTTTTTCGTTGTTAGGCCGATATCTGCGACGGGCAAATCTTTACACCAACGGGAGACTTCCAGGGGCGATAGATTGACCTCTGGACAGGATGAGAGGGTCTGTGTTGGGATGCTAAAGCCCAAGGGTCCGATGGTTAACTCCATATAAGAAGTATAGACGATGTCATAAGGCATTGTTTTGTCTTATTTTATGCGGTATTATCGAGAACTTCGTGTGAATTGCATATTCACCTAACCGGTAATTTAGTCAGTCATAAGGGGATGAAATGGCGTCCTACAGTACCAATGAATTTAAAAGCGGCCTTAAGGTTATTTTGGATAACGATCCGTATGTTATTTTAGAAAATGAATTTGTGAAACCGGGTAAAGGACAAGCATTTAATCGAGTTAAATTACGGAATTTGAAAACTAGCCGAATCATTGAACGAACCATGAAGTCGGGTGAAAGCCTGCAAGCTGCGGATGTCACTGACAAAGAAATGCAATATTTATATAACGATGGAGAACGTTGGCATTTCATGGTGGTTGCAACGTATGAACAATATGAAATCGACAAAGCTGTCGTTGGAGACAGCCGACTTTGGTTAAGAGAGCAAGATGTCTGTATCATAACTCTTTGGAATGATACCCCTTTGATTGTAACGCCCCCCAACTTTGTGGTTCTTAAGATTGTCGAAACCGATCCAGGTTTGAAAGGAGATACTTCAGGCGGTGGTGGAAAACCAGCCACGTTAGAAACAGGGGCGATCGTACGGGTTCCCTTATTTATTCAAACAGATGAGTACATTAAGGTGGATACTCGGACAGGCCAGTATGTCTCTAGAGCAAAAGAATAAACCGTGGCGGCCCAATGCTGAGATCGCAGAACTCAAACACCGGGCCGATCTTTTAAGAAAAATCCGCGATTTTTTCAGTGAGCGAGAGGTTTTCGAAGTTGAAACGCCTTTAATGTGTCGTACCGCGTCATTAGATCCCTTTATTCAGCCCATTCCCGCCCTATATTCATCATTAGCCGCAGAGGCGGGTCGAATGTTTTATCTGCAAAGTTCGCCTGAATTTGCCATGAAGCGTTTATTGGCTGCAGGCAGTGGTCCGATCTATCAAATTTGTAAAGCATTTCGCAATGCCGAAGAGGGTCGTTTACACAATCCCGAATTCACGATGCTAGAGTGGTATCGTCCCGGGTTTGATCACCATGCTTTGATGGACGAGATGGAAGCACTTTTGGCTGTGGTGTTGGGTTCGTCTAAAACGGATCGTTTTACCTATCAGGCATTGTTTTTAGAGTATCTGGGTGTTGATCCCTTGCAGACATCTTTGCAACAGCTCTCTCTGTGCGCAGCGGAACAAGGTGTGCACTTAGAAGCTCAGGTCCAAGCAGAACTCAGCTTGGACGATTGGCTGGATCTCCTCATGACGCATTGCATCGAGCCTAAATTAGGCTTTGATCAGCCAGTTATGATTTACGATTACCCTGCCAGTAAAGCCGCATTGGCGAAAATTCGCCCGACAGAACCACCCGTGGCAGAACGATTCGAAGTGTATGTGAATGGCATAGAGTTGGCAAATGGTTTTCATGAGTTAATGGATCCCGCCATTCAACTCGCGCGATTTAACAAAGATTGTGAATTCCGAAAACAATTGGGATATCCCGCGATTCCGATTGATGATTATTTCTTGGCAGCGCTGGAGTTTGGATTACCGGCATCAGCCGGTGTTGCCTTGGGAATCGATCGGTTGGTGATGTTAGCGTTAGGGAAATCTGAAATTCAAGCAGTGGTTTCTTTCACCATCGATCGGGTTTAATGGTCCCAATTCTCTGCCCCATTAAGACAGGAGCTTCTGCGGTCAGACCCGAGTC
The DNA here is from genome assembly GCA_013286785.1 of Gammaproteobacteria bacterium. Lineage (GTDB taxonomy): Bacteria > Pseudomonadota > Gammaproteobacteria > UBA6186 > Azoamicaceae > CADEGZ01. The sequence goes on from JABDFC010000003.1 coordinate 87,821, forward strand.
CCAGGACACAGCGTTTTCTTCAAACAACAGAATGACAGTCGATCCTAATTTAAACCGTCCCATTTCTTCCCCACGCCTTAAGAAGATCGGGTGATCGTAATTCCAAAGATGCGGTGTTTGTTGGCGAGGGGGGGTAATGGTGCCGGCCCAGACGGTTTCGATGCTGCCGACAATCATCGCTCCCACTAAGATAACGGCGACGCGCCCGAGGGATGTATTGAAAAAAGCTATCACGCGTTCGTTTTTGGCGAATAAATTTGCGGTGCACTCGGCGGTTTTCGTGTTCACGGAAAATAACTTTCCCGGCACATAAAGCATGTGAGAGAGATATCCGTCCACAGGCATGTGGACGCGATGGTAATCTTTGGGGGCTAAGTAAACAGTGAGGAAAGATCCATTTTGAAAGGGTTTTGTTAAGGTTGAATCGTTACCCAGTAAATTTGCAACGGTATAATAGTGTCCTTTGGCTTGGAAGATTTGATCTTCATGAATTTGGCCGATTTGGCTAATGCATCCATCGGCGGGGCTCACGAGATCGTGTAGATCGGGTGCAATGGGGCGCAGATTGGGTTTTAAAGCGCGGGTGAAAAATTCATTAAAGCTGCCATACCGGTAAGGATCAGACTCTACCGCTTCCTCCAGTTTAATGGGGTACTTCCAAATAAAATATTGGATTAAGCGATTTTTTAACCAAATGTTGCGATGATTGGCAAGGAATCCGGCAAAATCAGTGAGTGCGCGCTGCGGTAGAAATCTTTGCAAAAAAGGTGACAAGGAAGCTCCTAATATCTTACTGCTTCTGACAGAGCATCTATGATACTAGGGAAGTGTTAATCTTCACAACAGTCAATCGCGTCGAGCTGTCGGACGATATCATGTAACTCTTGTAGGGATTTTTGGGCGAACTTTTTGGCGATTAAACCACGCTCCGCCTGACTTAAGCTGTAAGATCCAGACCGTGCTATCACCAGCTCTTCTAGGCGTTCCTTTAGCGTATCTAACGAGTGTTTTGCATGCATGCCCTATTCCTTTGGGTATTGCCTGTGTTCCTATCCATTGACTCGACTACAAAACTAAGGTAATCCCAATTCTATGGTGGAATAAAATGATTTGTCAACTCATTGGATTGATATAGAATAGTTAGTTCTTTAACCTCTTTTTAAGTTGCCTTAAAGGGGGTATGATCTGACCATTCATTGACTGAAGAGTAGGAACCGTTATGACCCCAGATCCCAACCGCTTGATTTGGATTGACTTAGAGATGACGGGATTAAATCCCGATACCGATAGAATCCTTGAAATTGCGACAATTGTTACGAATGGAAATTTAGAAATTGTTGCAGAAGGCCCGGTTTTTGCCATTTATCAAACAGACGAAACATTGGGAAAAATGGATGCCTGGAATATTAAACAACACGGTCGTTCGGGTCTTATTGAGCGAGTGAGGCTCAGTAAAGTCAATGAAGAAGAGGCAGAAATGAAGACATTAGCCTTTCTGGCAGAACTCATTCCACCCAATGCTTCGCCGATGTGTGGCAACAGTATTTGCCAAGATCGTCGTTTCCTCTATCGGTATATGCCTAAACTCGAGCAGTTTTTTCATTATCGACATTTAGATGTCAGTACGATCAAAGAATTAGCGAAACATTGGCAGCCCGATCTTGCAAGACAGTTTAAAAAGAAGTCTGTTCATCTTGCTTTAGAAGACGTCAAAGATTCTATTGATGAATTACGACATTACCGGGAGACATTTTTTAAGATAGAGTCTTAAGAAATACATGAGTTGATGTGAGGACTATGAAAGAGACTTCCACTCTTCAGTTGCCGGATGAACAAGCTACCGAAGGCATTGCTTGGAAATTTGCAAAGATAATGCCAGTGCCCATGGTCATTTTTTTGCAGGGAGATTTAGGATCGGGCAAAACAACGTTTGTACGCGGCTTTCTCCGTGGCTTGGGGTATGAGGGCGTTGTTAAAAGTCCAACGTTTACTTTAGTAGAAGCTTACTCATTTCAAGATTATTCAGTTTATCACTTTGATCTCTATCGTTTGGTGCGCCCTGAAGAGTTGGAACTGATAGGGATCAGAGATTATTTTAATGATCACGCTATCGTACTCGTAGAATGGCCAAATCAAGGCTCTGGGTTTTTAGGGGATGCAGATATTGAATTGAGCTTCACAATGATTCCCATTGGTCGAAAATTAACGATGAATTTTTTAACCAAACAGGGTATTGAGTTTAAAAAAAGGATGGAAAAAGAAAGATGACAGACGCTAAACGTATTCGGCAATTACCCTCCTATTTAGCCAATCAGATTGCTGCTGGCGAAGTCATCGAGCGGCCAGCATCGGTACTAAAAGAGTTGTTAGAAAATAGTTTAGATGCCGGTAGTCAGCAAATTGAGATCACAATCGAACGGTCTGGAATTGGTCTCATTCGAGTACAGGATAATGGAAGTGGTATTTGTAAAGAAGATTTAAAGCTCGCCATTGTTCCACATGCCACGAGTAAAATTGAAACGTTGTCTGATTTAGAACAAGTAATTTCCTATGGTTTTCGGGGAGAAGCGCTGGCCAGCATGAGTGCGGTATCTCGGTTACAACTCAGTTCCTCTGTCAGTGGACAGGAATTTGGTTGGTGTCTTTCACAAGAAGGGCGTGAGGCTTTGCCTAAACTCATGCCTACTCCGAAGAGAAAAGGCACATTAGTGGAAGTGCGAGATCTATTTTATAACACCCCTGCACGGCGTAAGTTTTTACGCTCCGATAAAACAGAAATGGGTTATCTAGAAGAAATTTTTAAACGAATTGCCTTAAGCCAACCGGGAGTGGCATTTAAATATCAACAAGGGGAACGGTTGCAAAAACGTCTTCCTGCTTGTCGAGATTTCGACGCGCATACTAAACGAGTCGGTTTATTATGTGGGCAAAGCTTTGTTGAGCAGGCTTATTATGTTCAAGCGGAATCCAATGGCTTAAAGTTAAACGGTTGGTTGGGATCTGCGAAGGCTTTGCGAAGCCAAGCCGATTTACAGTATTTTTATGTTAATGGCCGCATTGTTCGAGATAAAGTGGTGATGCATGCGGTTAGACAAGCCTATCAAGACATCTGTTTACCTGGCCGCTATCCGGCTTATGTTCTTTATTTTGAATTGGATCCCTCTTCTGTTGATGTGAATGTTCATCCAACGAAGCATGAAGTCAGATTTCGTGAGGCACGAACGGTGCATGCTTTCTTGTCCTATGCGATTCAAGAAGGTTTGAAACAGGGAAACAGTGGTGCACTGATAGCGGCCAAGATTGAACCCGAAAAAATAGACTTTTCGTCTTTTGATCTAGGAACTGTGAGTCGATCTGTGACCGGTTTGAATCCTCAAACGTCAGATTTAGGAACGTTGCTTTGTGTGTTGAACGATGAATTGATGTTATTGTCGAACAAGGAAGGGTTAGCTGTGGTAGATATTAAAGCGGTCCGTTCCATTCTACTTCGGGATCATTTAAAAGAAGCCTATTTTCAAGAAGGGGTTAGTAGACGTCCATTGTTAATGCCAGTTTCTGTGGTGGTTGGTAAAAATGTTGCCAAGTTAGATTCAAACACCATTGATTGGGAGCGATTAGGTTTTGAAATGACTCAAGTTGCGAGTGATGTTGTTTTGCTTCGCTCAGTACCGGTGATGTTTGGTTCGGTGGTGGATAAAGTCCAGGAATTGTTGTTCAAACTGTTAGAATTTAACCAAGTGGAAGACTGCATTGCTTGTATCGTACAACATGTGATAGAAAATCAACCATTATCTGAGACAGATAAAAAACAGTTATTAGAGGATTTAAAAAACATGGATTATCTCAATCCAGATATTGGATCTCGGCGAATATTTAAACAATTGGATTTAGCAGAATTGCGGGAGGCCTTATTGTCTTGATATTGGTTTTTGTTGATATTCTTGTAAAAGTGCGATGATATAAACACACAAGTCTTCTAATGCAAGATTATCTTCAATAAATTTATTCGCGTTTTTAATGATGGATTGCACCTCTTTTGGGTGTGTGTTGGCCCATGCTATTTGAATTGGAATGTCGTCTTCATTTAAAATTGGAACATAGTCTTTATAAGGGGAAATTCCTTTAAAAAACCATTGAACTTGATTGGTTTGATGTTTAAACACAAGGCTATTTGAATGTAAATGCCATACCAACCTTTCCCATGAACATCGGTTTCCATCAATTGAGATCAAATATTTATACTGTAAGTGATCGACGGGATCGACAAATTTTGCTTGATTACTTTGGACAAATTCAGCATCGACAATATTGGGGTGTTCGTGAGAGTAGTTGACTAATTTTTGGCGAAACCCTGTGCTATCGTTTTTTCCCCCACGCCAAAATAGGAGGTCTTTTTTGTCTTTCCAAGGGTAAAGTTCTCGCGCATTTCTGATTTTTTTTCTCGTCGCTGTGACAGTGCAGAGATTCATCCAATCCGGGAATAAAATTAGGTTTTTTTCAGTAGGGTTATCGAGATCTTTGGCATAAGTAAAAATGGGTTGAGTCGTAGGAGTGGTGAGGTCGGTGAAATCACTAATGGAAAAAATAAGATTGGTTGCCTTAATGTAGTTCTTTTTTGCTAAATATTTTAACACGTCATAAATGGGTAGATATTGCCTTTCCGCAGTTTCTAGCACCACTGTCCTATTGGGTAAATGGTCTGGTATTTCCGGTAATATGACGTCGATTTTTCCATTTTCTATCCGAAACAGAACCAGCTGAATAAAACCCTTTGCAATCCCATTTTTGTTTAGAATGATCTTAAATTCCGAGGGGTCGATGTTTTTAAAATGGGCTAAGTCTTCTTTTATTTGTGTTCGAGCCCATCTGGGCAGTCCTATGGCTAATTTTTGTTTTAACAGCGCTTCATCGATCCGACAACTTGGTCGACAGTTTTCTAATGGTGTCGTCGATGATTGTAGTAAGCAAAGATGATGCAGAGGCTTTGTGAAATAGGTCTCAACACAGGTGGACACACTGGCAGAAGTTGGGGTTTTGTCGAAGAGGAGCATGCCGAGTAGGGCGGCTAGAACCAAAATGGATAGCATGCTCAAGCATTTTTTCATCAGCAAAATATCCCCGGAGTTTGCTGTGACCCTCTCAGGGCCTGTTCGTGAATATCCTTAGGTTAGCATAGTACAGAAAAAGGTATGTTTCGGGGTTTTTTTATGGTTAAATAACGAAAAAAGATGTGATTTAACTTAATAATTCACCTTTGAAGCCGAGGGGCATATTTTCGTGGCATTGATTAAAAGTCCAAAACTGCAACCCGCTATTTTTTTAATGGGTCCTACTGCCGCAGGCAAAACGGAGCTGTCATTGGCGCTTGCAGAGCGTTTACCCGTGGAAATCATCAGTGTTGATTCCGCAATGGTGTATCAAGGCATGGATATCGGGACGGGAAAACCCACAGTTGCAGAACGCTCTTCAGTGCCGCATCACTTAATTGATATTCGGGATCCCTCCGAACGGTATTCTGCGGCAGAGTTTGCCAACGATGCTTTGGAATTGATGCATGCCATCAGCGAACGAGGATGCATACCCGTATTAGTGGGGGGGACGTTGCTTTATTTTCGTGCCTTACGAGAAGGTTTATCATCGTTACCTGCAGCGAATATGGCGGTGCGGCAGCGACTGTTGGCTGAGGCCACAGTCATTGGCTGGGCAGCCATGCATCAGCGGTTGATGCAAGTAGATGCCGTGAGCGCCAGTCGTATTCATCCCAACGATCCGCAGCGTATCCAAAGGGCCCTCGAGGTTTATGAGGTTTGTGCAAGACCACTGTCATCCTTTTTTGCTGAAACATCGAGCAACCAATTGTTGCAGAAGAAAAGAGGACAAGCTGAGATCCGATCGATTGAGGAGTATCAACTCTTTTCTTTTGCTGTGATGCCGTGCGACCGTCAGGTGTTGCATCAGAGAATTGCCGAGCGTTTTCAGAGTATGTTGGCAGCGGGTTTGGTCGAAGAAGTCACCGGGTTTTTTAACAGAGGAGATTTAACGCTCGATTTACCGGCTATGCGCTCAGTGGGATATCGCCAAATTTGGCGATATTTGGCTGGAGAATATGGGTACGACGACATGACCCTTAAATCCATGGCTGCAACGCGCCAATTAGCCAAGCGTCAATTGACTTGGTTGAGAAGCTTATCTGATATAAAATGGCTACAAAATACCCATTTAGCTTCTATGGAGACCGTGATACACTGCCTTTCTTAAATAGGAGTTTAAAGGCTAGTTGAGATAAAATCATGGAGAAAATAAATATGTCTAAAGGGCAAATGTTACAAGATCCTTTTTTAAACGCTTTGCGTAAAGAACGAGTGCCAGTGTCAATTTACTTAGTTAATGGGATTAAATTACAAGGGCATATCGAATCCTTCGATCAATTTGTGGTTCTGTTAAAAAACAGTGTCAGCCAAATGGTCTATAAACATGCAATTTCAACTGTTGTTCCTACCCGAAATGTTAAACTGGCTCAAGGCACGCAAGAAAATGAAGAAGACGAAATTGTGCCTGAAGAAGAGCTGGGGAATATGTAGTTGACTCAAAAACCAGAAGGAGGTGAGCGGGTTATCCTGGTTCACCTTCCTCTAAAAACTCCTCTACCGCCTCCAGACCCCCAAGAGTTTCATGAGCTTTCTTTAGCTGCCGGCGCTACAGTTGTTGGGACGCTGTCTTCCACTCGTAAATTATCGGATGCTAAATTTTGTATTGGCAGTGGAAAGGTTGAGGAACTGAAAACAGTGGTTGCAGCCAATCGGGCCGAACTGGTGTTATTTGATTGTACGTTAACCCCTGCACAAGAGAGAAATCTGGAACGAGCGATTCAGTGCCGGGTTTTAGATAGAACGGGTTTGATTTTAGATATTTTTGCCAGAAGAGCCAGAACCTATGAAGGAAAGTTACAAGTAGAATTGGCCCAGTTAAAGTACCAATCGTCTCGACTGATCCGGGGTTGGACCCACTTAGAACGGCAAAAAGGGGGGATTGGTTTGCGCGGACCGGGTGAAACACAATTAGAAGTCGATCGCCGGTTAATTCGAGCACGGATCAAAAATATCCAATTTAAATTGGAAAAAGTTCGTGAACAGCGAGATCAGGGGCGACGTGCACGCCAAAAAGCGTCCATTCCAACGGTGTCTCTGGTGGGCTACACGAATGCTGGGAAATCAACATTATTTAATTGTCTAACTGGCTCAAGCGTCTGGGTGGCAGACCAACTGTTTGCGACACTCGATCCAACCTTACGGATCCTGGAATTACCCTCTCTTGGAAAAGTAGTGTTGGCGGATACAGTAGGATTTATTCGTCAATTGCCGCATACTTTGGTGGAGGCATTTCGAGCAACGTTAGAGGAAACCAAGGATGCGGATCTTTTACTGCATGTTATCGACAGTCAGGATGAACTGAGGGAAGATCATATTCGGCAGGTCGAGGGTGTTTTACAAGAAATTGGGGCCCTAGCCGTACCTCGCATAGATGTTTACAATAAAATTGATTTGGCTTCCGATCTGGTCCCTAGAACACTTCCAGATGAGGACGGCCATGTGCAGAGAGTATTTATTTCTGCCGCCCAAAACTTAGGGATAGATTTACTGAAGGAAGCTATTGTGAAACGATTGGGTGGGCAGATGATCGAACAAGAAATTTGTTTATTACCTGACCAATATAAGCAAAGGGCATTACTCTACGACATGGGAGTTGTGATCAAAGAACGGTTAAGTGAAACGGGCGAAGCGGATTTACAGATCCGAATCCCCAAACATCAATGGGAGCAGCTTTGTCAGCAGCATCCTAATTTTGCGACATTGGAACGGCAAATTAAGGAATAAAAAGTAGGAATGAATCTTATGGTAGAAAAAATATCGCCTGTTTTGTGGGAAAAGCCTGGTGGCCAATCGGGAGGAGAAAACCCTTGGGGCAGTAAACAAAAGAAAGAAGAAGGGCCGCCCGATTTGGATCAAATATTTCGCGATTTGAATAAAAAAATCCGTAAGATTTTTTCCGGCAGTGGAGGCGGTGGTAGCCCAACGGGAGAGGGAAAAGTTTTTCGTGACTTTAATAGAGTTATTTTCTTAGGGCTGGTTATTTTATATGTTCTTTCTGGTATTTATATCGTTGAGCCCCCTGAACGAGCAGTCGTGACTCGTTTCGGTGAATATGTAAAAACAAAAGGCCCGGGTCCTCATTGGCTTCTGCCATTGATCGAATCCAAAGAGATTGTGAATGTCGAACAAGTGGCGACCAGTGATCACAATGGGTTGATGCTAACGCGAGACGGTAATATTGTTTCGGTCGGAGTGGCTGTTCAATATCGAGTTGGGGCAAAGAACGAGGATGTGCGTGCCTATTTATTTAATGTGGCTAATCCCGTTCGAAGTTTAAATCAGTCAACCGAAAGCGCATTGCGTCAAGTCATTGGGCAATCAACCATGGACGAGGTTCTGACCTCTAAGCGTTCAGAAATTGCTCAAGCAATCAAAGAACAGACGATCGAAACACTCGCAAATTATCATACAGGTATTTGGGTTTTAGATGTCGTCATGCAATTTGCAAAGGCACCAGATGAAGTTCGTGCTGCGTTTGACGAAGTCATCAAAGCTTCTGCCGATGAGGAAAGATTGGTGAATCAGGCCAGAGGGTATGAAAATGAAGTCATTCCTAAAGCAAAAGGAACGGCAGAGCGTTTAAAAAATGAAGCGTTAGGGTATAAAGAAGAAATGATATTGGTTGCAGAAGGTAATGTAGCTCGTTTCAATTTGGTATTACCTCAATACAGCAAGTCGCCAAAGGTAATGCAGACGCGCATGTATCTAGATACGATGGAGCAAGTATTAAGTAATATCAGTAAGGTAGTGGTCGATGCGGGTGAAGGAAATAATTTAATTTATTTGCCTTTAGATCGGCTTATGGTTGGAAAAGGTAAGGAGCCTGTCCTTTCGCCAGAAACCATGAGTAGCAGTGCGGTCAATCAACCAAGGGAGAAAACCCAATGAGTCGATCATTTATTTCCTTCTTAGTAACGGTCGGTATCCTATTAGTTGTAGTTCGGTTAACTGTGTTTACTGTTTATGAATCTGATCGCGGCATTATCGCAAGATTAGGGGAACTGAAAAAAGATGCACAAGGCAAGGTCACTGTGTATGGTCCCGGCCTTCATTGGAAGCTCCCGTTAATCGACATTGTTTATCTGTTTGACTCTCGTTTAAATATGACAGAAGTTCCTTCAGAACGAATTGTTACCAAAGAAAAGGAAGTTTTGTTGGTTGATCTTTTTGTTCAATGGCGTATTACTAATTTTGCCTTATTTTATAATACGACTCATGGTGTTTCTGAAGAAATGGTTGGACGAGATCGAGCTGAACAATTGCTGCGGCAAAATGTTAAAGGAGTTTTACATTCAGAGTTTGGACAACGAACCTTACAAAATGTTGTTTCTGAGGAGCGCAGAGAGTTAATAGAAAAAATTAGAAGTCGGGCTAATGAAAATGTCAAAGATTATGGGATGGAAGTAGTCGATGTCCGAATCAATAGAGTGGAATATCCTCCCGAAGTGAATGATAAGGTATTTGCCAGAATGAGTAGTGAACGACTTCGGGTTGCGGTTGCTAATCGCGCAAACGGGGAATCAAAAGCTGCAATTATTCGCGCCGATGCGGATAGAAGAGCGAGAGTGATGGTGGCAGAAGCACAGAAAGAAGCCGAAAGAATCCGAGGGGAAGGAGACAGTAAGGCAGCAGAAGTGTATGCCGAAAGTTTTAATAAATCTCCTGAGTTCTATCGATTTTATCGTAGCCTAGAGGCTTATAGAAATGTATTTCAAGATAAAGGCGATGTGATGGTTCTCAAGCCAAACAGTGACTTTTTTAAATATTTTCGCAATAGTGGGGAAAAAGAGTAACGACTATGTGGCAAGATTTATTTGCAGCGCTATCTTTAGTATTAGTGATCGAAGGGATGTTACCTTTTGTTAAGCCGGCGGCTTGGCGTCGTACGATTGGCCGCATCGCAGATCAATCGGATAACACCTTGCAGTTAATTGGTTTGATCAGTATGTTAGTAGGTATTGCCTTGTTATACGCGGTACGCCAGTCGACTTGACAGCTTGTGTTTACCAAGAATAGAAAAAGTTTCTTGGTGCCGAGGAGAGGACTTGAACCTCCACGGAGTCACCCCCACAAACACCTGAAGCTTGCGTGTCTACCAATTTCACCACCTCGGCGGTGTGTTCAAGCGAATCTACCGAGGCTTTAGATTAATGTCAATGGTATAATATAAATATGAGTAAGAAAACGAGCAAAAATGATCCCCATGCGGCCAGAGAAGCTGCGAAATATGAGCGCCCTATTCCGAGCCGAGAATTTATTTTGGAGTTTCTGCGGCAACGAAAAAAACCAGCCAATTACGAGGAATTAATTGTTGAATTAAAATTGTCCAGTGATGAAGAATTGCAATTGGCTTTGCAACGTCGACTAAAGGCCATGGTGCGTGATGAACAGTTAGAACGATTAAGAGGCGGATATTTCTGGCTAGCCGGAAAAAGGATCTTACTCGAAGGGAATGTACTGGTGGAGCGCGGGAAAACGGTAAGGACTTGGGTTCTCCCAGCGGATGGCAGTAGCCGTATTTTATTATCAATAGACGATTCTCGTTCCGTTTATACCGGCAATCGTGTGATTGTTTCGACCGTTGATATTAAGAACGAAAAAACCAGAGATGGCAGACTGGTGGAAATTATCGAACAGCAAAGAGTTGTTTTAACGGGTAGATTTGTTCAAGAATCTGGTTTTTGTTATGTGATCCCGCATGGGAAAGAAATCGTTCAGAATATTTTAGTTCCTCAAGGAAAAGAAAGTGGTGCACTCGATGGTCACATTGTGGTGGTCGAGCTAACCAGAGAATCTTCTCGTTGGGGTGATCCTCTAGGACATGTTATCAAAGTTTTGGGATCTGAGAATACGCCTGGGATCGAAATCCACTCAGCGATTCATGCTTATGGCTTGCCAGATGCTTGGCCAGAAGGGGTATTAAAAGAAATCAAACAGTTTAGCGAAGTCGTCCCAGAGAAATCTAAGCGAGGACGCTTAGATCTTCGAGAATTACCTTTTGTCACCATTGACGGGGAAGATGCGAAAGATTTTGATGATGCGGTCTATTGTGAAGTCAAAAACGGCGGTGGTTTTCGTCTCTATGTTGCCATTGCAGATGTGAGTGAATATGTTCGAGCGAATACTAAGCTGGATGAAGAAGCCATGGAGCGTGGGAATTCAGTTTATTTCCCAGGTAAAGTGGTGCCGATGTTACCGGAGATCTTATCGAATGGTTTATGTTCATTAAACCCGGATGTTGATAGGCTGTGTATGGTTTGCATCATGAATATAAACAACGAAGGTAAGATTACTCGGTATGAATTTCAGGAAGGTGTGATGCGTTCCAATGCCCGGTTAACCTATACTAAAGTTGCAGCGCTATTAGAAAATCCTCCCGCAAAATTAAAAGATGCCTATGCTGCTGTGCTACCACATTTACAAACCTTGTATCAATTATATCAAGTATTAAAGCACGCAAGGGAGCAGCGCGGTGCCATCGAGTTCGAGACTGTAGAAACTCGAATTATTTTTGATAAAGATCGGAAAATCAGTCGGATCGAACCGACCATTCGCAACGATGCTCATCGGTTGATCGAAGAATGTATGCTGTGTGCGAATGTGGCTTGTGCTCGTTTTCTGAAAAAAAATAAATTACCAGGTCTCTATCGTAACCACGAAGGTCCGCCAGAAGAGAAACTCGCTGATCTCAGAATATTTTTAAACGAATCAGGCTTGTTATTAGGGGGTGGAAAAGATCCCAAACCCTTAGATTATGCAAAATTATTGCATTCGGTTCAGAAACGACCGGATGCTAACGTGATTCAGATGGTTTTGTTGCGCTCATTAAGCCAAGCGGTTTATTCTAAAGATAATTTGGGGCATTTTGGATTGGCCTATCCCGCTTATTGTCATTTTACTTCGCCGATTCGACGATATCCTGATCTCTTAGTTCATCGACAAATTAAAATAGCATTGCGTGGAAATTGGACTCCCAAAAAACAACAGGAGGCGAATAGCGAAGATTTTCAGCAAGCATTGGCGCGATTGGGCGATCATACTTCTATGACGGAGCGACGAGCAGATGATGCCACTCGAGATGTCGTGCGTTGGTTGAAATGTCAGTATATCCAAAAACACATTGGGATAGAATACGAAGGGGTTATCTCTGGCGTGACTCGTTTTGGTTTTTTTGTTGAACTAAAAGACATTTATATCGATGGTTTGGTGCATGTCACTTCGCTACGGAATGACTATTACTTCTTCGATATCGCCCATCATTGCTTAACGGGAGAAAGAACGGGTATTTCCTATAAATTGGGTGGCGTTGTCAAAGTAAAAGTTGCTAAGGTTGATGTGGATGAAAGAAAAATAGACTTCGAATTGGTAGGTTCTCCCGAAAAAGGCAAGAAGAAAAAAGCCACACATAAAAAATCTAAAGACGGCAACACTAAGAAAAAGAAGAAACGACGATGACAGAGCACTAAGAGAACAGCATGAAGCAGGAAAATTTAATCTACGGTTTTCATGCGATTAATCGCTTAATAGAAATTAAACCTTATCAATTGTTGGAAATATATGTCTTATCGGGTCGGGACGACCAGCGCGTTTCGACCATTCTTTCTTGGGCGGAAAGAGAAGGGATTTCAGTCCAGCGGGTTACCAAGAAGCAACTGGATCAATGGCTATCCCAGGAAAATCACCAAGGTATTGCTGCAAAGATTCGTCCTTCAGAGCTTTTGTCTGAACCAGAATTGTATGGCTTATTAGAATTTGTGACCGAGAAACCCCTGATATTAATATTGGATGGCATTCAGGATCCTCACAACCTGGGGGCTTGCTTACGCACCGCAGACGCAGTGGGGGCTCATGCAGTGGTTATCCCAAAAGATGGCTCAGTTGCTTTGACTCCAACGGTACGTAAAGTGGCTTCTGGTGCTGCCGAAACAGTTCCGGTTGTCCAAGTGACGAATTTAACCCGTTGTCTGGAAAAACTGAAGGAACGGGGGATTTGGTTGATGGGCACGAGTGCGGTGGCTCCGCAATCCCTGTTTCAAACCGATTTACGAGGTGCCGTGGGAATTATATTAGGCGCGGAAGGGTCGGGTATGCGGCGTTTAACCACGGAACATTGTGATGTCTTAATGCATATTCCGATGGCTGGAATGGTCGAAAGCTTGAATGTTTCTGTTGCAGCCGGCGTTTGTTTATTTGAAGCAAAAAGACAGAGAATATTGTGAGCGGGAAAGCAAAAAAATTCTATAGTATTGGGACCATGAGTGGAACCTCCATGGATGGTATCGATGTTGCCTTGATCGAGACCGATGGCTTTTATCACATCACAGAAATGGGCAATGCCTCGATGACGTACGATTGGGAGTTTCGTTTATTACTGAAAGTTTCTGAATATGTCGTTCGGCAGCGCGAAGGAGATATGCAGGGGATAGAATCACTCACCTTAGAACCCTGGATCGAGATCTATGCTGCGAAAGAACTACGGCTAACCGAGCAGGAAATCGCCAAAAAAATCGAAGCTGTCTCACACTATTTTAAAAAGCTGTCCTATTTGGGGATGGATTTTCAAAGTGTTGTACAGCATTTAACCAAGCTGAATGAAGCA
>JABDFC010000003.1:101622-102947 GCA_013286785.1 Gammaproteobacteria bacterium
ATTTAACCAAGCTGCATGAAGCAGTTATCCGAAAATTATTAACAGAGTTAGAATTTCCCATTGCTAAAGTTGATTTGATAGGATTTCACGGGCAAACGCTTCTTCATAATCCATCAGCGCGGATCACAATACAAGTTGGACAGGGGCAAGCCTTAGCGGATAGTCTGGGGGTTACCGTTGTGAACGATTTTCGCAGTCAGGATGTCGCATTGGGTGGTCAGGGAGCTCCGTTTGCGCCGTTGTATCATCAAGCATTAGCCATTCGCGACAATCGATGGCCATTGGTGGTGATCAATTGTGGCGGAATTGCCAACGTCAGTTGTATTCAAGGCCCTGATAACAAAGATTTATTGGGATTTGATACAGCTCCGAGAATACGGATTCATTGACCCGACCTTTGGCCCCATATTTGAGGGAAAATATGGGGCCAAAGGTCGGGTCAATGAATCCGTATTCTCGGAGCTGTATCAACACTCTATTGCCCATCGAGATGGTAACTACTTTACGGCGCCTTTTCCGAAATCGTTGGATATCAATCAACTCTCATTGGTCCCAGGACTAGAGACTTTGTCTTTGGAAGACGCTTGCAGAACTCTGGAAGCTTTTACGGCAGATACCATTGTGACGGGTTTAGCCAGTGTTCAAGGGTTAAAACCGCAATTATTAGTTTTAGCAGGTGGCGGTTGGAATAATCCAGTCATTACCCAAGAACTAGAAGCAAGAGCTCGACATAGACTCAATGCTTCGATTTCGGTTGGATCAGTGCAAAAAATAGGGTGGAATAACCAGGCAATGGAGGCTCAAATTTTTGCTTATCTTGCCGTTCGCAGTTTATTGGGTGAGCCGATTAGTATTCCTGAAACAACGGGGGTTCCAAAACCGTTGACAGGGGGTTCCATTTCAATTCCGAGTACGGGAGCAACAGAAAATGTGCGACAAACGGTAGTGGGAACCTGATTGCTATAATACGTTGAATTCCGTCTTTTTCGAGCTGCTCTAGGGTTTGCCAGTAATACAGAGAGGAAAACTTACCCAATGATTGGAGTGATTCCAAATAGAAAAAGTACCCCAATAACCGCGTTATTTATCGGGACCATTGCAGGTGCTTTCGCTCCTATCTTCATTCGATATTGCGATGCGTCTTCAGTTGGGATTGCCTTTTGGCGCTTTGCTCTGGCTGTTCCAGTCTTTGTGTTGATTGGGTATTGCAACAAACCGCAATCACAGAACAAAATTTCACCTACGAAGCAACATTTTGCAGCACTCATTCTCTCGGGTGTTATCTTTGGGATGGGAGCAATCATTTGGAATGTATCTTTGTTCAA
>JABDFC010000004.1:0-55689 GCA_013286785.1 Gammaproteobacteria bacterium
TACTCCACGTAAAAAAACTATTTTTCTATGAAATTTAAGGGGTGTTTGCCTGTAGGTAAAGCTATACTTATTAAATGAAATGCGCTTAATAATCATAATCGACTGGAGATTGAGAAAGTGCCTTTAATCAAGGGTTATACCATCCAAGAAATACTTCATCAAGGTAGAACCTTTACCGTATATCGTGGTATTAGAAATCTCGATCAACAAAAGGTAATCTTAAAAATATGTCGACTCGAAAATCCTTCCCCTCATGAATTGGCAAGTTTAAAACATGAATATCAAATTTTAAAACAACTAGAAATCCCTCAAATTCTTCGCGTTTATGATCTGATTCAGGACCAGCATCAATTAATTTTAATATTAGAAGATACCGGTTCAGAAACATTAGAACAATATTTAGATAATAAACCCGTAGAACTAATTCTTTTTTTTAAAATCTCATTTCAGTTAGTAGATGCTTTATCTGCATTACACGTTAAAAATATTATTCATAAGGATATTAATCCAAGTAATATTTTGATCGACAGAAAAACCCTAGCCATAAAATTGGCAGACTTTAGCCTTTCTACTCAATTAAGTCAAGAACCACAAGAACTGATCCCTTTACGAGATTTAGAAGGAACACTCTCCTATATCTCACCTGAACAAACAGGACGCATGAACAGATCGATTGACTATAGAACTGATTTTTACTCATTAGGCATCACCTTTTACCAAATGCTGACTGGTGAATTACCATTTAAAGCTCATGATCCGCTTGAATTAATCCACAGCCACATAGCCCAAACACCCCCTTCAATACATGAAGAAAATCCAAAAATACCTAAGCCAATTTCCGATATTATTGCAAAACTCTTGGCTAAAATTCCTGAAGAGCGCTACATCAGTACAGTTGGATTAAAAGATGATCTAAAGATTTGCGAGAATCAGTGGCATACCAAACATCGAATAGATTCATTTACACTTGGAAAAAGTGATGTACCTGATCACCTGACAATTTCTCAAAAAATATATGCCCGTGAGAGAGAAATAAAAAAACTATTAGAGTCTTTTGAGAGAATAAGTAATGGGAAAAGAGAACTCTTGATTATTTCTGGTTATTCAGGTATTGGAAAAAGTTCTTTAGTAAAGGAAATACATAAACCAATTACCTATCAAAAAGGCTATATAGTTAAAGGCAAGTATGATCAACTGGAACGTGGAACTCCCTATAGTGCATTTATTGAAGCTTTTCAGGAATTAATACGTCGTTTGTTATCGGAATCAGATGATGAGTTAACTAATCTCAAAGAATCTTTATTTAATGCTCTAGGAAACAATGGGCAGATCATTATTAATGTCATACCAGATGTTGCTCTGATCATAGGAGAACAACCTAATGTTTCCCTATTGCCCCCGGTTGAGTCACAAAATAGATTTACTTTGGTTTTTAAAAATTTTGTAAAAGCTTTAGCCAGAAGAAATCATCCTCTGGTTTTATTTTTAGATGATTTACAATGGATTGACAATGCTTCTTTACAACTTTTAAAAAATTTACTATCCGATTCAGATCTTCACAATTTTTTATTAATCGGAGCCTATAGAAACAATAAAGTTTCTATTGATCACCCTCTGGTGGAAGCAATAGAATACCTAAAAAAAATGGATGTCTTTATTGAAGATCTTGTGTTGTCACCTTTTAAAGAGATCGATATTCAACATCTACTGGCAGACAGCTTAAATACCACTTTGGATGAAGTAGAACCGCTAGCCAAATTGTTATTGAATAAAACTCATGGAAATCCATTTTTTATTAATGAATTTTTAAAAAAACTCTATCACGATAAATTATTAGTATTTTCCTATGAAGATCATAAATGGAAATGGGATTTAGAGCATATTAATGATCAATCAATTACTGACAACGTGGTCGATTTATTAGTAGATCGAATTCTTCACTTGCCAAAAGAATCCTGTAAACTACTCGAGTTGGCCGCCTGCATTGGCCATGTTTTTGATCTAAATACTCTGTCCATAATTAGCGAATTACCTCTTACAAAAATTGCCGAATTTATATGGGAATCAATCCGAGAAAATCTCATTTCACCTGTAAATGAAGACTATAAATTACTAGAGGTAGTAGAGGAAGGAAAGCCATACACACTTGATAGAAAATTTAAGTTCCGCTTTGTTCACGACCGAATACAACAAGCAGCATACAAACTAATACCTGAAAAAATGAGGCCTCCTGTCCATTTGCAAATCGGTCGATTATTACTAAAGGAAAAGAAAAGTGCGAGAAACTTTGTAAAACAAGATAAAGTTTTGTTTTCAATTCTAAACCATTTTAATCAAAGTATCTTCCTGGTACATGATGAAAAAGAAAGAAGAGAATTATCAGAGCTCAATTTATTGGCTGGAAAGAAGGCGAAAGCATCCGCTGCTTACAGTGCAGCTTTAACTTACCTTCAGTCTGGAATAAAACTTTTAAAAATTCACGATTGGGATAACGATTACAATTTACTATTTGATTCATATCAAGAAATTGCTGAATGCTTGTTTTTCTTAAACAACTTGGATGAGGCAGAATATTACATTGATGAATTACTAATAAAATCAAGAGATAATTTTGACAAGGCTGAAATATATCTTTCTAAAATAAAGGCCTATGTTAATTTATCAAAACATGAGGAAGTAATTACGCTTTCCAGCACTGTCTTAAGTCTATTTAATTTTAATTTGCCTAAAAAACCATCTGTCCCACATATTCTAAAGGAAATATTGATTATCAAGTGGAAAAACAGAAAAAGAACAAATAGACAAATTATGAAACCATGCACCAACAAAAAAATATTAATGATTAGCCAAATTTTAACCACGGCATCTTCCTCAGCATATCAAATTAATCACAATTTATTTGCATATATCGCCGTTATATTACTACGTATTAATTTATCAGAAGGTTATACTCCCGAAACACCTCTAGCCTGTTTAGGCTATGCGATTATTCTCATATCTGAAATGAATCAAAGTGAAGAGGCATTTTATTTTGTTGATCTTGCAAAGGAATTAAAAAGCGAGCTTGGCAGCAAAACAACTTATGCCAGAAACAACTTTATCACAGGTGCATTTATCAATCATTGGAAGCACCCTCTATCATCTTCGTTCGAATATCTGGAAAAAGGGTACCAATCTGGCATCGAAGAAGGCGACTTAGCATATGCAAGTTATAGTAGACTCAAGGACTTAATATTATATTACCTAGGTAAACCCATTGCTGATGTCAGGGATAACGTTGAAAAATCAATCAATTTTTTAAAAAATATCGGCCACGATGACTTTTATCATTTTTTCTTACTTTTCAAGAAAATATTACAACTTCTAGAGGAAGACGACGCTGCCCTGGACTCTGAACTTCAAGTTATTTACGACAAAATGCATCATTTAAATAACAAAACAACCTTGGCATTTACTTATATTGTTTATTGTCAGTTATATTATATTCAAGGTGACTATGAAAAAGCATTAAAAATGTCACAAGAAGCAGCAAATCTTAGAGCTTTCATTAAAGGCGGATTCGACTCCGCGTTTGAACTATTATTTTATGGTTTATGCATATCAAAGAAATACTCTACAGCAACAGAACACATTAAACTATACTATATTAGTGAACTAAAAAAAGTAAAAAACCAATTTAAAATATGGAGTTCGTGGTGTCCTGCCAATTATCTTCACGCCTACTTACTAATTTCAGCAGAAATTAATATGATACTGCATGGATTTACTAAAGAAACCGTTCAACTTTACAACCAAGCGATTTATCATGCTCAGGAAAATCATTATATTCAGTTCTCTGCAATTGCAAATGAATGTGCAGCATCTCTTTGCTTTCAATCGCAAAATCCTCTTTTTGCTAAAGTTTATCTCCAAAATTCTCATTACGCTTATCAACAATGGGGGGCAACGGCAAAATGTAAATTATTGGAAATGCAATACCCTGATAGCTTACAAACACGACCGTCTATTGGAAATCATAAAGAAACCTCAACTCCGGCAATTGATATGTTGACTAGTAACATAGATGTTTTATCAATTTTTAAAGCGACCCAGGCAATATCTGGCGAAATCCAACTAAATAAATTATTGCAAAAACTAATGCATATTTTATTACAGAATGCTGGAGCACAAAGAGTTATATTGTTAGTCAAAGAAAACAATGTCTGGTACTCTGAAGCCGAAGGTACGCTTATGGCTCAGAAAATATCATTGTCACAAGTTGAATCAATTCAAAATCGTTCCGACATTCCTTTATCATTAATCAGTTATGTTCAAAGAACGAAAGAACCTTTGTTAATTAGGACAGCCAGGGAACTTGAACCTTACTATTCCGGAGATTCTTATCTTTCCAATATCAAACCACAATCCATTTTACTTCTCCCTGTTTTTCATCAAGGTGTATTGCGCAGTCTTCTCTATCTTGAAAATAGAGATACGAGTCACGCTTTTACTGCAACCCACATCCAAACCATAAAATTGCTGGCATCCCAAGCAGCAATTTCATTAGAAAATGCCAGGCTGTATTATCAAGCAACTCACGATCCCTTAACCGGTCTCGCCAATCGTAATTTATTGTATCAAATATTTGATCATACTATATCTAAAGCAAAACGAGAGAATAAGAACATTGGAATTATGTTTTTAGATCTGGATGGATTTAAAAAGATTAATGATACTTTAGGGCATGAAATCGGTGACAAAACCCTTGTTTCATTTTCCAAAAAACTGAAGTTGTGTTTGCGGGAAGAAGACTTGGCTGCACGTTTAGGTGGAGACGAATTTATCGTTATGCTCGAAGATGCCACCATCAGCAAAACAGTATTGGTCGCAGAAAGAATTCTTAAAAGCTTAACTGAACCCATTGAGATTCAACAGCATAAATTATACATCTCTTCAAGTATTGGGATTAGTATGTACCCAAATGATGGGAAAGATATCCAGGAATTATTAAAACAAGCCGACATAGCGCTCTATAACGCAAAAGCGACTGGTAGAGGGCATTATCAGTTCTACAAGCCAGAACTTAATCAGCAGATCCAGGAAGAAAATGCTCAAGAAATTGAATTGCGAGGAGCATTAGAAAAGAATGAATTGTCCTTGCACTTTCAACCAACTTTCAAGAGTTCTAGCCATAATGTTTCTTATCTAGAGGCCTTAATTCGTTGGGAACACCCTACTAAAGGTTTTATTCCACCCAAAGACTTTATTCCTCTTGCTGAAAAAACTGGTCTGATTTTACCCATAGGGGAATGGGTATTAAAAACTGCCTGTTATCAAATCAAGAAATGGCAGTCGATGAATCTTCAGGTTTTTCCCGTTGCAGTTAATATTTCTGGATTACAGTTCCAAAAGCAAGAAGTGAACAAAGTCATCGAAAAACTAATTATAGAAACGCAAATTGATCCTTCCTATTTAGAGCTGGAATTTACGGAAAGTGTTTTTATTGAACAAACGGATAAAATCATTGCGGACATGGAAGCCGTGAAAAAATTGGGGGTTAAATTGGCAATAGATGACTTTGGTACATATTATTCAAGCTTATCTTATTTAAAACGATTTTCTGTTGATAAAATTAAAATTGACCAATCTTTTGTTAAAGGAATTGAGAAAAATGAAGATGATCGCGCTCTCATTATTGCAATCATTACGATTGCCCATGGCTTAAAACTTCAAGTCATCGCGGAAGGTGTCGAAACCAAGGAGCAACTTACTTTCTTGGAACAACAGGGAGTGGATGAGTTACAGGGATATTACCTCGAAAAACCCATGAGTACAGACGCTTGCACAGCATTTCTCAAGCATTCCGATCATAAACATTAAATGACTCACCGAAATTTGTAGAGATTCTTCAGTATAGAGACAGGACTTCATAGTTTTAGTATCCTGACTGGTTTGGATTAGACACACTAACCCTGCCCAATGTGGGTAATCCAAAATGCTGTCAGATTTGAAAGGATATACACCTAATAGACCCTGAGATTATTTTTTTGACAAAAGATCGAGAATTATCTTATGCTACCAACATTCAACATAATCTTAACAGTAGAGAGTGACTGTATGACTCTTATGATTAAATCCCGCATGTCATCCTTAGAACCTTCACCCATAGAAGGCTCATTGCCACTTCAGGCATCGTTTCCTTTTGTCCGATCACTCAAATCCACACTAAAACCCAAGCGCTAAGCGCGCTATGATTTTTTTTCAATTCAATTAAATTTTTTTGTCCAATAACATTCTCTGTTCAACAGAGCGGTTATCTGTGACTGATCAGCATCAAGTGGGAGTTTTTCAATGCAATCTCAGAGAAAAATGGGTTTTTGGGCGGTGACATCACTGGTCGCAGGCAGTCAAATTGGATCGGGGATCTTCTTACTACCCGCCAGCCTTTCTGTTTACGGAACTCTTGGCTTGGCCAGCTGGATTATCACTGCCGGAGGCGCACTACTATTAGCGTTAGTCTTTGCTCGTCTTGCGGCTGAAATCCCTAAAACCGGTGGCCCTCATACCTTTATTGAAGCTGCCTTTGGCAAGACCCTGGGGTTTTTCTCTGCCTGGACTTATTGGGTCATTTCCTGGCTAAGCACACCGATGGTTGTTATTTCAGTGGTAGGCTATTTAAGCCCGCTCTTGGGCCAGACAAGCCCCCTTTTCAACTTAATGCTAGAAATCGCAATCTTGCTTTGTATCACCGTCTTAAATTTATCTGGGGTACGCTCAGCAGGACGAGTGGAGCTGGTTTTTACACTTTTAAAGCTCCTGCCACTGATTATTGTTCCTTTAGCCGGACTTTTTTTCATTCAAAAACAACATTTTATTCCTGTTAATCCCACCCATGATTCAACGCTTGGTGTATTGAATGCGGCGGCCTTACTCACCTTGTGGGGATTCATTGGGGTTGAATCGGCAACCACTCCCAGTGAATCGGTGCTAAACCCAAAGAAGACCATACCAAGAGCCATCATCACGGGTACTCTGATTGTCGCATTGGTCTATATTCTTGCAAGCTTTGTCATTATGGGTGTTGTGCCCCGGGAAATTTTATCTCATTCTAAAGCTCCTTTTGCAGAAGCTGCCCAGATTATTTTTGGCGGGAGCTGGTACCTGATTATTTCAATTGCTGCTTCAATCGTTTGCTTAGGTACTTTAAATGCATGGGTCTTAACCAGCGGTCAAATTGCATTGGGAGCCGCATATGATGGGCATCTTCCAAAATTATTTGCGCTAAAAAATGCCAATGACGCTCCCAAGTGGGGACTGATTATCTCATCCCTGGGGATGATCCCCATTCTAATCGTCACACTGGAACAAGATTTGATCTCTCAAGTTAATCAGATCATCGATGTTTCTGTCACAGCATTTCTCTTTATCTATACACTATCAGTCTTGAGCTATTTGAAACTGTTTTGGCAAGGCCGTTCTCATCGTCGTCTCACTAAACTCGAACTTTCCATTGGAATTGGCGCTCTTATTTTTTGTGGATGGGCTTTGATTTCATCCGGCGTTAAAATGGTCAGTTTTTCTGCCCTAATTACACTTTCGGGCGTTCCGATTTATTTCTGGAATAAAAGAAAATTGCCGGTCATGACTTATGCCATAAAGTCAAAATAGTTACATCATCTGGTAAGACTTTCTTATTTTGTAAGCCGAGACGATCAATAAAATATTCAATTTTTGCATCGCCCTCAGAAACCATCGATAACAACAATGCTTCTTTGGAAGCCATATCTTTCTCAGGTAGAATTTCTGCAATTCCATCTGAAAACATCATGAGTTTTACCTTGGGTTGCAGGTCAATTTCATGTCGAGTATACACTGCTTGTTTCATAATCCCAACGGGAAACCCTTCGCCTTCTAAAAATCGCGCTTTGCCATCTTCTAAAAGAACGGGGTTCGGGTAATGGCCACCGATGCTATAAGACAATTTGTTCTCTATCCAATCGATAACACCATAGACCATGGTTAAATATTTCCCCAAATGTGCAGAATAGATTTCTGTTCCGAGGTAGGCAAGCACTTTTTCAGGTTCTACTATCATGCTATCGTGATGCGCCTCATAACGACTTAAAACTTGCGCCATAATGCTTTTCAATAGGACCGTCACGAATGCGGATGAAGCTCCATGACCAGACACATCTGCAATATAAAAACCAAACTGCTTATCATTGATCTTAAAGTAATCTACGAAGTCGCCACTTAAAAATAAAGAAGGAGCGATATTGTGATTAAAATGATACTGCCCAAACTCCATCCCTTGTTCTGGCAGCAAGCGCATCTGTACACTTCGACCCGCTTCCTGATCTTGTTCTAAAATATCCAAGCTCTTTTTTAAGGCTTGATTGGCACTTTCTAATTCACGGCGATAAATTTTATTTTCTTCGATTAAACGAGAGCGCTCTAATACCCGGCAAACAGCATGCTCTAAAACCGGTAATTGAGCGATTGGCTTGGTTAAATAATCCCATGCACCAACCCGTAAAGCCTGTATCACGTCATCTAAACCACCCGCTTCCGAAATCACGACAATGGGTAATTCAACCGCTTCTTTAGTAATGGTTTTCAACACTTCCAAACCGCTTAATCCAGGAAGCTGTAAGTCGTTGATCACGACTTCTGGTTTTTCTGATCGAAATATTTCTAATCCTTTCTCACCATTTTCTGCTTCGATCATCGTGAAACCACTGTCTTCAAAATAATCTTTAACATTCCGGCGAAATTCAGCATCATCATCGATGATTAAAATTTTCGCAGTGAGGGGTAATTGCATCATAAAATTTTATTCAGGAGGACCTTCTAACTTGGTTTCTCGATCAGACACACTCTCTTCTTTTTTGTCTTGATTGCCATTGATCTGGAATTGACGGTGCTGCAGGTATGCGTCACGCACAAAGATATATTCATCGACTGCTTCGTCAATGGCTGGTTCCGCTTTAAGCAATGAAGCACGCGTATCGATATAATACAGCCCCAATAAACGATTTCTCCATTTTACCGACTTCAAATGTGCCGGAATACCCATATAATAAGTCGCAACTTTACCAAAACCATCCCGAACTGTACTGGGCCCGAACAACGGTAAGACTACGTAAGTCGTATCTGTGTAACCCCATTTCGCTAAAGTGATGCCAAAGTCTTGTGGGTGCCTTGCTATCCCCCCTTTTTCGGCAACGTCAAAAAGCCCCCCGATGCCCCAAGTCGAATTCAATAAAAATCGAGCCGTGTCGGCGCGGGCTAAGGAAAATTGACCTTGAAGTAGGTCATTGGCAACATTGGGGACTTCACTTAAATTTTGAAAAAAATTTCCAACCATTTGTCGAACTGGTTTTGGCAAAACACCTTCATAGATCTGGGCAGCAGGCTTTGCAATATATCGATCGGCTTTTTTATTAAACGCATAAATTGCTCGGTTTAAACATTCAAATCGATCCGGGGCCCTAGTTTCGGCGCAGGCACTTAAGTGACAAAAAAGCGTCACTAAAACAAGGATTTTTACAGGTGGCCAAAGGTTTTTTATCATATTTTCAGTGTATGTTAGGTTCCATAAATCTACCAGTTGTTTAGCCAAAAAAAATGCCCTACCAAGGTAGGGCATTAACCTTATCACGTGTGTTCGTTAGGACAGCTTAGAACATTACCCCAAACCGTAAGCCTACGATATCTAGCGTACGCTTCACAGGAACACCAGGTGCATTAATTGCTGGTGTCACAGGGAATACAGCTGTTGGTCGGATATTAGCCCGAATGTAATTCAATGCGACTCGGACGTTATCATTCACAAACCAGTTTAAGCCAACTGTCGTATTATGCTCACTGCCCCCGTAGACATTTTTGTCGACGAGATTCGCGAAGCTAAAACGAGCAGCCAGTTCCCAAGCACCACATTTTGAAGTGACTTTTGGATTCCGCAACGTACCCGTTGTGAAATCATACTGGCGAGATTCACCCGTTAACATATAACCCCCTTCAACATGCCATCCATGAAACCTTGGATTGCTGTTTGAAGTGGTATCAGTGATGTTTGGAACACGTTGCACATTGGCTTCTGAATATTCAGCAGCGACTGTGACTGGCCCAAACAGTGCCAGAGCTTCACCCGTTACAACGTTGTAACTTCTGGCTCTCACCGGACCTGTGGTCACTAGCATATTCGTATTTCGAGCACGAGCTTCTGGAGCTGTGGAGAATAAGCCAGGTTGAATATAAGGTGGTTGTGGCTGCGTAATCGCATTCCCAGCGACCCCATTATTCATGGACTGGAATCGACCCACTACCCCTAAATGATAAACCGTGTCATCCGTATGAACAGGAACGACGGTTAAACGCGCACTACCGCCCAGTCTGTCAGAACGACCTGCATCACCAAAGTTGTTATTCACAACTCCAGTATTGTTGATCGAATTCTTCTGTCTTGGCTGATAGGCCGACACACTGAACATAAACATGTCCATTGCACTGGCATCAACCCAAACACCGTAAACCTTTGTCGGGACGGAAAATGCCGTTGTTGCTAAGGCAGATTCTAAGAACATGGTATCGTTTTGCGTTCCTTCGTTACCCCAGGCATCAATGCTCGTGGGCGGCGTAAACTGACCAAAACGAAGGTTGGTCGTTTGAATGAAACCAAAATCGGATCCTTCAAGGTTCACATAGGCATCTTGAAAGTCTACGGTTGAAGCGTTACTTCCAGAAACACCATTAGCGCCCGTGAAATCTAGGGTTAAATTGTAACTTAAGGATGGACCCACTCCACCGGCAAATTTCAAGAATGCGCGACGGATATTGGCACCACTGGGATAATTTGGTCCCTTGTCATTGGTGCTGCCAGAAAATTGAGTTTCATCAAAAGCCAAGCGGCCACCGACTGAAAACCAATAATCATGGTTTTCTGGATTGATAACCTTTAAACCACCATGTGATTCAGCTTGAGTTTGGTGGTGACGGCCATGATGTTCGTGGGGTTGGTGAGCCATTACGCTACCAGCTGCCATCGCACCCACTAGGGTTAATCCAGCCCTTTTCAATGTTGTTAAACGTTTCTTCATGAACATTTTCTCCTAACTAGACACGTTTTCAGGTCCTAAAGAACCCATGTTTCTTAAAGTCTACAATCCACTCATTCGTGATAAGTCCACTACCGTGTTAGATGCTAGCAGAACTTCCGCAGATTTGCCACCAACAAGGCAATAAAAAATAACAGTACTCTCACTAATGACAGTTGTCAACGACATTTAAACAAAACTAGTGGTTACAATCAAAATTTTATATTAGGCGAACACCTAAAAATAAAGTTCCTTTCTAAAGAATTGCTTATATTCCTCTGGATTATTTGATTCGACGCCAAGCGATTCTGCCATATCGCGAGCTCATGTTAGCCTCAACAATATTAAGTTGGCAACCATCATTCAAAGTTAAAAGTACTTCTTTTTTGATTTTGGGATCCCACAAAATTCTGGCTTGCAGTCGTTTACGGTTGGTTCCCAAAGAACTCACCCAGATAGGCTCCCATTGAATCGGGTTTCTGTGATGTGAGGGCAAATTGAATAAATAAGGTTCATGCTTGGGATCTCTTGGTATCAGCCACAATTGACCAAAACGAATAAACGGTTTTAAATAATCGCCCTCAACGACTAATTCCAGCGAAGAAAAATGCTCTTCTCTTATTACCTCATGCTGGATCTTAAAGAGACCTTTGGTTTTTGCCACCTCCCCTACCCCATAAAGATAAACAGCTCCCCCTTTTGCCGCTGGCACAATTAAAAACCCCTCCTCCACGGTAACCTTGGCAAGCTTTTTAACATCGCCTTTTTCTAAACCCGGTATTTCCAGCCCCCAGACCGTGTGATCATCCGACAGATAAAATCGGTCAACAAATCCTCGCTGGAATAAATCGACCGCCACCAAAGATCGAATGGCCCCTATGGCTAAGGAATACCGACGAAGCCGTAACGCCTTCCCTAGCTCTATCATTAATAAGGACGACGTTTGGTGATGTTCGGTCGCGAGCATGATCCCAATTCTACCATCCTCTAAATGCAAGGGAATGGGTCGAGCGGTTATTCTTCCCACTTTCTTTGCTGAATACATCACTATTGGTTTTAGCAGCCGACTTCCCTCAGTCACCTCAAAAATAAATACCCGATCACTCACAACCCTGTTCTCTTCTGCACTGACTGCTTTTCTCTCCTTCGCCGTTAATACTAAATATGTCCTCCAGCGATTTGCCAAAAAAAGACGTGACAAGGTTAGAGTTCCACTGAATACAGTGAATGGAAGCTTAAAATGCGCAATCGCACATTGCGTTTCGCCATCCCGTTTAGATAAAAGTCCCATTTGATTCGGTCCAGGGTCACTCAATTCATAGATCAAGGCCGTTTGGGGATCGTATGCTAAATCCAATGCTTTATGAGAGTTGTTGGCTTTCTGAACAATGGGATTGTCCAATGATGCATTCCATGGGCAGTTTCTCAAAAAAATTTGCGTATTTGCTTGCCAAATAGGCGTTGTCACGATCCACAATGGTTCTGCAACAACGGTGCTGACGAAACACCCTAATAAAAGCAGTCCCATTTTCCTCATTGGCGACGAACCGCAATAACACTTTGCCAAAAACCTGCGCTGACTGCGTAAAGGTTGACCCCTTCTTGACAAGCAAACTCCAAATGGTCCGGAACAAAAGCAATTTGTTTATCAGAAAAATTCTGGAAATGATCCATAATCTCGTTTTCTTCGGCAACCATCTTCGATTCGGCTTTACTTTCCTCTAGCCACTGGCTTTGCAAACTTGCTGATACTTTAAGAATCAATATCCCTTGTGTCGTCACGTGAACGGTTAAAAGAGAAACCGCCGTCATGACGATTAACGTCAGAATTAACACGGCGCCTGTTTCGGACTGCGAACTCATACTCCCAATGCTCCTTATTTTCGGTCAATAAAACCAAACGAATGCTCTGCACAAACTGCCACTCTGATTCCCGGATAAATTCTGCTCGTAGATACCGCGAACCCTGACTCACTCTGAATACACCATACTCAACTTGGAAATCTACCACTCCTTCCATCATTTCTTCTGCTTCGTGCCACAAATCATCCCGAAACAATGAATAAGAAACGGAATCTTTTCTTGAACGTGTTGGAACCCCTAGATAATAAGCAACCGAAGCCAACTCTATGATCTCCGCATGCCGCTGATAAGCCTTGCTAAAATCACTCCTTAAGTTGGTTTCAGCAGTTTTACCATGATAAATTCTATCTCCTTCTACTTCATTTGCGACAAAAAGATCTCCTTGCAAACAGTCGGCTATCAGAACGACCGACCCTCGTCGAATCGCAGTCGGGAAAACTGTTTGGATCACCTCGGTAGGTTGCCCCATGTCTTTTTTAAGAGCAGATATTTTCTGGGGAATATTGTAAATGACTAAGACATCGCTCATTTCTTTGATGCGATCGCAAGCTGATGCCGGCAACTGCCGAACACATTTCCCTTGGGTCGCCACAAATCCACTGACAGCAGCCTCTTTCTTAAAAAATCGATAAGGACTGATGTATTGATTCAAATGAATTTGAACCGCGAAATTTTCATCCATTGTTCGACACCCATAATAACCGCTTTGTTTTACATCATTCATCAGAAACTGCAAAGCGGTACGGCCTATTTCAAGTGTTTGTCTCTTTTCTTTAGCGTCCCGGTTCACTTTTTTCAATATTTGATACCACTCAAAAGCAGCACCGATGATAAGCAGGCTTAAACTTAAACTAAGCAATAATTCGATTAAACTAAATCCTAAACGACGATGCGCACGTTTATCGGCGGTGTGTTCGGAACCGATAATTTTAGAGTGATGGTATAAACACATTGTTCTTCTCCAGTTTGCCAAGTAATGTCTAATGCACTGCCTGGCAATATGGCTTCGAGCTTTTGACGCCACAATGGAAGCCTATTCAGTACGTATTCCGGCTCAGGATTATTTTTGATTGCCTCAACCATCGACCAACCCAGAATCGCAACCTTTTGTCGATTTTCAGCGGCACGATAACAAATTGCGTATGTGCTCAACAATTTAGCGACACCAGCACCCATGATCGACAATACCACCAAAGCCATTAATACTTCTATCAACGAAAAAGCGGATTGTTTTTTTTTCATATTGAGCTCACTCGTCTGGATTCCATCGATGGCTTTTCATCACCTTCAATTGTAATGAAAATCGATCCTTAAAAACCTGTGCAGATAACCTAGGGGTTTCATAGCATGAAAACGTGCCGAAATATTCAGGTGCCAAACCTATAGCCATGTTTGACAACATCCCCCTCATACAGGTAAAATTGCCTCTTAATTTTTAGGGTCTATTGATTATGGCAAGCTCCTCAAATCCACAGTATGAGTCAACTTTAATGTTTCAACTCAAGGGGGGTCTCTATCCTCTGACCGCTTTACAATTATTAGGTTCTAATTTGGCACTCTTTGAAGAACAATTAGCCCTTAAGATCCAACAAGCACCAAAATTTTTTCATCATGCACCCGTGGTGATTGAATTACAAAAACTGAATCCAGCTGATATTTCGATCAATTTTAAAGAATTGGTTGCTATCCTGTCCCGCAAAAAATTAATCCCGGTTGGAATAAGGGGTGGACATCCAACCCAACAAGCCGCTGCAACAGAAGCTGGTTTAGCAATCTTAACCGAAGGTGGGAAAGAGCTCTCCAAGTCTCAAACTCAACCCGAAAAGTCTGCCGAACAAACCGTGCAAGCAACGACGAACCCCGACACCTCCAACGAAGCAGACATTAAAGGGACTCCAACGAAAATAATTACCGAACCCGTCCGTTCAGGACAACAGGTTTATGCACGAGGGGGTGACTTGATCGTACTGGCCCCAGTCAGCCATGGATCAGAATTATTAGCCGATGGCCACATTCATATCTATGGTCCACTCAGAGGCCGTGCTCTAGCTGGTGTGACTGGCGATAGCACTGCACGCATTTTTTGCCAAAGTCTAGAAGCTGAACTTATTTCTATCGCAGGTGAATATAAAATCAGTGAAGATATAGACCAAAGCTTTTGGCGTTTGGGCGTAGAGATTTCAATTGAAGCCGGTCGCTTGCATATTCGGCCGCTATAGTATACATACCAATACGATGACACATTTAAAGGTGGAAGGTTTTCATGGTTAAGTCAGAATCAAAAATTATCGTTGTAACATCTGGCAAAGGTGGCGTTGGAAAAACAACGACCAGCGCAGCCATTGGCGCTGAACTCGCCAATCGAGGTCACAAAACAGTCGTCGTCGATTTTGATATCGGCCTCAGAAATCTCGATTTGATCATGGGTTGCGAACGACGGGTTATCTTCGATTTCGTGAATGTCATTCAAAGCGATGCTAACCTGAGCCAAGCATTGATCAAAGATAAACGGAATGAGAACTTGTTTATTCTTCCGGCTTCTCAAACCAGAGACAAAGATGCATTAACCGCAGAAGGCGTAGAAAGAGTTTTAGCAGATCTGCGTAAAGAATTTGCTTTTATTATCTGCGATTCCCCAGCGGGAATAGAACGGGGTGCCCTACTGGCGCTGCGTTATGCCGACGAGGCTATCATTGTGACTAATCCTGAAGTGTCATCCGTCCGTGACTCGGATCGCATTATTGGTGTCTTAAATAGCCGAACCCAACGAGCTGAGCAGAATCTAGAAATTAAGAAACACTTATTACTGACACGTTATGCACAAGGTCGTGTCCAACGAGGCGAAATGCTGAGTGTTGAAGACGTCCAAGAAATTTTAGCCATCCCACTGCTTGGCATCATTCCAGAGTCTACGGCTGTCTTGAACGCTTCTAATAGCGGCGTGCCGGTGACTTTAGGCCCGGTCAGCGATGCAAAACGCGCCTATCAACAGGCCGTTGCGGTGTTATTGGGCGAAGAAAGTCAATCTAGGCAAAAGGGTTGGAAATCAAAAATCTTAGAGGGATTAAAACTCTTTACTAGGAGCCCAGCATGAACATCTTTAAAAAATTTCTAGACGGGATCGGCACCAATCGTAAATCAGCGAAAGTTGCTCGAGAAAGGTTACAAATTGTTTTGTCACACCAGAGAAGTGATGGTGGAGACATCGATTTTCTGCCAAAATTGCGCCATGAACTTTTAACCGTTATCTGTAAATACGTTAAAATAGATCAAGAACAAGTTAATGTACAATTACAACGTACTGAAAACTGCTCGATTCTAGAATTGAACATTACATTACCTTCTGCTAAGGAACAAACCGCTTAATTATTGGAGACACCATTGTATTTATAATGCATCTACTCCTTTAATGATTGTCGTCATTGTGTGCTCTGCTTGGAGTTTAAAGCACGAGCAATACTTGCTCACAAAAATAAACTCATAAAACGGGTAGAATTTTGTCATCCCACGTGGTCCTCGTTATCACCGCGAAAGTTTCCGATGTATCTGACACCTTACATTTCGTCATCCCCGCGAAAGGAGGATCCAGAGGGAATTCTCTAAGCCTTATTTTTTTGAATGGATCCCCGCTTTCGCTGGGATGACGAGGACCTAGGGAATGACGAGGACCTACGGAATGGCGAGGACTTACGGGATGACGAGAACCTGCGGATTGACGACACTCGTTTCAACGCAAATTGCGTCGCTCTGCTCGCAATGACAAATTACTTAAAATGATAATGGAAAGTGCGTAGTCTGGTGTCTGGTTTCAATTCTTCACGAGACAGGTATCACTCCAGAAACGTAACATGGCATTCGAACCCGTTGCATCCATCTCAATATGACGCAATTCTACCCCCATCCCTTTTAGCTGCAAGGACTGAACTAAAGATCCCAAATAGCGAGAAGGTTGTCCCGTGTCATCAACAACGGGAAATACTCGAACTTCACTTCCTACTCTAGCTAACTCCATTAAGGTTTTTCTCGCGGCTTCTTCCAGTTCAGTGTCTTGATTGACAAACAACACATCAGAACATAAAACCAGATCAAAACTGTGGTCGTGATATGACAAATGGGGTAACTGCTTGGGATCGGCAAACTCGACTTGAGGGAGATGGGTCTCGAACTTATTTTTTGTACAAATTAAAATTTTTAATATTCGCTCCTCGGGTTTCAGATCGAACATCTCATTGTAAGCATCATTGCTCATCGAATATCTCCCTCGTTGTACAAAAAATAAACAAATCCTTGTGCTCCTACATTAGCAAGGGCTCATCACAATTTCCACCAGGTTATCCACAACTCTATCCAAATCTTCGGTGGATAAGTATGCCCTCAACGCTTCCTTTGAAAAAAATTCCGCAATAATGCACCGCAGTGATCCGCCATAACGCCGCCCACACAATCGACACGATGATTCAGTCGTTCATCTTGCAACAGATTCATTAAACTTCCTGCCGCTCCGGTTTTGGGATCAGATGCACCAAACACCACACGAGCAATCCTCGCGTGGATCATTGCACCCGCACACATGGCACAAGGCTCAAGAGTAACGTACAGTGTTGATGCTGGGAGCCGATAATTACCTACCCGCTTGGCACCATTGCGAAGAGCCAATATCTCAGCATGAGCCGTTGGATCGGATGAGCGAATAGGCTGGTTCCAGCCTTCTCCAATCATTTGATTATTTAAGACCAGAACAGCTCCCACTGGCACTTCTCCCAGTAACTCAGCCTGTTCTGCTAGCTTCAGTGCGTGGTTCATCCAATGTTGATCTTGCGAGGGATTCGATGACATCACCTTGCACATTACGCTAGAATACAAAAGCATGTCAAAAATTGTATTCTCCGTTTCTGAATTAAACCAATCCAGCCAAAAATTATTGGAAGAACATTTTCCAGCAGTTTGGGTGGAAGGTGAAATATCTAACTTGATAAAGCCGGCATCCGGCCATCTTTATTTTTCCTTGAAAGATCCCAAGGCCCAGATCCGCTGTGCTTTTTTTCGCTTTCAGGCCCGTTCATTGAAATTCGAACTCAGAAATGGCCTATTGATCCAAGTCTTAGCAAAAGTAAGTCTTTATCCGGATCGCGGGGACTACCAGCTGATTATCGAGCAAATCGAAATGGCCGGCGATGGCTTACTCAGGAAGGCCTATGAGGAACTGGTTGCAAAACTTACTAAAGAGGGATTGTTTGAGGAACAGCAGAAAAAGCCTCTCCCTCGACTCCCCTCCTGTATTGGTATCGTTACCTCTCCGACTGGAGCCGCCATACGAGATATCTTAAGTGTCTTAAAACGACGTTTTCCTCAAATCCCCATAATTGTTTACCCAACGAAAGTGCAAGGCGCGGAAGCCGCTGCTGAGATTGTGAACGCACTGTCCCTTGCCAATCAACACCGAGCAACCGATGTGCTCATTCTCGCTCGAGGCGGTGGCAGCCTAGAAGATCTGTGGCCTTTTAATGAAGAAATCGTCGCACGGGCCATCTACCAAAGTGCCATCCCCATTGTGAGTGGCATTGGGCACGAAATAGACTTCACCATTGCAGATTTTGTTGCCGATCGTCGTGCTCCCACCCCATCTGCTGCGGCAGAATTGGTCACACCCGATCAACAACATTGGTTACAGCAATTTTCGCTTTTTGAGGGCCAGTTAACCCATGAAATCATCAAGTACCTCCAACACCAAGCACAACGCATCGATTGGTTGCTAAAACACCTTAGACACCCTGGGCAAGCATTAGAATATCAGCGACAACAGTTAACGATGTGCGAAAATCGTTTGATTCTCTCCATTCAACAATTCTTAAAGGAAAAAGAAACCGCTCTCAAGAATGCCCTTCGCACCTTAGAGACAATCAGTCCCTTGGCAACACTGGATCGAGGTTATGCAATTGTTTTTCGGCAAGATGATGGTCAGATCGTGCGGTCTATAAACAATACCGCTCCAGGTGATCTTTTAGACATTCAATTCAAAGATGGGAAAGTAAGCGCACAGAGAACCACTCAAAAAACCAGCTAAAGGCTATTCCCTAAAACTGGGAATAGCCTCGCTGGTTGTCGGTTAATTAAACTTAACCTGAGCCCGTAGGCCGATGATGTCTAGATTACGCTTTGGCGCATCCGAAGCTGGATGAATCGAAGCGCGAATATAATTAGCCGAGAGTCTAAATTGTTGATTCAAGAACCAATTCAAACCAACAGTCACGTTGTGTTCTGTCCCGCCTCGAACATCTTTGTCGTTTAAGTTCAAGAAGTCATAGCGTGCAGCTAACTCAATAGCTCCGTGTGAGGATGATGGTTTTACCGAACCAAAATTACCGTCACGGACATCATATTTATGCTCTTCACCCGTTAACAAATATCGGGTTTGAATATTCCAACCCTCGAAGTTCACAGAACCCAAATTACCCCCAATCCGGTGGACATAGGCCGTGGTATATTCCCCTTCTAACATGAACGCCCCATATTGTCTGGCGGCTTCGACGTTAAAAAGTCGAACATTGTTAGCTGTGATTGGGCCTGTATTCACTAAGGAAGTAACCGTCCTGTTGCGAGCAGAAGGATAAGTACTGTATGCAATGGCATTGGCACCCGACACTGGCTCACCGTTGTAGGTGCTGATCAACTCACGCCAAGCTCCTGAAACCCCGAAGTGCCAGACGTTACCAGCTTCATGCACCGGTGCAACCGTGGCTCGAGCAACCCCCGTCCAACGATCTCTGGCTCCATAGATAGGAGTAGATGTCGTTACATTGGGATCTCCTTGCAAAGCCAAACGATGCGCACTTTGATCTGGTTGGAAGGCGGATAAGGTTAGACCACCACTTTCCCACCAGAAATCGGTCATTGCCCCTAGCCCATCCAACGGATAAAAGGCAATAGAAGGCAAACTGCGCTCCAAGAAGGGATTCCAAGACGTACTGTTTGAATTGTCTAGTCCAAACCAATTCCCGGGAACTCGTCCAACATAAATTTGGTTATTTTCAATAAGCCCAAAATAGGAAAGGTAGGTATCCTGCAAAGAAACCGTAGAACCCGTAATATTTAGCGTGATGGTATATTCCCAATTCTCACCGAGACCACCATCAAAATAGGTTTCAATGGTTCTTAAAGCACCACCACTGGGAAAATTACCGACATTACTACTATTAATGCTCTGCTTATCCCGATAGCTGCCCATAAAAATGGTCTCATCTAAACGAATAACACCACTCAACTTAAACCAGTGTCGATCGTCATGAGGATTAACATAAGAAAGTCCGCCTGTAGAGCTTAATTTCCAACCTTTCCCTAACTCCCGGCCACCTTCTTTTGCTTTATGCTTGTAGGAGGAAATGTGCTGTTCTGTTTCTTTGTTTTGTTCAGAAACCGGATCAGCAATCGCATTGCTACCCATTGCCATTCCGCAGATTGCTAAGCCACTGGTCAGTGTCATCGCAATTTTATTCGTTTTCTTCATTAACCCCGTCTCCTAATGGTTGGCCTAAGAGCCCTGCTCAAAAAAAGCACTCTAACACATTCACTGTACGTGCACTAGTACTATCATCGCTAAAACCGAAGAATTGTCAAGCAATAAATCACAACTACAATTTAATAAAGAGAGTCGTTGTTTTAATCAAAAGCTTTAGTTGCCTCACTATATGGAGCGTTCAATGAAGCCCAAATGCCGTTCCCTTTCTATTCCCGTTTTTCTGAATATTATCTTGTTATTACTCCTTATTTACACTTTTCGGATTGAGCTTTTAACAACTTCGATGCGTTTATCTGTGAGTATCTTTAATCAACCTCGTTTAGAACGCTTACTGGGAGACTACTATCAAAACTCAGCTGCGTTAAGCAGTAATCTTGCCCACGATTTTTACCTAAAAGCTCTACAAAAGGAAAAAAGTGCACTCGTGACCTCAACTCCACATCAAACCGCTTTAATTCAATTTCGAATCGGTAGGTCCTACCTCTGTGGTAAGGGAACTTCCCAA
The DNA here is from genome assembly GCA_013286785.1 of Gammaproteobacteria bacterium. Taxonomy (GTDB): domain Bacteria; phylum Pseudomonadota; class Gammaproteobacteria; order UBA6186; family Azoamicaceae; genus CADEGZ01. The sequence continues at coordinate 20,960 of JABDFC010000004.1, forward strand.
AACTTGACGGAAGCAAAACATTGGTTTGACTCGGCATTAAAATCCTCTCAGGTCGCTGCTAAAAAAGGGCAACCTATCCCAAGTGAACTGAGCCACGAAATAACCGAAGCCGTTGCCCAAATCCATTCCGCCGACGGAAAGAAGAACATCTTTATTCCGACGTGCCTAGTAAAATCAGATTCCGAGCTGATTTGGGATGCTTTCTTTAGTGATTAGTGGCAAAACACCTTCTTGAGTTGTCTCAAAGACACGATTCGCTTTAAGATACTCGAATGAAATATTTACTCCGCCGATGGCTATTCCTCATCCTTTTTTTAACTTTTAGGATCCAGGCCCAAGAACCACCAAATTTTACCCATTATTTTTTGGCCAATGGTCTGGAAGTAGTTATTATCCCAAATAACAGAGCCCCGGTCGTTTTTCATTCCCTCTGGTATAAAGTGGGCTCTGCTGATTCCCCTGAAAATAGAAGTGGATTGGCTCATTTTTTAGAACATCTCTTGTTCAACGGAACGGAAAAATACCCTGCAGACTCTTTCAAGCGGATCATTAACGATCTCGGCGGATCACAAAATGCGAATACCACGTGGGACAGAACAGTCTACTTTGTCACGATTGCCAAAGAACATCTTCCCTTGGTGATGCAATTAGAAGCCGATCGTATGCAAAATGTACTCATCACCGAGACCGCCGTTGCGAAAGAAAAGGCAGTCGTTTTACAAGAACGCCGTTCAACCGTAGATGCCCGACCTGAAGCTTGTTTATTCGAAGCAACCAACAAGGCTTTTTTCTGGGTACATCCCTATGGCAAACCTGTGATTGGTTATGAAGAGGATATTCGGCAATATAGCAAAGAAGACGCTTTGAATTTTTATCAACGATGGTACGCACCGAATAATGCGATTTTGATCGTCGCCGGAGATGTGAGTGTTGAAAAACTAAAGCCTTTGATTCAAGAAACCTACGGCAATTTAAAAACCAGCATACTGCCCAAACGACAATATGCAATCGAACCGAATCATCGTGGTGCTACGGCTAAAGTTGAAATGCGAGATCCACAAATTGGCTACCCATTTTTCCAACGAATTTATTCTGCACCCAATTTTCGAACCCAAGGCATTCACCAAGAAGCCGTATTAACTTTATTGCACGATATTTTGGGTGACAGTACCTTTGGCAGATTAAACCAATCGCTGGTAGAAAAACAAAAGATTGCGCACTTTGCCACTGCGGGTTATGTCGGTTATTTTTATGATCCTTATAGCTTTACCCTTTCCGCCGCCCCCATTAACACCAACGACCTTCTACTCTTAGAAGCCAGCATAGAAAGCGAGGTACGAAGACTTATCTCCGAGGGCGTCAGCGATGCTGAGTTAACAACCGCTAAAGAACAATGGGGCTATGAGTATGATTATCGCAGTGACTCCATCAACGGAATAGCAAACCTTTTTGGAGAGAGTTTGAGTGTTGGCTATCAAATGAAAGACATCGAAACTTGGTTAAGTACCCTTCGTTCTATTAGCGCCGATGAAGTTAAACTAACTGCTAAAGAAATTCTAGGCGTTGGACCCTCTGTAACCGCTTATGCTTTCCCAGTAGTCCAAAAATAGGAAAGAGTTCATGAAACAAAACGCTCCGCTTCTCATCCTAGTCGTTTGGTGTCTCACCGGCTGGTTCTTACCAGTCCAGGCAGATATTCTTATCAAAGAATGGAACACACCCAAAAAAATTCATATCCTCTTTGTCCCAGACCCTTCGACTGATTTAGTTTCAGTGAATTTCAGCTTTCAACAGATTGGCTCCGCCGTCGATCCTAAAGGTAAAGAAGGACTGGCTGCTGTAATGATGCAGTTACTCTTTGAACGTACCGTTGAAGGTTCCGATCGATTTACCTTACAAAAAAAATTAAAACGGCTGGGTGTTATCCATGGCATTCAGTATGATATTTCTCACGATAACATAAACTTTTGGTTTAAATGCCCAAAAGATAAACTCAAAGAAGCCTTTCTGATTGTAAAAATTATTCTGACAGAGCCAAGTTTAGACGAAAAAGAATTGGCAAAGATGAAAAATTATGACCCCGCAGGTTCCCGCCTCGCCACTGCGGGGGAACTTGAGTTCGCCAAAAAAATCCTGTTCCAGAAGGTATTCTCTCCCCATCCGTATGCACTTCCCACATCCGGTACCTTAGAGGGGAGACAATCCATTACCATTCAAGATATCCAACAGAGTATTCAACAACGATTTGTCCGAGAAAAGTTAGTTTTTTCAGTGACAGGAAATATCGATCAAAACGTATTGGGAAAACAGATAGACGAAACATTCGGAGGTTTGCCAGAAAAAAGCCCTTTACCAAACATTGGCCCAGCTCCGCTAAACTTCGACGGCCAAATGACCATCCTGCACAAAGATTCTCCTCAAAGTGGCGTAGAATTTGGACAACCCGGTGTTGCATACAATCACCCAGATTATCTTCCTTTGCTCGTTATCAATGATATTCTTGGAGGAAAACCTTTTACCAGCAGAATTTGGTTGGAAGCTCGAGAAAAACAAGGGCTCGTTTATAATATTCAAACTGACCTTTCAGGCAATCAATATGCCGCCTTACTCACAGGCAGTTTTGAATGTGATAATCAAAACGCGCAAACCGTGATTACTATCATCAAAAATGAATGGAAGAGCCTCAAAGAAAATGGCGTCAATGAAAAAGAATTTAAAGCAGCAAAGACTGGTCTGATGGGTCGATTTGTACTAAATTTCACGTCTCCTGATGGAATTGCGCAATATTTATTAATGTGTTACCTCAATGGATTTCCGACAAATTATATTAACCTACGTAATAAACTATTAAATGAAGTGACTCTTGAACAAGTGAACCGGGTTGCAAAAGAATATTTAAACTTGAACCAACTGACATTTGTCATTGTTGGAAATCCAAGTCAATAAATAAAAAATTCTGGGCGATTGCTGCAGTCTACTTGCACTCTGTTTTCGAGAGGGCTCTAATTAAACTACTTCCACTTGTTTGCTTATTAACCACAGGCCTACCGCAATACTTAACAATCCCATCATCGGAAACAGTCAAGGTCAAACTTGCAGTAACATTGATTTTTGCGATGCCTGATCCACTGACGACACTATTCGCGTTCTGGCCTGTCAATTTAGCCCCATTAAACACACCTGCTCCATTGATCACAATGGTCTGCTCGCTTGCAATCCCTTTGGCCTCAATTTTTGCGCCACCATCGATTTTAGCATTCAATTTGTTAACATTGAGATTCAGATCCGCTTCACCCAACCCACTGACATAAACATTTAAGGTATCAGTTTTAAAAGGATCCTTGATAAAAATAGTCGAAGAGGTATTTGAATCTATTTTTTGCAAATCTTTGACATTCACATGAAATTTAATTTTGGCTTGTGTATGTTGTGAAGCATTCTTTAAATCGAGATATAAGGTCTTATCCTGTACTTCAACCTTAATGAGAGGCAATAGTGTGTCGTCCGCCTCAACAGTCACTCCTTCATCTGTTGACTGTTGAATATATAAATCTCCAATTCCAGCGAGACTGATCCCATTAAATTTGGGCAAATCGATTTTTTTAGTCACAGGAGGAGCGGCTTTTGAATTAGCAGCAGGCTTAGGCGCGTCTGCTGCAAGGCACTCCTTCTTACTGAGAAAGAGACTTAACAGAAGCACACTCAGAAGCCCTAAACAATCTTGAATAGTTGCTCTCATCTTGCCACCTAAATGTAAAAACACATTATTATTATAATAGTGCAAAGAGAGCAACCAAAACCAACGGAATTTACATTGCTAAAGATTAAACTGACAAAAATTGAAGCGCTCTATACATTAGCCGCTCGATTATCAAGACCCTCAGCACGAATGATTGGTCTCGGGTCTAGTTGATAAACTGATTTATATTTAGCGGTCAGTGAATGCTCCAAAGGGTATTTGGTATCTTCACTCAAACGGTGTATAAATCCATGATTTCCATATAATTTTTCTGCATCTTCGGGTTTGTACCAAACCAATTGCTTTTGGCCCTCGGCTTTCGACTTATCTAAATCAAAGTAGTTAGCATGCATCCCTTTGGGCGGTTCAGTCACAACGGTAATTTTACCCTCTTCGTATACATAATAGGGCGTTTTTTGCCCCTCTGATACGGCTTTCCCTGTGGCTACTACTTGTTCCAAAACCGCATAGTCCTCCTGTAGCTTCTCCTGAACAGAACGAGCCTTAGCCTTCACTGGTGAGGCTGCAAAAAGTAACCTTTTATCAGCGGGTGCCGCAGCAGCAGCCTGAACAACACCGTTACCGTTATTAGCAGGGGCATTTACCACTGCCACTCCTTGCATTGCTCCAATTCTCTCTCGGTATATAGTCTCTAAATCGGGAGCGTAAGCTTTCCCAAAACGCTGCTTGCTGGCTTCATTCAGGGGCCATGGTGTCGTTTGGCTGATCCGATGGACAAAGCCATGAACCCCGTTTAAATCATCGGAATCCGTCGGTCTATACCAAACCAATTGTTTCTGACCCTCTGGATCGCCACTCAAATCAAAGTAATTTGCATACTGTCCCTCGGGATTTCCATTGGTTGCGGGATTGTCAGGACTTAAGCCAATTTTATTTTCATCGTAGACGAAGGTTCTTGATTGACCAGCACTTGCTAATTGTGTGCGTTCATCAACCACTGCTTTCAAGGCTTCACTGTCACGAGCAAGCTTTAATCTGGTTAAGTATTGTTTCACCTTAGATTCATATTCACGAAATTCTCTTTCCAGTTCTTGAACAATTGCGCTATTTTCAACGCCAGGGTTCCGGACAGGCATTATCGCTTCTTTTTGTTCCCGATACATAGAATACATCAAACTCATTTTTGCAGTTTCTACGGCCAAATTTACTTTTCCTGAGGCTTTTGCACCGGTAAATATATTAAAATCACGAATTTGATCTTCTAGATCCACATTTAAGCTTTTCATGAGTTCGGTGAGAGAAACTCTAGCAATATCTACTTGAATGGCCTGAGACATCCTTCTTAATATGTCTGCAGTCCTACCTTCTTTACGTTCGGACCTTCTAATGATTTCATTTATTTGTAACAGAACCTCTCCAGGAAGTTCAGAGTCTTCAGGAATCTGGGAAACCCTCGTGCCATTATAAATTTCTCTTAACTTCTTGATTTCATCCGTATCGCCAAAAGTTTGACGTAAAAGGCCTTTGTTTTCATTGTATTCTTCTAAAAATTGAAACAACTCTTTCTTTTTCATAACCGGCTCCAGAAGATTCTCTTCACATGTTAAATTATGTGACTCCGATGAACTCTGAAAGTTCATCCCCAAGCGCCGTGTAATAGCAAGACTGAAAGTTTTTGATAATTGATCTGTGTATGAACACTTATAAAGACGAATGTCACGATGCACGCATTAACTACTAGGCAGTTTTTTATAGGATTTTATCTGGACCCCCATTTCCGCGCTGAGGTATCCTCGCAAGTTTTGCCGAATCATCCCCACGAAAGCGAGTATCCACCATGAATAAAGCTAATGTTATCTATTTTTAAGTAGTTACATATAACTGAATGCTGCTAAGTTCAGGAAAGCTATTTATTAATCAAACGATTAGTATCGTTAACCCTGCGAAAGCGGGGATAACGAAATTCTCCGCACGTTATGAGTCTATCTCTTTGAGCAGGTATTGCTCAAACTTTTAAATTCCACTGCATTTATTAGCAATTTCCCTTATTTTAGTGCCATTCACATATAACTAATAATCACTATTCTAATTTTAATCGCTCGAAGTACTTCTCATACATTTTCGCTGTTTCCCCCACATCGTCTACGATATGAACTCGTTGCAAAACGTGTGGATCGGGATAGAGAACCTTATTATCCCGGATATGCGGAGGCAGTAAATTCATGGCCGCAAGGTTAGGTGTCGAAAAGCCCGTCTCTAAACTGATCCTTTTAGCTATTTCAGCACGCAAAACAAAATCGATAAAACGATGTGCATTTTGCACGTGTTTTGCGCCTTTCGGAATAGCCACATTATCCAGAGCAACGATGAATCCTTCTTTCGGAAAAACAAACTGAAGATTTGGATTTTCTTGGCTTGCAATAAAAACATCGCCACTCCAACCCATCCCGAGCGTGATGTCTTCATCTAGATAAATCGACCTTTGCGCATCTAAATTAAACAGTTTTATGTTTCCCATGAGACTTTTAAGTTTTTCAAAGGCTTGCCTAATATGAGAAGGATTTCTATCATTAATAGAATAACCCAAAGTCAGTAATGCCATTGAAAAAATTTCGCGAGTGTCATCTAATACCAATAACTCATTGTGATACTTGGGATCCCATAAATCATTCCATGACTGAATGTGGTTTACTGGGTGAAATTTACTATTAACCACAATCCCAGTTGAATTCCACAAATACGGAATACTATAGTCATTCTCTAGATCATATTCTTTGTGTAAAAAATCTGGATTTACATGATGGTAATTGGGAATCTTACTCTTATCGATCTTTTGTAATAAACCTTGTTTTATCATTCTACTGATAAAATAAGTTGATGGTATTACAACATCATACCCAGCATCTGGATTGGCTTTTAGCTTTGCATACAACACTTCATTGTTAGCATAGGTAGAATGATTAACACGGATCCCTGTTTCTTGTTCAAATTCTCGTATGACCGATTGTGGTAAATAACCCGCCCAAGTATAGACGTTTAATATATTTTCATCCGCCATCGCAGACGTCATTAAAAAACACGTTAAGATTAAGAAAAACCATCTCTTCATTGTTGTTTCTTGCCAATCAAAAATTGATAAGTTAAAACTAAAATTAATGTCAGACCAAATAAGACCGAGCAAAGGGCATTTATTTCTGGTTTTACCCCAACTCGAACTAAAGAAAATATTTTAAGCGGTAAAATGTCGAATTCAGGACCTGTAACGAAGAAACTAATCATGACATCATCCATTGAAAGACTAAAACTCAATAACCAACCAGCAATAATGGCTGGAGACAACAAAGGCAATAATATACGCCTAAAGATAACCCCTTCGGTTGCGCCTAAGTCCTTAGCGGCTTCAAACAGATTCTTATCTTGCCCAGATAATCTTGAATACACCGTTACTGCCACAAATGGGATACAAAACGTAATATGAGACAGCAATAATGTCCAAAACCCCAAAGAGATTTTTAAAGTAGAAAATAAGATCAGCAGGGAAATACCGATGACAATATCTGGAGAGATAATTAAAATAAAAATAAGCCCATGCAATAGCTTCTTACCAAAAAACTGATACTGATAAAGACAGACCGCCGCTAACGTCCCAATAGCAGTAGCACCCGTTGCCGCAAATAATCCTATTAATAATGAATTTAGCGCAACCAATTGTAAATCGGTATTCTCGGCCAAGCTTTGATACCAGCGTAAGGTAAACCCTTTCCACACCAAGGAATATGAGGAATCATTAAATGAATAGGAAATTAACACCAATATAGGCGCATATAGAAAAAGATAAACCGCAACAAGATATGACAGCCTACTAATGCGATTCATGGATGGTTGCCCGGGGCGACTGATAATACCGCCAATAGATAAATAAGATAAATCCAATCATTAAGGTCAATATAACGCTCATGGCCGATCCCATGGGCCAATCACGTGCCGCTAAAAATTGATTTTGAATGATATTCCCCAATAAAACCGTTTTAGCACCACCTAACAGATCTGGAATATAGAAAAGAGTCATAGCCGGTAAAAATACTAACATACAGCCAGCGGATATCCCAGGAATAGTCAAAGGAATTAGTATTTTACCAATAATCTGATATTTACGGGCACCCAGATCGCGCGCAGCATCGATTAGTCGCAAGTCTAATTTTTCAATATTGGCGTATAAAGGCAAAATCATGAGCGGCAATAAGGTATAAATTAAGGCAATCACTGTTGCAGTGGTGGTATACATCAACTGAAGAGGGTACTCAATAACCCCCAACCATTGTAATAAAGAATTTAATATTCCATGGGTTTTCAATATGGCAATAATAGCATAGGTCCGGATCAACGAACTGGTCCAAAAAGGGATAATGACTAATAGCAATAATACTCCTTTATACCTTTGTGGCAAACGTGCGATAAAATAACTAAATGGATACGCGATGATTAAGCACCCGAAAGTGCAAATGCTCGCTAATACAAATGAGCGGAAATAGACTATAAGGTAATCCTCATTCCAGAGACGTACATAATGATCAAAGGTAAACTGGAGACGGACCATTTCACTATCACTTTGAACCAGAAAACTGGTCGCGAAAAGAAGAAAACTTGGGATTAGGGCGAAACAGGTAAGCCAAAGCCAAACAAGAATGGTTGATACTTTGTAAAAAGATTTATCATTGCTCATCCGCTAGCACAACCTCCCAGCCTAAACGCCAATAAACCCAAACTCTTTCTCCGGGTCGAAAGTCTAGTTTTTCATCATCCTCGTTGAAAAACTGGGTTGCAGAGATCTTGGTTCCAGTTTTTAATTTTAATATTAAATCGACGGTTGATCCTTTGTAGATCACCTGCTCGACTGTCGCAGGATACATATTTTCGTGATCTTCGACTTCATTATATCCCCACACTTCTAAGTCTTCAGGACGTAACAAGGTATACAGCTTTTGTTCATTCGTAAACTTTTTGGTATTTTTTAGTGTAAACTCCTTTCCTTCGATTTCAACATGAAGATGTTGTTCGTCTATCTTCAACACTTTGGTATTAAAAATATTCACTTCCCCAACGAATTGAGCTACATGTAAGTTTTGCGGTTCTTCATACACTTCACGAGGCGTTCCGACTTGCTCAATCCAACCATGATTCATAATCACAACGCGATCAGCAGTGGACAAAGCCTCTTCTTGGTCGTGCGTTACTAATATAAAAGTAATCCCAAGCTCCGCTTGCAACTGTTTTAACTCCATCTGCATGGTTTTTCGTAACCGAAAATCCAGTGAGCTTAATGGTTCGTCTAACAGTAATACCAACGGTTTATTAACTACGGCTCTTGCAATTGCAATACGTTGCTGTTGCCCACCACTCAATTGATGCGGTTTACGATTGGCAAAATTATCCAACTTAACCATTTTTAAGACGCGAAAGACTCGGTCTTTAATTTCATCCTTGGGCACATGCTGACACCGTAACCCAAAGGCAACATTATCAAAAGCATCCATGTGCGGAAAAAGCGCATAACTCTGAAAAACCGTGTTGACATGACGAAGGTGGGGTGGAAGGCCTGAAACATCCTGTCCATTCATGAGAATGGTACCGCTACTCGGTGTTTCAAAACCAGAAATTAGCCGTAGGAGAGTCGTCTTCCCACAACCTGAAGGACCGAGGATTGTCAAAAACTCACGGTTTTTAACCTCAAGATCAATATCCTGTAAGATAGGATGATCGTGAAAGTATTTAGAAATGCCTTTGAGTTCGATGATATTCGTTTTCATACCCACTTCGATAGTTAAACAACTAAAGCGAGCATTTTCAGGCACCAGGCGATTCTTGTCAAGGGACAACTAAACAGAAGGCCCATCACTCTGGAGGTTCTTTGATCTGAACTTTTGCCTCTTGTAAAACCTGGTTAACATAAAGCGCATATTCCAATTGCCCTGAGGCGCCTTCTACCCCTTGTAAGTAAGCTTTTTGTTTATCGCTCGGAAGCTTAGACCATACGCCCGGAATAATTTTATTTAAAGTCATTACTAAGTAATCGCCATTGGGTAACGAAAAACCTTGAGTGGTTGGTTTTGCATTCAAATCTTTGCCCGCAGCTATCTGAAATGCCGCAACCAAAACCTGCCGATCGACATCGGTAGAAGAACGCATCACATTCGACTTCACAGTCCAATCCAATTGCATTGTCTTAACAATTTGCTGGGGTTTTCCGCCTTCTGACACCTCTTTCAGAACCTTTTCCCCCGCGGCTTTTGCCTCAACCTTTGCTTGTACTGCGGTCAGGATATCCCGAACGGATTGTTCAGCCTGTTGGAAAGTTTGCTCGACCAAGGGTAAATGATCCTTCACTCGGAAGAGGACAGTGGCATTTTCCGAGAGCTTAACGGGTTGACTGTTCTCACCATCTTTCAATAGCGCATCACTAAAAGCCGCTTCAACCACTGCAGGATGACTGGCCACTCCTCCTTGTCCGCCTTCACGACTGAAAGGTGCCGTGTCTTGGATTTTTAAGCCTAAGGCTTCCGCAAGTGGCTCCAAGCTGTCTTTGTTTTCAAAACCAAGCTTCGCCAGCTGCTCTGCTTTTTCTGCGTAGAGCTGCTCTGCTTTTTCACGTTTTAACTGTTCTTCGACTAAATGTTTTACTTCAGCTAAAGATCGCGCTTCAGACTTTTTATGAGCAATCAATTGAATCAAGTGGTAACCAAACTGAGTACGAACAGGATCGCTGATACTACCCGGTTTGTTTAAAGCAAAGGCGGCTTTTTCAAAATCCGGCACCATTTGTCCTTGAACAAACCATCCTAAATCTCCTCCTTTTTCAGCAGAGCCAGGATCGTTGGAGAAACTCTTCGCAAGCTTCTCAAAGTTTGCACCTTGTTTTAATTGCTTCGCCAAGTCTTCAATTTTCTTCTTTGCCTCTTCATCGAGCTTCGGCTCCCCATTTTCTGGGGCTAAAATCAAAATATGCCGCGCATGAACCCTTTCTGGCAAGGTATAGGCCGTTTGATGCTCTTGATAATAGGCTTTGATGTCTTCTTCCGTAGGCTTGACTTTTTCGGCCAGTTGATCCAATGAAAGCTCCACGTATTCAAGTGTGACCTGCTCTGGTTTTACAAAAAGAGACCGATGTTTATCATAGTACGCTTGGATCTTTTCGGCAGGGATCTTAATCTCTTTTTCAAACTTTTTGCTCGGAATCAGCACATAGCCAAAATCACGCTTTTGCTCCAAAAGGCCCACCAAATTACTTAATTCTTTAGGGGTAGCGAAACTGGACTGCATCAACCCTTGTTCAAATTGCCCGAGCAGGACATCCTGCATTAATTCGCTTCTAAAACCGGCATCTGTGTAGGAGGCTTGGTTTAAGACTTTGTAGTATTGTTCTTTAGAAAATTGACCGTCGACTTGAAAGGCAGGGATCAAAACCAGCAGTTCGGCAATTTGATCTTCTCCCACCCGAAAACCCTGCTTTTTTGCCGCAGATAACAACGCATTCCGTTGAATTAATGCAGACAAAATTTGCTGTTTTAACGCTGCAGAATCAACTTGTCCTTCATATTGATTCGCATATCGGTCATATAAATTATCGACTGTTTGCCACGATATCTTTTCCCCATTCACTTTTGCCGCATATTGAGTACGGCCACCGAAAGAAAAGTAATCGCCAATTCCGAAAAAAATAAATGCAGCGGCAATCGCCAAAACGATTATCCACGTCATCAGTCCTTGTGCCTTATCCCGTAATTTTTGCAGCATAACAATCCATTTTGTTAAGTTGGCGGAGCGGACGGGACTCGAACCCGCGACCCTCGGCGTGACAGGCCGATATTCTAACCGACTGAACTACCGCTCCAATATTTACCTTGGTGGGTGTTGAGGGGATCGAACCCCCGACCCTCGCCTTGTAAGGGCGATGCTCTACCAGCTGAGCTAAACACCCTAATCCTTACTTGAACAACCTTAAGCCTCTTCAGCTTCCTTAACCCGCGCCGTATTCACAGCATCTTTCAAGGCCTTTCCAGCTTTAAAGCCAGCAACCATGACTTCGGGAATTTGCAAAGCTCCCCCGGTTCGAGGATCTCGCCCGACTCGAGCTGCCCTCTTTTTCACTGAAAATGTTCCAAACCCGACTAAGGCTACTTGGTCCCCCTCAGCTAATGCCTCTGTAATTTTATTTAGAATGATATCTAATACAATTGCTGCCTTCGTCTTAGGCAAATCAGCGGCTTCTGAAACGGCATCAACTAACTGAGTTTTATTCACCATGTTCCCCTTGTGGCTGGATTAAAATATTTTTCCACTCTAACAGCAAAACGCTGAGAAATATAGGAAGTGAGCTTTATATCAATTTTGGAGGTGTTACGTCAACCCTTCCCCTAGGCCCAAGCCAAATGTGAGGGATGGGTTTAGTGATGAATCGTCGTCTCTGAGCCTCCCGGTAATGCAGGAGATTTCGCGGAAGGCGGGAGAGATCCTGCCGGAGGCTCGGCCTTAATATCCAAAGGCTCTGGGCGGCGTGTGAGGGCCAAATCCAGGACTTCGTCGATCCAATGCACGGCATGGATTTTCATCCCCTCATAAATTTGTTGAGGAACTTCTGACAGCTCACGTTGGTTTTCATCTGGAATAATAACTTCCAAAATTCCCGCACGTTTTGCCGCCAATAATTTTTCTTTCAAGCCACCAATGGGCAATATCTGACCACGCAAGGTGATTTCACCTGTCATCGCCACATCTTTACGTACTGGAATTTTTGTTAATATCGAAACCAATGCTGTACAAACTCCAATCCCAGCACTGGGTCCATCCTTAGGTGTTGCACCTTCCGGTACGTGGATATGGATATCATGCTTCTCAAAATAATCATCTTCAATACCCAATAATTTACCGCGACTCCGCGCAACCGTCATTGCAGCCTGAATGGATTCTTGCATGACTTCGCCAAGCTTTCCGGTACTGGTGATCTTTCCTTTACCGGGTACAGTCATTGCTTCAATGGTCAGCAGTTCGCCCCCTACCTCTGTCCACGCCAGGCCGGTGACTTGTCCAATTTGATCCTGCGCTTCGGCTTGACCAAATCGATAACGTCTCACCCCCAAATAATGTTCAACGAGACTGGAGTCGACGGAATAACGCTGAATGGTTTTGGTTAACAACAAGTCTTTAACAATCTTACGACAGAGCTTCGAGATCTCCCGCTCTAAACTCCGAACACCTGCTTCACGGGTATAGTATCGAATGATATCGATAATAGCGTCATCGCTAATACTTAACTCATTCCGCATCAATCCATTTTCTTTCATTTCTTTGGGAATTAAATACTGTTTAGCAATATTTAATTTCTCATATTCGGTATAACCGGAAAGACGGATAACCTCCATGCGATCTAATAACGGTAAAGGAATATTTAATGAATTGGCTGTCGCAACAAACATGACATCCGATAAATCATAATCAACTTCTAAATAATGATCATTAAAAGCATGGTTTTGTTCAGGATCTAATACTTCCAACAAAGCCGAAGCTGGGTCACCTCGAAAATCGGTTCCCATTTTATCGATTTCATCCAATAAAAAAAGCGGGTTTTTGACTTTGACCTTCCCAAGCTTTTGTAAAATTTTTCCCGGCAACGCGCCAATATACGTCCGACGATGCCCTCGTATTTCCGCCTCATCCCGCACACCGCCTAACGACATCCGGACAAATTTACGTCCGGTCGCGCGTGCAATCGACTGGCCCAACGAGGTTTTACCAACACCTGGCGGACCAACCAAACACAACAAGGGGCCTTTCATTTGTTTAACGCGTAATTGAACAGCAAGATATTCTAAAATTCTTTCTTTAACTTTTTCCAAACCATAATGATCTTTATTTAAGATGGCTTCAGCCCGAGTCAGATCCCCGCGAATTTTAGTGCGGTTTTTCCAAGGCACCGTAATCATCCAATCCACATAATTTCTAGAGACCGTCGCTTCTGCTGCCAGCGGCGACATCATTTTTAACTTGTTGACTTCTGCCATTGCCCTTTCTTTAGCTTCCTTGGGCATTCCCGCTGCTTCTATCTTATCGATCAATTCTTTAATCTCAGATTTCGCTGAAGCGTCTTCGCTAAGCTCCCCCAGTTCATTTTGAATCGCTTTAATTTTTTCGTTAAGATAATATTTTCTTTGATCTTTCTCGATCTGACGCTTAACGGTGTTGCTGATCTTCTTCTCCATTTGAGCCAGTTCAACTTCACCTTCGATCATTTGGATCAGTTCGAGGATCCGCTTTTTGAAATCCAGAATTTCTAGTATTTTCTGTTTGTCGGATATTTTGAAAGATAAATGTGCCGCAATCGTATCTACCAACCTTTCGGCGTTTTCAATTGAGGTTAACGACATGACCACCTCAGATGAAAATTTATTACTCACTTTGACAAATTGATCAAACTGAGACAATAAAGTACGAATTAACGCCTGGATTTCGGGCTCTTCAATGCCAGTTGTCGTGACTGTTTCAACATTGGCTAAGAAAAAGGGATCTTCCTGACTAAAGTCGATTAAGCGGCCCCTCTGAACGCCCTCGACCAACACCTTAATTGTTCCATCGGGCAGTTTTAACAACTGTAATATATTGGCAATCGTTCCGATTTGATAAAGGCTGGTCGGCGTTGGGGAATCTTCCGTGGCTTATTTTTGAGCGGTCAATAATATCTGGCGAGTATTTTCAATCGCATACTCTAAACCTTTAATAGACTTTTCTCTCCCAACAAATAATGGTATGACCATGTGAGGGTATACGACAACATCCCTTAAAGGCAAAACAGATATAGCCATGGTTCACCTATCACTCATTATTTGCTTGACGCATGGTTTTGTCAGAATTTTCAAAAATCAGTAAGGGCTCAGAATTTCCTTCCACCACAGATTCATCAATGACCACTTTAGAGACATCCTCTAACGAGGGTAAATCATACATGGTATCTAATAACACATGCTCTAAAATCGAACGCAGACCTCTGGCTCCGGTTTTTCTTTCCATCGCCTTTTCCGCCACTTTCTTCAATGCACCTTCGCGGAATTCGATTTCAATGCCTTCCATTTCAAACAATTTACGATACTGCCGAGTCAATGCATTCTTAGGCTCTGTTAAAATACTGATGAGCGCCTTTTCATCTAATTCTTCCAATGTGGCTACAACCGGTAAACGCCCAACAAATTCGGGAATCAACCCAAATTTAATGAGATCCTCTGGCTCTACCAGTCGTAAACTTTCGCTGAGTGACTTTTTATCATCCTTACTTGAGATTTCAGCAGAAAATCCAATACCGCTTTTTTCCGATCGTTGACGAATAATTTTCTCAAGGCCTGAAAAAGCGCCCCCGCAAATAAACAAAATGCCAGAAGTATCAACCTGTAAAAATTCCTGTTGCGGGTGCTTACGACCCCCTTGCGGCGGAACAGAAGCAACAGTCCCTTCTATGAGCTTCAATAATGCTTGTTGAACGCCTTCTCCAGAAACATCGCGCGTAATCGAGGGATTTTCTGATTTTCTAGAAATCTTATCAATTTCGTCAATGTAGACGATCCCGGTTTGTGCCTTTTCAACATCGTATTCGCACTTTTGCAGCAATTTTTGGATAATATTTTCGACATCTTCACCAACATACCCGGCTTCGGTTAAGGTCGTTGCATCCGCAATCGTGAACGGCACATCCAATAATCGTGCCAACGTTTCGGCCAATAACGTTTTACCACTGCCAGTCGGCCCGATTAATAATATGTTGCTTTTTCCAAGCTCCACATCGTCTTCTTTAACCTTGAGCCCAGACTGCAGACGCTTATAATGGTTATACACTGCAACCGAAAGTACTTTTTTGGCATGAGACTGCCCGATGACGTATTGATCTAAAATGCGATTAATTTCTTTCGGCTTAGGCAAGCGTGTCGCAGTTGCCGGACTTTGTTTTTCTTCTATTTCTTCCCGGATGATGTCATTGCACAATTCGACACATTCATCACAAATAAACACCGAAGGGCCAGCAATGAGTTTTCTAACTTCATTTTGGCTCTTTCCACAAAAGGAACAGTACAACAATTTCCCATCGTGTCGGCCACCTTGTTTATCGCCCATATTTAACCTCGATTGTCCAGATTACTTTCATTCAAGATGAGGGTAATTACAAAACTTTTCAAGCACTAGATGTTGTGCTCTCTGTTCGACCTAACCCACACCCCACAGTTCCCTTTAATTAACGTTCCACAATCACAGAGTCGACTAAGCCGTACTCACAAGCTTCTTCTGGACCCATAAAGTTATCTCGATCCGTATCCTTCTCAATGCGCTCAATTTTTTGACCTGTATGTTTAGCTAGTATTTCATTGAGTCGATGCCGGGCTTTTAGAATTTCCTTCGTATGAATTTCGATATCACTGGCCTGCCCCTGGAACCCACCCAAAGGCTGATGGATCATCATGCGAGAATTGGGGAGACATTTTCGCTTGTTCTTTGCCCCACCCGCTAACAATAATGCTCCCATGCTACAGGCTTGACCAATGCACAGGGTACTGACGTCGGGCTTTACGAACTGCATCGTGTCGTAAATGGCCATTCCTGCTGTCACAGCACCGCCAGGTGAATTAATATACAAATAAATATCTTTATCTGGGTTCTCAGACTCTAAAAATAACATTTGAGCAATCACTAGGTTAGCCATATAGTCTTCGACAGGGCCAACCAAAAAAATAACTCGCTCTTTCAGTAATCGAGAATAGATATCATAGGCACGTTCTCCTCTCGCCGACTGCTCTACAACAATGGGAACTAATCCAAGTGCTTTGATATCTGTCATCGATCACTTCCTCCTAAATTAAATAATTCCCTAATCTCTGAGCTGCAAAAACTCTTCAACTGAACCTGATTTTAAATCCACTGCAACTTGCGTTAGGATTAAATCTATTGCTTGTTCAACTAACACAGAGTTTCGTATCCCAGATAAGAGCTCCTCAGATTTATAATACATGCTTTCGATGAATTCTGCGTTACCAAAGCTCTTCGCAATACTCGAAATTTTTTCACGAACTTTATTTTCATCGGGAGTGATATTTTCTAATTTAACTATCTTTCGTAAAATTAAACTCAAGCCAACTCGCCTTTTTGCTTCTTCTTCTAAGCCATGATGCTCACAAGAATCATGCGCCTTATCTCCCATTCTTCGATGCAAATCTTCATGAATAGACGACATTTCATTTTGAATCAGTGCTTTGGGAATCGTGATATCCGTTAATTTTAATAATTGATCAAGAACTATTTTGCGAGTTCTCTCCTCATTCATTGTGTTTAATTGTTTTTCTAAGTCCTCTGCCACTTTTTGACGAATCGCCTGAATATCGTCACCATTCGCACCAATTTTTTTAGCAAAAGCTTCATCCAGCCCACTCAATTTTTTCTCAGAGACTTCCTTGACTTCAATGCTAAAATGAACAGGTTTACCTGCTAAGTTTTCAACACGCCAATCACTGGGGAAATGAAGGTCACACTCCCTTTTTTCACCCGCAACCACACCTAATAAACTTTCTTCAAAACCTTCAATAAACAGCTTGCTGCCAAGCTCAACAGAAACATCTTGTCCACTATTATGTTCGTAGGGTTTTCCATTCAATAAGCTCGTGTAATCCACTGTCAATTTATCGCCTAATTTTGCGCTGCGATCAACAACGATCCATTCGGCCAATTGATTTTGCAATTTACTGAGAGCGTCATCAATATCTTTCTCAGTCACGGTTAATTGATATTTTTCAACCTTAATTTGAGTTAGTGCAGGCAGTTGAATTTCAGGAAAAATTTCAAAACTCACGACATAGGTTAAATCTTTCCCTTCTTCGTGAACTGAAGACACCTCTTCAATTTCCGGTCTTCCAGCTGGTTCCAAAGATTCTTGTTGTAGCGCAGTAGGCAAGCTGGATTCTATGATTTTGCTGATGGCTTCGTGACGAATTTGGAGACCAAACTTCTGTTGGATGAAATCTTTTGGGACTTTACCGGGACGAAACCCATCTATTTTTTTATTCCGCAAAACAGCGCTTACCCGTTGTTCAATTTCTGACTGAAGCTGACCTGCCGGAATACTGACGGTTAATCGACGTCCTATAACACTCGTATTTTCTACAGAAACCTGCATATGCCAACCTCTCTTGGTTAAATGGGATAATAATCGTGACTGTTTGGTGCGAAAGGAGAGACTCGAACTCTCACGGGTTTCCCCACTGGAACCTAAATCCAGGGCGTCTACCAATTCCGCCACTTTCGCCTCTGAGTTACGCCTCAGAATTTGGTGGGCCGTCCAGGTTTCGAACCTGGGACCCGCTGATTAAGAGTCAGCTGCTCTACCAACTGAGCTAACGGCCCGGATTATATAGAGCAAAGATGCTACTACAGTTCAGAACTGTTACGCAAGATGCTTGAAAATAAAGGCATCTTAGCGTTTACTAAAGACGCGAACCTAACAAAGCAAACCGGTCCTAGAGCAGCCCTTGAGAAAACAAAAGAGTGGGCCCCCCACGTGTCCAGATTTGACCCTCTACTTTATGCCCAAGCAATATATTGACCATTGATGGTCTGACCTAAAAGTCCACCGATGGCGACTCTTGGAGAAGATGACTTTGAAACTGCATGGAAGTTTCGACAATTAAATAAAACAAGCCTTGCAGGCTCTACAAGAAATTGTGTTTTAATGGGTTTATTCAAATTTTCAATACCATATGAATTATCATCAATCACAAATTCATTATCCCAAACGTAATCATAGATGATCGTCTCGCCACCCTCGGCCGGATGTGTTAAGTATAAATTCCAAGCAACTTGTTTATTTACTTCTTCAATTGCCCATCCATTTCCATCATAAGGACCATAGTCTGCATGTGGTAAAACAACCTCTGATAAATCCCTCACAACGACAGGACAATAAGCCATGTTTTCTTTCATTGCCGATTGAACATTTATTTGATATGTGCTTTTCAAATAATTGGTAAATAAAACAAAGGGATCAAAACCACATTTATTTGTTATTTCCTTCCAGATTCCCCAATAATTGTTCGATAATGTCAAATATTCATCTTCCGTGGTATTGAAGGCCCTAACCATATATTGTGACAAAAACAAATGCTTTGGTTTAGGTTTATCGATAAAAAGGTGCTCATGAATTCCAGCAATATTTGCTTCTTTCCATTCAGGCCGTTTATACAGGACATCTAAAAAAGTATTTATTTGCTCTGAGGCAAGAAAACCATCTACTACTATAGTCTCTATTTTATTCTCAAATAATAATTCCAGATCATTCATTGAAGCCCTCCTTACCTTTTCAAGAAATTGTTGTTATAGGATGGAAATCTAAATTACCACTTCCATTATTCCTTCATGTTGGAATTACTGGTTCAAACAAAGAATACAAAAGGATGAGGATTAAGTCCAAAAAACTAAAAACTGGGGTGAACGACAGGGCTCGACCCGCGACAACCGGAATCACAATCCTAACCGTGAATTTTAAGTGCTTGTTTTTGTTATCGTTTTCACCGCACGCTCGCTACAATCCAGTCAATAACAGGCAACAATATGCAACCCATAGCCACATTTTGGACACAATCATTTATAAAGAGGTGTTTACTACACCCTTATCACAGAAGAAATTTAGTTTTTAAAGATCCTAAAGTTGACCTATAGCACCTGGGCTGTTACAGAAGAGCACAATGCTGGTTAAATAACAAGTACATAATTAATTTTCTATGACAAAATCATATGTAATCTAAAACTTTTTTATATATAGCAAATCTAACTTACTAATTATTTATTCAGGGATAAGGGTTGTGATTACTTCAACAGATAGCGAGAAACTTAATTTTTCATTTGTTACACATGCGCCAGACGGCACCTTAGGTGATCCAAGCTCTTGTCTAAAACAAATTAAACTAATTTTAAACAATCCAGAAATACGCGATAAAATTGGTCAAATTAATTTCATGGTATCAGTTGATAGTCAGGATTTAGAAAAGGTAAAAGAATTATTTGCTGCACAAAATTTGCCGGATTCTGTAAAATTTATGCCTATAATAAAAAAGAAGGATGAAATATCTAACTACAAAGATTTATTAAGTAATCAATCGGCAATTTTTCTTGTGGCAACTTATCATTTCTTAGAATGGGAAGAAAAAGAAATGTTTTTAAGAATGCCACCCCCAGTTATTGTAACAAGTGAATATAATGTTCAATACAGATCTAAGGCAGCAAAGGATGTTCCAATTTTTCCAGAAATTAATACAGGGCTAGGAAAAGATGGTGAGGGAATATATATTGAAAATCTAGATCCGTATCGCGAAATTATTCTCCGCAAAGAGCAAATCAATAACGTATACTTTGCTTACCATCAAAAACATGACAATGAATCTAAGAAAAATTTTATAGATCCAGCGAAATATATAGCCATGTGTATCCAAGATGCACTTGATGATAATAGAGATGAAATTGAAATCATTATACCAATTAGCCCTACAAGTGGGACCAATAAAAGCAAAGAGGATATTGAAGCGTATTTGAAAAATAATATGGACTCAAACATTGAACTCGAGTTTTATCAACAAATAGATGGGGTTCTAAAAGCAGTAGATCCTAAGCCTAATCAAGATGATAAGCAAAAAAAAATAAAAGTGCGGGTGATGGATCTATATCCATTAAATTCAGAAACCATGAGAAGATTTATAGTAAACTCTAATCCTTTATCACTCTGCACCGGGGATCAGTCATTTTCAGAATTTCTTTCAGCTGGTACCAAAGTACCATTTTATCAAATTAAATCTCATAAAGAAAAGTTTTTCGAAGCTCTACTCTATGAGATTGAAACAACAAGCGAATTAGGGAAAGACTGTGCTTTGTATCAATTTTATGCACTGCAATTTCAAGATACAAATACTATCGACACTCCTCACACAGAAGCTTATTTGTTTTATAAGTCAAACAAAATTGTTTTACTCAAACAGATCGCACTTTTTCGAGACTCCTTAGATGCAAAGAGAAATTTATATGAAAATTTCGGAAAATTAGCAACAGAATTAATATTAAATGATAGAGAATACATAAAAAAAATACTTGCCAGAGAAAACATGAATTTGGAGCTCATGAGAAATTTGTTTGTACATAAGTGCCACTCGAAGGAAAGCATTAACGCTTTTCTGGAAAATATTCTTTCAGAGGATAGCATATTCAAAGATGCTGTAAACAATTTTACCAAAGAGCAACCTGAAAATATATTAGGTGATAATGATGATTTAATATGTTTTTTAACAATTTTAGACCGCATTATAACCAACCCTGGGATTCTTAAAGAAGCCGACAAAATTAATTCAGAAATTTCTAAAAAACTACCTGGCTTACTTAGGCCCATCATAAATTTGTACCTGGCAGGGGAAATGCATACGTTCCTGCTCGAAATGATTAATAATGAAAAAATTTACAACACATTTTCTAAAGAATTAACTCATGAAGAAAAAGTAACTTTTTTTCTGGATGCAGCAAATATATCATATGAAAATTATCAATCCGACCTCCATATAAAGAGAACATTATCTCTAATTAAAGAACTAACTCCTCAAGACTATCATAATATTTTACTAGAGCTTCAGGCAAAAGAGCTTAGAAACCCCTCGCTCGTTCACGAAAAATATCATCTTAAGCTTAAAGAAGGTGTTAACAATTTATTGACTACCAAGTTGGATGAGGATAAAGAAAATAGAAATCAAGTACTTCTGTTTAATTCTAAAGCTACCTTTTCTTCAGCACATAAAAAATTACTTACCACAGCAGATAAAAGCTTACTTGCTGCAGCTGCAACCGGTAATATTCCTGCACTTAAAAAAGCTATACACAACAAAGCTAATATCAATGCAGTGGATGCAGATGGTTACAATTCTCTTCAATTAGCAATCAAGTCTGGTAAAAGTGATGAGATAATTAAAATTTTAGTGAAAAGTGGCATTGACTTAACCTATAATGGTAATATGCAAAAAAAAAACGGCCTATGAACTAGCAAACACAAGCCAGAGAGTGCTCATCGATGAAATTCATTCTCGTAAAACAAATCCAAAGCAGAATTAAAAATCCTACAAAGGAATGTTAAGAACAGAATGGTTGTTCCATTAAACACATTTTATTTAATCCGTAGCGGTATAGATACCTGGCATAACTACCTTGAAAATCTGTTACTCTTTATTTCGATGAACGCAATTACACGAGTGGCAATACTAGAAACAAAATGCCTATCGTGGCTCCCGAAAATAAGAGAGTGGCTATTCACATGGGAGCAATGCAATCATTCATCATGTGGCTGGAGTTAGCTTTGACGATCGACAAGATCTGTTAGATACAAATTGTGATATATCACAACTCATTATTCAACTGCTGAACTGCAAAATCTCTGTAAGGCAACGAACACGGTTTGTGAAAGCAAGCAAAGTGGCGTGACACTCATTGTGCTTTGTCATTCTAATCTTCAAAAAGAAGAGCAGACAAACAAATTCAAGGTTGTTTTAACAAGTACAGAAATAGTTTTTTAGCTTAATGGCCGCGAAATGGACACAGAGAAATTTTGTGGCTTGGGACAAATACTGAAAAGTTTATGATTTTAAAGGAAAAAACTGGGGTGAACGACGGGGCTCGAACCCGCGACAACCGGAATCACAATCCGGGGCTCTACCAGCTGAGCTACGTCCACCATGATTTGAGAAGCCTAGTATTGTGCCAGGTTAGCCCTGGGCCAACAATCCTTTTTTCAGTCAGAAAGTATGTATGCCATGAGTGGTACGCCCGGCAGGACTCGAACCTGCTACCCTCAGCTTAGAAGGCTGATGCTCTATCCAGATGAGCTACGGGCGCATGATTGGTCGGGGCAGAGGGATTCGAACCCACGACCCCCTGCTCCCAAAGCAGGTGCGCTACCAGACTGCGCTATACCCCGAATTTCTCTATGCATCCATACTTAATGTGGCAGCTATCATACCGTCCTGCCACAACTTGAGTCAAACCAGTTTTAGGCTGAGCAAACTCACTCTGACAAAAGCCAACGGAGTCAATTGTCCATGAACCTAAATAAAAAGCTTGTAGAAAAAACACCAGGAATCTTATGATGGGCCTTCATTCCCACAAACAACCCAGAGTATGGTTTCTATGTCAGGCATGATTTTAAGTGGTACGGCGCTCGCGGCAAAAATTCGCCAGGATTTAGCCATACGTGTCCAACAGCTTATTCAACAAGGCAAGAGGCCACCTGGATTGGCCGTCATTTTGGTGGGCAACGATCCCGCTTCTCGATTGTATGTGGGCAAAAAATACCAAGCCTGCCAAGAAGTCGGGATGCTGTCTCAATCCCATCATTTAAATTCAGATATCACTCAAGACGAACTAGTAAAGTTAATAAATAAACTAAATGATGATCCAGAAATCGATGGGATTTTGGTTCAATTCCCGCTCCCGCCACATCTCGATAGCCAAGCCATTGTAGAACACATTCACCCCACTAAAGATGTGGATGGGTTTCATCCTTACAACATCGGGCGTCTTGCCCAAAAATGCCCCATTTTACGCCCCTGCACGCCCAGAGGGATCATAACGCTCCTCTGCAGCATAGGCCAAGAGCTCAAGGGGTTAAACGCAACGGTGGTTGGTACTTCAAACGTGGTGGGACGCCCCATGATCCTCGAATTACTCATGGCGGGTTGTACGGTCACGGCTTGTCATCGTCAAACACGCGATTTAGCCGCCACAATCGCTACAGCAGATTTACTCATTGCTGCAGCAGGTCAACCCGGATTGATCAAAGGAAGTTGGATAAAGCCCGGAGCGATAGTGGTTGATGTTGGAATAAATCGGATGGATAATGGACAGATTGTGGGTGACGTGGAATTTGAAGCGGCTCGAAAAAATGCCAGCTGGATCACACCCGTTCCAGGAGGCGTTGGCCCGATGACCGTTGCAACCCTACTTACCAATACACTTTATGCTTATGAAGAGCTACACTTACGCAGACAGTACATTGCCTCAAGGAATAGTTAGAAAATGAAATCCATTTTCAAAAAAGTATTTAGTTTTTTATCTTTCGGTCAGAAAAAGACACCCCAGAAAACCAATTCTATGATCCCAGCCGCTTTGGAAGAACAAAATTCATGGTGGGGAAATTTTGCGGTGGCAGAAGAACAATCCCGCTTTTTTAAAGTGGGGCAAATTGTTATCTGCTTAGATCGATATAGCCATCAATGGCATATCACGACGTATCGAGAGGGAGAACAGCCCTTTAAGAACTTTGCAGCACAGGCCACCAATCAAATCACTTTAGTACCAACAATGCCAGATCGAGCCCTTTTATCCAAAGTAGAACGCGCCTTTTACATCCCAACGGGTGAAAGTATCCAGCTCTACATCAGTTCTCCCTTGTGGATCAGAATCGAGGTGGGATCTCCCCCCATTTTACTGGATGAGATCCCGACCGAAACTTTGATGGATACTTGGTTTGGTAAGAATACCCTCGAAGGTGAGCTGTGTTATTCAAGCCAAACTTTTTGCTCCACTGAATTGGATGAACTGCCGCGAGATACCACACGAGTCATCAGTTTAATTTCCATCGAAAATCGCTCAAAAGACACACTGGTCTTGCGCGAATTAAAGATCCCGCTGCCTTACCTTTCTATTTATGCGGATAAACAAAATTTTCTGTGGACAGAACAGCTGAAGGTTCTGCAAGAAGACACCGAGATTGAAACAACCATCATCAAAGGCCCTCCGACAACCATAGAGGGCGTAGAATTACTCACGCTCCCCCGTTTGCAAATAAAACCGGGGTTAAAGAACTTATTTGGCCTATCTATGTGGAAATAAAATTATGTCAATCTCAATGCCTGATCCATCCGCTTTTGCCAAAAACTTATTAGATTCGTTTGAGGGGTTTGATATCCTGTTTATCATACGAATCATCAGCTATATGGCTATCGGTATATTTGTAACCTTGTATCTTTGCCGAGTGGTTGGCCGAGTATCCGAAAGGCATATTTCGGCGCATCATTCCCAATTATTACGGCGCATTACGTTTTATATTGGCTGTATCCTTTCGTTCGTTTTTCCCTTAAAGGCTTCTGGCATTGATGTGACCGCATTATTAAATGCTGCGGGAATTGCCGCTGGGATTATTACCGCTGCCGTCGCATTTGCTTCTCAAACCTCCATTTCTAACTTTTTAAGCGGTGTTTTCTTAATTGCAGAAAAACCCTTCGAAGTGGGCGATTATCTGGTGGTCAATGGCACCTTAGGGGAAGTTCTGTCCATTGATTTGTTATCCATAAAAATCCGAACAAAAGATAATATTTTTGTCCGGATCCCAAATGAGATGCTTATAAAAACCCAGTTTGAAAACACCACTCGATTCCCAATTCGACGCGTGGATATTAAGCTTAGGGTTTCCTTTGCAGAAGACCTCCCTAAACTGAAAAAAATTCTGCTAGATGTCGCGAGACTAAACCCCTTATGCCTTTCCTCTCCCGCTCCAGAGTTGACCTTTTTAGAGTTCAATGACTGCTCTGTGACCCTAAAATTTTCTGTTTGGGGTAAGCAAACTTCCTTTACAAGTTTAGAAACCAACATCCAAATGGAAATCCAAGCCGCAATGCAATCTCATGACATCAAACTACCACCGGCTACCCCGGTTATTCTTGCCTCCGCTTAGCATAATTTTAATAAAGACTAGACACTGAAAAAAAATATGATAGACTAAACCTCGAGTCGAGGTTTACCCTGAAAACAAATGTTTGAAGTGTGAAGCCTGACAGAAAACCACGAGCCTCCTTCCATGGGATGGTTTCGTAATTTTAATGACGTCATTTTTTTGTTTGGAGAGTTATCGATGAAATCAATTATCGCTGCTGTTATTGCTTCTATGTTTGTTTTTGGTACCGCTTTTGCTGCTGATACAGCAACAACAATCGATCCAAAAGAATGCGATACTAAAATTGCCCAATGTGGTGAAGACAAAGATTGCGTAGCGAAACTTGTTGCCCAAGGCTGCAAAGCTCCAGAAAGCAAATAATTACTTTCTGATCCCAAAAAAGGTAGGCCTAGGCCTACCTTTTTTATTTTAAAAGTTGAATTTTCATCTCCCCTGATTTAGTCTAATCGAGTGTTATCCAGAGTTTCATAAGACCATGGTTTTGTAGCGTATGGTCTTTATGATAAGAAATAATGCCTTATTTTCAGGAGAGTTCAGATATGAAAGGAATACAAATGGTGAAATGGGTTATGGTTGGGGCGGTAACGCTGTCCTTAGCTTCCGGACTTGCCTTTGCAGCAGGAACCACCACGACAACGACCACAACGACCACTCCCGGCCGAGTAAAATGTAAGTTTGCGACCCCAACTGGAACCCCGGTAGAACGAGCCCAAGGCTGGAAATGGGAACCAAGCGCGGATATTTGTAAAAGCTTGGGTGGAGAAGTCGTCACTGACACACCATCGACCCCAACTGCTACCAACAGTACAGACAATACAAATAATCAGAAATAGCTAAGCCATCATCATCGTAGGGCACTTCCTCTTTTAAGTGCCCTCGTGATTTGAGGCAGACTGCCAAAGGGTACCCATTGGCGTATCTTCTAAGGTAACTCCTTGTGATAGCAGTTTGTCCCGAATCCTATCCGCCTCCTGCCAATTCTTTGCCGCACGTGCCATATTCCGTTGCTCAATGAGATCTTCGATCTCTTTCGGTGCGATAGACTTACCCATCAGGTTTTGCAAAAATTGTTCCGGATCGTGATAAAGGATCCCCAAAACATTGCCCAACGCTCTCAACAACATCCCCCACTGTACTGCAGCTCTTAAATCTTGCTCTCGAAGTCGATTGATGTGTCGAACCAAATCAAATAAAACCGCTAGCGCTTCCGGGGTATTGAAGTCGTCATTCATTGCCTTTTGAAAACGTTGTTCAAATTCAGTCTCTAGCGGAATTTTCACATCTTCACCCATAGGAAGCCCGCGTAAGGTGATATAGAACCTTTCTAGCGCTTGATACGCCGATTCCAAATGCTCATCCGTAAATTCAACCGGGCTACGATAATGGCTGCTGATACTAAAATACCTCAGAGTTTCTGGGTTGGAAGATTTTAAAAATTCTCGAATGGTTAAAAAATTACCCAAAGACTTAGACATTTTTTCTTTATCTTTTTGGACAAAGCCAACATGCATCCAATAATTCACAAAATGTTTCCCGTTGGCTGCTTCCGACTGTGCTCGTTCATTTTCATGGTGTGGAAATTTAAGATCCGGCCCCCCGCCATGAATATCAAACGTTTCTCCCAAATTTCGCAAGGACATTGCCGAGCATTCAATATGCCAACCAGGCCGCCCTAATCCCCAGGGAGAATGCCAACTGGGTTCTCCCGCTTTGGCCATTTTCCAGAGGACAAAATCGAGCGGATTCCGTTTGGCTTCATTTACTTCTACTCGGCTGCCGGCTTGTAATTCGTTTAAATCCCGATGCGATAGACACCCGTAACTTTCAAACTTTTGGACATCGTAATACACATCGTGATTGGCTCCAACATAAGCATATCCTTTAGCAATCAGCCGCTCAATCAACTCCAACATGGGTTCAATGTATTCTGTCGCCTTCGGTTGTACGGTCGGAGGCAAAAGATTTAAGCGATCAAAGTCCTCAGTCATTGCTTCGATCACTCGACTGGTTAATGAATGAATGGTTTCGTTATTTTCTTCCGCCCTTTTGATAATTTTATCGTCGATATCCGTAATATTACGAACATATTTCACTTCGAAACCCAGATATTGCAAATATCGCACAATCGTATCAAAGACTAAAAAAACACGCGCATGCCCAACATGACACTGATCATAAACGGTGGGTCCACACACATATAAATCTACTTTACCAGGTTTTCTAGGTTTGAATATTTCCTTTTCTTTCGATAACGTATTATAAATTTGTAGCATGCTTGGACTCTTTAAGCAGAACAATGACTTCACGAAAGCGGGATTTAACCTTCTCTTGACCCATTAAATCCAATATCTTGGCAATTTCAGGTCCATGGAGGTCGCCCATTAAAGCCGCTCTTAAAGGAAAAAATAACGCCTTACCTTTCAACCCTGTTATTTGCTGTAAATGAGTGATGAGCGAGGAATAAGTCACCTCTAAATCTTCCTCCAAATACTTCAGAGCTACATTAAAAAATTCTACCCCAGCCTCTTCTAATACTTTCGATATTGCTGGGCTAAAGCTTAATTTTTCATTAAAAATCGCTTCTGCCAATGGTAAAGCCTCTGCTGGCATGACCAAGTTGGGCTGTATGGCCTCTATAAACTTCTGCCTTAATTCCGGGTTTGGAGGAACTCTCTTTTTGACTGTGTCGGGCAGGAGATCCCAACACGTTTCCCAGGAACAATGATGCATGGCTTCTTTTTGCCAATGATTCAATTGAGCCACATCATAATGAGCCGGTGAACTGCTGATCCGTGCCAAATCAAAATGTTCTGCCAGTGTGGCCAGACTCAATAAAGATAAATCGGGATCGTGATGACCTAAGCGCGACAGATAATTCAAAATACCCAACGGCAAAAACCCGTTTTCTCGCAGCTCTTGCAGCGAACGACTGCCATTCCTCTTGGATAACGGTCGACTGTCAGGTCCCAAGATGGTCGGAAAATGGCCATAATGGGGAATCGATAATCCTAAAGCCTGTAATATCAAAATCTGCCTTGGCGTATTCGTGAGGTGATCGTCCCCCCTCAAAGCATGTGTTACCCCCATTAAAGCATCGTCAATGGCATTACAGAACATAAAAGAAGCACTACCATCCTGACGGCGAATAATAAAATCACCAATGTGGCTGCTGTCAAATTGTTGTTTCCCTTTAATGACATCTTCAAATCCGATGGTTTGCCCGTCTGAAACTTCGAAACGTAAGGTACTCGGCATCCCACGGGATTGGCGCAATTCAATTTCTGCTTGGCTTAAACGGCGGCAAGTTCCTGGATATCGAGGGGGCTGGTGCGCTGCCATCTGAACCTTGCGCGTGATTGCTAACTCTTCTTCGGTACAAAAACAGGGATATACACGCCGGGATTGCACTAACTGCTCGTAATATTCCTGATAAATCGCTTGACGTTCTGACTGAAAAAATGGCCCTTCTTGCCATTCCAGCCCAAGCCAGCTTAAGTCCTGTTTGATTGCCTCGGAAAAGATCTGCTCCGAACGCGCGGTATCGGTATCTTCGATTCGCAAGAGGAAAATCCCTTGAAAACGCTCTGCATATAAATAATTAAACAGTGCTGTTCGAAGGTTGCCAAAATGCATTAACCCCGTCGGGCTCGGTGCAAAACGGGTTTTTAGTGATGGTTTCATCCCAGGATTGTACACAATTTTCTCCTCTTCTGGATAGCCTAGCAGATCAACCCCAAAATTTATGGTAGAATGCGTTATTTATCAGGAATTGGACGATGGCACAGGTAACCCTAAAGACTTCTCAAGGCTCCATAGTAATTGAGTTAGATGAAAAAGCAACTCCAAAAACGACCGAAAACTTCCTGCGGTATGTGAATGACAAATTTTATGATGGAACAATCTTTCATCGCGTCATCAAAGGTTTCATGGTCCAAGGGGGTGGGCTTGAATCCGGTATGCAACAAAAAAACGGCCATCCCCCTATTCAAAATGAAGCAAAAAGCGGCCTTAAAAATGAATATGGCACCATCGCCATGGCCCGAACGAGCGATCCTCATTCAGCTTCATCTCAGTTTTTCATTAATGTTGCCAATAATACTTTTCTCAATTTTCAAAGCGAAACGACCAGCGGTTACGGCTATTGTGCCTTTGGAAAAGTAATCGAAGGAATGGATATCGTCGTCAAAATCAGTGAAACCCAGACAACCAATCGAGCAGGGCACGGCGATGTTCCTGTCGAGGACATTGTCCTGCTCAGTGCCGAGCAAACCTAAATGACAGTACTTTTTATTTCCGATTTACATCTTTGTGCTAAACGCCCAAAAACATCGGAATTATTTTTAAATTTTCTAGAAACAGAAGCGTCAAAAGCAGAAGCTTTATATATTCTGGGAGATTTTTTTGATGTGTGGGTTGGTGACGATAATCAGGACTCACATGATGCAAACATTATCACAGCCCTCGCCAAACTTACACAGCAAGGTGTTCCGGTATATTTCATGCAAGGTAATAGAGACTTTCTGATTGGAAATAACTTTATTCAAGCAATCAATGGACATTTATTGACCGATCCGATGGTGCTGTTTCTTAATCAAGAACCCATCCTATTAACACATGGTGACGAGCTGTGTACTTTAGACAAAAAATACCAACTGTTCAGAAAAATTGTTCGCCACCCAACCGTAATAAAAATATTTTTAAAACTGCCTCTGACATGGCGACGTGCTATTGCTCAATTTTTACGTTCACGCTCTTCACGTAGACCACCCAGTCACGATAAAAATCCACGCCATTGGGACGTTGCTCAGAGCGCCGTTTATCATTTAATGCGAGAAAATAAAGCTTACACTTTAATACACGGACATACCCATCAACCAAATATTCACGAATTCATGTTAGATGGACACACTGCAAAGCGCATTGTCCTCGGTGATTGGGGTGACAGGGGCAGCGTCTTAGCTTATTCGAGCGAAGGTCCTGTACTCAAACAAATATGATGTTTTTGAACGTCCAAACAGAATCTTCTTGGCAGCAAAGGCTATTTTGGATCAGTCATCTGTTTCTAATAACAACTGTAGTTCTTTGGATAAACCCAGTAACTTTCCCCGTGCTTCAGCACTGGGATTTTGCCATCTTTAAGACACTGAATGACTCTCTGGAAGCCAGACCTTTTTGGCAACAGTTTTGGGGAACATTAAATCACCCACTAGAATCTAAGCTTACTTTGATCATTGCTGGCATTTTTAACCTATGGGCGCTTCATGCAACCAAAGATCCGAACCGTCGAAAAATTCGATTAAAACAAACGATTTATTTCTGGATCTGTTTTGAGATCGGTTGGCAATTACAAAATAGTATTTTCCATCAACTCCTGCATGTGGTCCGTGACTCTCCTTCATTGGTATTGCAGCCCGTGATCAAATTATCCACTGTTTTAGATAATCCTTTGATCAAAGACAGTTCTAGTACTTCTTTTCCAAGTGCACATGCTTTTTCGCTCACTTATTGGGCTTCTTTTACCGCGCTGTCATCTCCTAAAAAAGTGGCGATACCCGGGATCCTATTTGCTAGCTTTTTTTGTCTCCCAAGGCTTTTTGGAGGCGCACATTGGTTTAGCGATGTGTTCTTTGGAACCCTACTGGCATTTGTTTGGTTAAGCTGGGTCCTCAATATGCCCTGGTATCGATGGGTTACAAAGCCTACCCCTCAGTCGCCAAGGATTTAGAAATCACTTCGAAGACATTCTTCGACAGATTTTTATCCTGCAACAGCCGATGCAATTCTGTGCGCATTTTTTCCTGACGATTAGTATCAAACCGATTCCAACTTGAAAAACCTCTTGCCATTTTAGCAGCTAATTGTGGATTAAAAGCATTGATTTCTAAAATAACATCTGCCAAAAACCGATAGCCGGAACCATCCAATTCGTGAAAACGAACCAGATTAGCGGTTGTGAAAGCACCAATTAATGCATACACTTTGTTTGGGTTTGTTATCTCAAAAGCTGGATGTTGCATAAGACTTTTTACAACTTCCAATGTTCCGGGCAATTCTGATAAAGCCTGCATTCTAAACCACTTATCCAATACCAAGGTGTTATTCTGCCATTTTTGATAAAATTCTTTGAATACCATCGTGCGTTCGTTTCCAGACCAATTGATCAACGCCGATAAAACGCCCATAGAATCAGTCATGTTATCGGCTGATTTCCATTGATCCAGACATACCTCAATAGCTATAGGATTCTCTCCCATCATTAAATAACTTAAGCAAATATTTTTAAGTCGCCGACAAGCAACTGATTTTGGTTCATACCGATATGAACCAAACATTACCGATTCTTTATAGGTTTCCAAAAACAGCCCACTTAATTCTTGCCCCAACATTTTTCTTAAAAAATTTCTGGCTAAAAATATTTTTTCAATATCCGTTCCAGGCCGTTGTTGCATAAAAACATTAATCGAAGGTAGCGACAGAATTTCTGCTGTTAAAGCCTGGTTAACTTGTTTATTACTCAACAAATCTTTAAAAGACGCTAACCAATTAGTCGGTGTTTCCCAAAGCGCTTGATCCTCCGCCGTTTCAACCAACTTCCACAAGATATTTTCAGTTAATTTTTGACTAGCATCCCACCGACAAAAATCATCACTATCATTGGATAACAGAAAAGATAAAGTTTGATGATTCCTATTAAATTTCACATTCACCGGCGCAGAAAAATTTCTCAATAGAGACAGAACCGGCGGCTCATC
Organism: Gammaproteobacteria bacterium; assembly: GCA_013286785.1. GTDB lineage: Bacteria > Pseudomonadota > Gammaproteobacteria > UBA6186 > Azoamicaceae > CADEGZ01. The sequence goes on from JABDFC010000004.1 coordinate 53,184, forward strand.
AATATCTTTGAACACAAACTCTTTTTCGACTTGATCTAAAACCAAAACTTGGGTCTTTGATAACATATCCTTCCCTTCACTATCTAATAAGCCTATCGCTACGGGGATGACAAATGGTTTTTTTATTGGTTGATTTGGCGTCGCTGGACAAGACTGGATCAGAGTCAAACGAAAGATCTTTTCAAGATCATCATAATGTTCAAGCACTTCTATGATCGGTGTACCTGCTTGGGAATACCAAAGGCAAAACTGCGTTAAATCTTTATTTGAAACGACTTCCATTGAGTGAATAAAATCTTCGATGGTAACTGCTTTTCCATCATGTTGTTGAAAATACAAATCCATCCCCTGACGGAAACATTTAGGGCCTATCAAAGTTTTTAACATCCGGATAACTTCGGCCCCTTTTTCATAAATAGTGGATGTATAAAAATTATTGATTTCAAGATAGGAATCTGGACGTACCGGATGGGCCATCGGGCTTGCATCCTCACTAAACTGATACGTTCTTAATCCACGCGTATTTTCAATTAGGCTTACTGGAGATTGGGAAATATTCGCAGAAAAATGATGTTCCCGAAATACCGTTAGCCCCTCTTTCAAACTCAGCTGAAACCAATCCCGGCAGGTGATTCGATTTCCAGACCAATTATGAAAATATTCATGACCAACCACTGCATCAATATATTGATAATCATCATCAGTCGCAGTTTCAGGTCTTGCCAATATATATTTGGCATTAAAAATATTCAGACCTTTATTTTCCATAGCACCCATATTAAAATCATTGACAGCCACAATCATATAAATATCTAGATCATATTCTCTGCCATAATTTTCTTCATCCCACTTCATGGCTTTTTTGAGTGCTTGCATAGCATGTAGGCATTTATCTTGATTTTCTCTTTCAACATAAATTCTGAGCGTTACTAACCGACTACTTTGAGTTACAAAAAAGTCCTCAATAGCCACTAAATCTCCTGCCACAAGTGCAAATAAATAACTCGGTTTTAAAAAAGGATCTTCCCATCTTACCCAATGTCGGTCAGCATCCATCTCCCCTTTATCCATACAATTCCCATTCGAAAGGAGCACTGGATACCGCTTTTTATCCGCTTGAATAGTTGTTGAAAATTTGCTCATATTATCTGGTCTATCCAGAAAGTATGTTATTCTACGAAATCCTTCGGGTTCACACTGGGTACAAAACAAGACATTTGTCTTAAATAACCCCGACAGCTCTTTGTTTTTCTCAGGATAAATCTCTGTTTCAATAACCAGGATAAATCGATTAGGAACCTCATGAATGACTAATTGTTTCTCGTTAACAACATATTCAGATTTTGCTAACGCTCTCCCATCTAATTGAATGGATTTTAAGATCAAATTTTCACCAAACAGAGTGATAGAATTTAATTGATTTTGTCTTGTTTCTGTTTTAAAACGACAGGTAAGTTTGGATATAACGCTTGTCTTTGCTTCTTCCAAATGAAAAATCAAATCAACATTTTCAATTGAAAAAATGGGCGTTTTATAATCTTTAAGATAGGTAATTGCTTGTTTGTTAGAGTCCATAAACTTACTATCTATGTCCTTTTACGATAATTCATCTTCTTCCAGATTTAAAATTGATACCATTATATATTAATAAAGTTCATTGGCAAACATTACTTATACATGTTTGTCCACCAACACAGTCATAATCAGTGTTACAAGTACCAGTAGTGACACAATCTTCGTTATTACAATAAAGCCCTAAGGGACAATCCACATTAGAGCCACAACTTCCAGTATTTCTACAAAAATAACCATTGGTACACCTTTGTCCAGAGCTACATACAGAGTCATCTGTACATTCTAAAGTACAATTATCACCATAACATGTGTACCCTATACCGCAATCATTATTACTTTGGCAATTATAGTTATAATTAATACAAGTACCCCCATTACTACAAATTTGTCCACCACCACAATCTTGATTTTGAGTACAACTACCATTTGGATTTGTACACACGTTGTAGATACACCCTTGACCATCGGCGCAATCAGCATCTGAACCGCAACCGCTGTTTAACGTGACACAACTGCTACTTCCATTACAGGCTTGACCATCTGCGCAATCAGTATCGGAACCACAACCGCTATTTAAAGTGACACAACTGCCACTTCCATTACAGGCTTGCCCTCCAAAACAATCCGAATCTTGAGCACAACTGCCCATATTGTTTGCACAAGTACTCCCATTGTTACAAGTTTGTCCATCTGCGCAATCAGTATCGGAACCACAACCGCTATTTAAAGTGACACAACTACTACTTCCATTACAGGCTTGCCCTCCAAAACAATCCGAATCTTGAGCACAACTGCCCATATTGTTTGCACAGGTACTCCCATTGTTACAAGTTTGTCCATCTGCGCAATCAGTATCGGAACCACAACCGCTATTTAAAGTGACACAACTGCCACTTCCATTACAGGCTTGCCCTCCAAAACAATCCGAATC
>JABDFC010000004.1:55699-101257 GCA_013286785.1 Gammaproteobacteria bacterium
CCATCTGCGCAATCAGTATCGGAACCACAACCGCTATTTAAAGTGACACAACTGCCACTTCCATTACAGGCTTGCCCTCCAAAACAATCCGAATCTTGAGCACAACTGCCCATATTGTTTGCACAGGTACTCCCATTGTTACAAGTTTGTCCATCTGCGCAATCAGTATCGGAACCACAACCGCTATTTAAAGTGACACAACTGCCACTTCCATTACAGGCTTGCCCTCCAAAACAATCCGAATCTTGAGCACAACTGCCCATATTGTTTGCACAAATACCCCCGTTATTACAGGTTTGTCCTCCACCACATTGTGCATCAGATGAACATCTTCTATCTAGATTGATACACATATTATTACCATTACATACCTGCCCACCACCGCATTGTGCATTAGATGAACATGACCCATTTGGATTAGTACAGCTACCATTTCCACCACAAGCTTGACCACCACCACATTGCGCATCAGAAGAACATGACCCATTTAAAGTGACACAACTGCCACTTCCACCACAAGCTTGACCACCACCACATTGTGCATCAGAAGAACATGACCCATTTAAATTAGTGCAACTACCATTTCCACCACAAGCTTGACCACCACCACATTGTGCATCAGAAGAACACGACCCATTTAAATTAGTGCAACTACCATTTCCATTACACGCTTGACCACCACCACATTGCGCATCAGAAGAACATGACCCATTTAAAGTGACACAACTGCCACTTCCATTACAGGACTGCCCTCCAGGACAATCCGCATCCGTACTACAACCACCACTTTGACAAGATCCACCAATACAGGACTGCCCTCCAGGACAATCCGCATCCGTACTACAACCACTGCTTTGACAAGTACCACTAACACATGTCTGTCCTCCCGGACATTGTGAATCCGTGACACAACCACTGCTTTGACAAATACCATTAACGCACACCTGTCCTCCCGGACATTGTGAACTTGTGGTACAACCAGTGCTAGTGACCTGACAGGAGAGAGTATGAGACACCCCACTTAAATAAAGGGTAACACTGCTTAAGTCTGTCGATAGTGCCGCCCAAGGACCATAGGTGGGAATGCAACCATCATCCACAGTCCATGCCATCACCCGCACTGCACCGGCACAATTCATATCACATTCTGCATAAGAGGAGGTTCCAGACGGACAGTTAGTACCCGTAGTGTTTTCAAAGAATCCACTGCTGACTGTTGCAGGAGACAACTGAAAGGTGGATACTGCAGCGCTATCTACGAAAGCTGTCACTGAAGAAGAAGTAGCACTTACAATTGTGTTGAAATTACTGGTATTGACAAACATAATTTCATCTGAAAATGCCACGGTATCTGTCGTGCCGCCAACTCCTCTGCCTACGATACGATATTGATTCGCGCCTAAAACCGCATCACAGCCCAAGTCTATAATAATATACTGTGGATTCTCGGCGGTGTTAGGATTTGAACTATTTGCCGTACTCGCAAAAGTATTCCACCAAGTCGCTGATTGTTGAGTAAAGTCTATCCCTGAAAAAGTAGAAGCAACCCAGACACAAGGCAAACCAGATCCACAAGTGCAAGGAGTCGCTTGACACTCGTTATTACCAATGGTCCAAGTATCTAAGATGGCTTTTTTAGCTGTATAAACCGCTTCGTTGGCAGACTCTTGCGCCAAGGTACTATCTTGGCTGTCATGCGCAATTACCTTTTCAGTCACGCTACTCGTCAAGACCGTAATACTTAAACCAGCTAGAATGAGCAACATGATGACACTGATCAATAAGACCACTCCTCGCTCGCGACGACAACGCCCGGTATGATTAATACGCACTGAGATCACACCCTCCTAGCATTCGATTAGCCTCACAAGTATCGAAATCCGTTGCCGTACAAGGAGGACCACCGCAACACTCGTCATTGGCTGTCCAGGTCGTTGCGAACGGAATACCGCCGCCTTTTAAATAATAACTTCCACTCACATTAACGCAATGCGGCAAATATTGCGGCAATGTATAGCTATTTAAAAAAATCGTCGTGGTATAAACTTTACGTAAATATTGATCGGCTGGAGCCGTATAAATAATCGGATTTCCATCATTGCCAAGCATGACTGTGATATTGGTTGTCGAGGGAACTGCAGACAGTATTGGTTCGCTGGTTCGGGCTACAATTCCCACTCTAACAGCAATGATACGATAGGGATAAAGATTGCTCGTTCCATATTGGACATATCGGTTTACCTGCGGGGCTGAATAATTTCCCACCAAAGTAGAAGATAAATCACTTTCTCCAACCAACACTGCCATATATTCGATATTGTTAGCAATGTTATAAGCAGTTGTCCCAGTTGTGGAATCTATGGCTTGCAGAGTAGAACTTCCTGTATCTACTTGAAAGGTATAAGATGATAATTGAGGAGGCGGTTCCACTGCATTTGGTCCAACAGTAGTGCCCATCATAGTCGTTATATTAGAAGGACCAGGGTTTGAAAAATAAACTGTCAATACATCCCCGCTTGGGTTTACGCTAGGATTAGCACCTGCACACGTGATCCCAACGCAAATTGGTTGTTTTAATTTTTGGTAAACCGCACCTTGGCTTAAACCACCACAATTATAATTTGGAACACTACAATAATTTGAATCACTTTGACAATTTGAAGAAGAGGGTTGGCAACAGGTGGCGGTATTATCGTTTGGGTTGTTCGTCAGTTGCGATTTATCAAATGCGGCACCAGTAGAATCAGGTGAATTGCATTGCCCACAAGATTGGAGATAAAAAAACTGCAAACTGGAATAACTTGTATCCATGGTACTCGCACAGCTCTCTGGAATGGAATCAGCCGCCGCCACCACTTGGGTAAATTGGGGAACGGGATCTCCGTAATAACCAATGTAAGTCCAATCTGGTAGAGCTGCAAAAGTGCCTGCCGGAGGCAATGCTGGCGTACGTCCAGAACTGTTTAATTGAACATTGCCGGGTGGAACAGGAGGAGTCACCCCAAAACCTCCCATTGCAACGTATTTTTTTAAAAACTCAATTGCATCTCGGCCATTTTCATTCAGTTCAATGATATTTTGCGCTTGTAAATAATTTTGCTTGGAAATAGAGGTCAGTTCGGCAATCATGAGTAATAGAATCGCACTCACTGCAATCCCAACCATCAAAGACAATAAGGTCACGCCCTTTTGACAATTAAGCTGATAATGTCTTTTTAATGTGTTTTTCATCTTTGTAAAGGGGGCTCAACAGTTGCAACAACACTTTGATCATAAATCGAAGTCCCACGATTTTGCCAACTATTCCATAATATCTTGACTGTAAACACAATGGGGTTTGGATTAGCGCTGGGTGGGCTGCATGCATTGGCAGCATTTCCAGGATTTTGATCTAAGCACACTATCCCAATTGCCCCGCTATCGGCAGGGAAATAATTTGCAATTAGATTATTCCAATCTGCCAAATCATGTAATGCCATGGCATTACCCTGACAAAATGTCCCCGTAGAGCTTAAACAATCCGTATTTAACGTTGCAGGACCGGTCTGGTAGCCACTGTTTAGCCCTTGTAATGAGTCACCCGCATTGGCTTCAATTCTGGCAACCATATCTTCCACCATGACTGTCGCGGTTGTTCTAAGTGCTGCATCCGAAGCAGTTTGTAAAGCCGAAAATTGGCTTTTGGTAAAACCTAAGGCGCCAATGGAAATGATCAGTATGGCAATCAGCACCTCAATAAGCGTAAATCCCTGGCTTCTTTTCCGCATTTTCATGACTTGCCTATATCATAAGATTTAAAATGGGTCATACTTCCCCGCACGACCAAACAATTTAGTCATGCACTATACTACATTTAAGGAATAATCTTAGGTTCGCGCAAATAGGAAAGCATCCATGAACATCTTAGACAACGTAAAAGCGCGCTATGATCATGATAAATTTGAAGAATATTCTATAAAAGAATATTTGGAAATTTGCCAAAAAGACAAAACCGCCTATGCCTCAGCGGCCGAACGCCTATTAATGGCCATTGGTGAACCTGAACTGATCGACACCCGGCACGATCCTCGCCTTAGCCGCCTTTTCTCAAATAAAATCATGAAACGGTATAAGGCCTTTGAAGAATTTTACGGCATGGACGAATGCATAGAACAAATTGTGGCTTTTTTAAAACATTCTGGCCAAGGCTTAGAAGAAAGAAAGCAAATTTTATACCTTTTGGGTCCTGTGGGTGGCGGCAAATCTTCATTGGCCGATAAGTTAAAATCACTCATGGAAAAAGTCCCCTTTTATGCCATTAAGGGCTCACCCGTCGCAGAATCTCCTTTAGGCCTTTTTGATCGCGCCAAAGACGGTGCAGAGTTAACGGAACAATATGGGATACCAGCCCGTTATTTAGGCTCTGTACTATCACCATGGGCGGTGAAACGCCTGCATGAATTCAAAGGAGATATTACTCAATTTCGAGTGGTTAAATTATATCCTTCGATATTATCTCAAATTGCCATTGCAAAAACAGAACCAGGTGACGAAAATAATCAAGACATCTCATCTTTGGTTGGCAAAGTCGATATTAGGAAACTAGAAGATTTTTCACAAAATGATCCCGATGCCTACAGCTATTCCGGTGGCCTCTGTAAAGCTAATCGTGGTTTACTCGAATTTGTTGAAATGTTTAAAGCCCCTATTAAAGTCTTACATCCTCTTCTGACTGCCACACAAGAAGGAAACTACAATGGCACGGAAGGCATCTCATCCCTTCCATTCGAGGGTGTTATATTAGCCCATTCTAACGAAGCGGAGTGGCTCTCATTTAAAAATAATCGACATAACGAAGCATTTTTGGATCGAGTCTATATCATCAAAGTACCATACTGCTTACGTGTAACAGAAGAAATGAAAATATATCATAAATTACTTTACAACAGTTCCTTAAGAAACGCTCCTTGTGCCCCAGGGACATTAGAAACCATGGCACAATTTTCAGTATTGTCACGGCTAAAAGAACCTGAAAATTCCAGCATCTATTCCAAAATGCGCGTCTATGATGGTGAAAACCTTAAAGATACTGATCCTAAAGCAAAGTCATACCAAGAATATAGAGACTTTGCCGGAGTGGATGAGGGAATGAATGGGCTATCCACACGCTTTGCCTTTAAGATCCTCTCTAAAGTATTTAACTTCGACATTACCGAAATAGCAGCAAACCCTGTCCACCTCCTTTATGTATTAGAACAACAAATAGAACAAGAACAGTTTCCTCAAGAATTACATGGAAAATATCTTTCCTATATTAAAGAATACTTAACACAACGGTACGTGGAATTTATTGGTAAAGAAATTCAAACGGCATATCTTGAATCCTATTCAGAATATGGGCAAAATATCTTTGATCGCTATGTAACCTATGCGGATTTTTGGATCCAAGATCAAGAATATCGTGATCCAGACACAGGTGAAAGCCTTGACAGGAAAATGTTAAATGAAGAATTGGAAAAAATTGAAAAGCCAGCTGGAATTAGCAATCCAAAAGATTTTCGCAATGAAATTGTTAACTTTGTCTTGCGAGCAAGAGCCAATAACAAAGGAAAAAACCCCTCTTGGACCAGCTACGAAAAACTGCGCGTAGTTATTGAGAAAAAAATGTTTTCCAATACCGAAAATCTATTACCAGTTATCTCTTTTAATGCCAAAGCCTCTAATGAAGATCGTAAAAAGCATGAAGAGTTCATTAATCGGATGGTAGAAAAAGGTTACACCCCTAAACAAGTCCGACTGCTCTGTGATTGGTATTTACGTGTCCGGAAATCTTCCTAAAAATGGCTCGCTTTATCGACAGAAGGCCACAAAGTCACCACAAAAGTGCGGTTAATCGCCAACGCTTTATAAGACGTTTTAAAAATGAAATAAAAAAAGCCGTTTCAAATGCAATTAGCGGCCGCAAGATCACTGACATTGAAAATGGGGAAAAGATTACTATCCCCATTAAAGATACTAAAGAACCAAACTTACATTATGGATCAGGTGGGAAGAAAGAAATTATTTTACCCGGGAATCATCATTTTGTTGCTGGGGATAAAATACAACGTCCACCAAAAGATCTTAGCGGCTCCGATAGCTCTGCCAGTAACGCCGGAGAAGGAGAAGACGATTTTACCTTTAGTATATCTAGTAATGAATTCTTAGAATTATTTTTTGATGATTTAGAACTCCCTAATCTGGTTAAGACCCAAATGCAAAAAATTAATACCCAAAAATGGGTGCGGTCAGGATATAGTGCTCAAGGGGTTCCAGCAAATATTAATATTATTAGAACATTACGAGGTTCGACAGGAAGAAGACTTGCAACTCAAAGTTCCATTAAACGCCACATTGAACAATTAGAAAAAGAACTGGAAGAATGGTCAGGACAAAAAAAAAGCGACCCTAATAAAGCACAAGAAATCACCAGCAAAATAATTCGTCTCAAGAACCGTCTTAAAAAAATCCCTTTTATTGATCCTTTTGATCTTCGCTACAACAATCGTGTAAGAATCCCCCAGCCCACCACACAAGCAGTAATGTTTTGCTTAATGGATGTTTCCGGGTCAATGGATGAGGCCAAAAAGGACATTGCCAAAAGATTTTTTATTCTACTCTATTTATTTCTGAAACGAAATTACGAAACGATTGAACTCGTTTTTATCCGACACCACACCTCTGCCAAAGAAGTCAATGAACAAGAATTCTTTTACTCCCGTGAAACAGGCGGCACGGTGGTTTCCAGCGCATTAGAACTGATGAGAGATATTATGACACATCGATATGCTACCGCCGATTGGAACATTTACGGTGCACAGGCCTCCGATGGGGATAATTGGAACAATGATTCACCCCGATGCCGTGATATTTTAATGCGAGAAATAATGCCTTTTGTACAATATTTTGCCTATGTAGAGATTATGCCAAGACACCATCAAAGTCTGTGGGAAGTATACCAATCGGTTAAAAAGACTTCGAACAATTTCCAAATGGAGCATATCAGACAATCTAAAGATATTTACCCTGTTTTTAGAGAACTCTTTAAACGCCAACATCCCGCTGTACCCTCTCTATCGAGGTGGGTAACATGAAAAACAAAGTGGTTTCCACTTCATCTGAATGGACCATTGATCTCCTGAAAAAATATGAAAAGGAACTGACCAAGCTTGCAGAAGAATACCAACTGAGTACCTATCGCACTCAAATCGATATTATCTCTGCCGAACAGATGATGGATGCTCATGCTTCCGTTGGAATGCCGCTTTCCTACAACCACTGGTCATTTGGCAAACAATTTGTCAATATTGAAAAAAGCTACAAAAGAGGACACATGGGTCTTGCCTATGAAATTGTCATTAATTCTAACCCTTGTATTGTGTCCTTGTTAGAAGAAAATACTTTAGCCATGCAAGTACTGGTGCTTGCCCACGCTGCCATTGGTCATAATTCTTTTTTTAAAAACAACTACCTGTTTCAGGCATGGACCAGTGCAGACTCAATTATTGACTATCTTGTTTTTGCCCAAAAATATATTGCAACCTGTGAAGAGCGTTACGGAATTGATGCCGTAGAAGAACTATTAGACGCGGCACATGCACTCATGAATTACGGAGTTGATCGATATCGCCGCTCCCCAAGACTCTCGTTGCAAGAAGAAAAGCTACGTCAATCAGAACGTGAAGAATATCAGCAATCACAAGTTAATTCGATCTGGAGAACTTTGCCAAAGTCTAAAAAAAATTCAACCAACCACGATAAAAATTTTCCGGAAGATCCTGAAGAAAACATCTTATATTTCATTGAAAAAAACGCCCCCTTATTGGAGCCCTGGCAACGAGAAGTCATTCGAATTGTCCGAAAAATTGCCCAATATTTTTATCCCCAACGACAAACAAAAGTCATGAATGAGGGATGGGCGACTTTTTGGCATTATACTCTCTTAAATGATCTCTTCAAAAATAAACTCGTAAACGAATCATTTATGGTGGAGTTCATCCATAATCATACCAATGTCATTTTTCAACCCGGATTCGATAATCCTCATTATTATGGGCTAAACCCCTATACTTTAGGATTTAGCATTTTTCAAGATTTAAGAAGGATCGCTGAAAATCCAACAGAAGAAGATAAACATTGGTTCCCAGATTTTGCCAATACTAACTGGGTCAAAACCTTGGATTTCGCGATGCGAAATTTTAAAGACGAAAGCTTTATTGCCCAATTTCTCTCTCCCAAAGTCATTCGAGATCTAAAGCTATTTTCTATTTTGGATAATGACGAAGTTGGCGAACTCGAAATATCGGCCATTCATAATGATGCGGGGTATCAACATATTCGAGAAACCCTAGCTCGGCAATATGATCTCAGCAATATAGATCCCAACATTCAAGTGTATAATGTTAATCGACGCCAAGATCGCTCTCTCACGCTCCGTTACACTGAATCCTACCATCGTACATTGGGACAAGACACCGAAGAAGTGGTACGACATCTCTATCGTCTATGGGGTTTTCCGGTCAAACTGGAAAAAGTTGCAGAAGATGGAACCATTACATTACTCTTCAGCTGTCCCTCGAGCGCTCCACCAGCTCAATAAGGGCTCATCCGAGAGCCAGATGATAGCCACTGAGATTACGGATATTGATAACCCCCGTGTCAAAAATTAAATATTGTCCCTTGATCCCTAACAAAGTACCACTCATTTCGTGATTTTCAAGAGCGAGAGATTTTACTTTAATTGGATATTCTAAGACAGGATATTGGATTTGGACCATCTCCGCATCCAATAGTACTTCTGTGTTTGCAAGATTTAAATCGGTATTTTCTAATAAGGCGGCTCGATCTTGTGCGAGAATTCGTGGTTCGCCCTTCCCTATTAGCATTTTTCGCCAATCGGTTCTATCATTTACTTGCTTTTTCAATTCAACTTCTATTAACCCAGACTGATAGCGATTCATCACGCGAAATATCGGTAAAGCTTGAACTGCTCCTTGATCTATCCAACGAGTCGGAGCTTGGGTTTCACGCATGATCCCAACTTTTAAGCCCGAAGTATTGGCCAAATAAACGAGGTGTGGAATAAAACAATGAGCTTTTCCCCATTCCGGCTCCCGACAGGTGCCTAAATGGTAATGACATTTTTCGGGTCGTACAATACATAAATCACAACGGGCCAAATTTTGTGAACAGGGAAAGCAATATCCTTGGCTGTAACTCTTTTTGGTTAAACGATCGCAGTTTAGACAGCGAATTTCACCGGTTAATCGAGCACTGAAAGTCTTGCCTAAATAATCATTGAGAAAGACTTCCCTCTCTCCAATCGGTAAAAAATAATGGACAGGATCCTTCAAAACACTTTTTAATTTACGAATCCCGCCTTGGAATGACATGGCAACTCCGATTTAAGTTGTCACGGGAACCAAATCTTCTTCTGAAGCACTCACCAACATACTTCGAGTCATTGCCTCTAGACCCCCTTTTAATATAATGAGTAATACTAATCCCGGCACAGAAAGGACCAACGAAGCGATAAAATAGGCTGTCCAGCCATATTCGTGTGCAATGACACCTGCCATCGGCCCAACAATCACACGTCCTACTGCACTTAAAGAGGACAGTAAGGCGTATTGAAAGGCACTAAACCGAATATTACAAAGACCCATGATCAAGCCTGTAAATGCCGCAGCTCCCATTCCACCGCAAAAATTTTCAACAAATATTGCAGTTGCTGCAACCAAATAATTGGGACCGGTCCATAATAAAATCATATAAACCAAATTTGACAACGCCTGTAATACCCCAAAGACCAGCAAAGCTCGAAACCAACCCCATCTCACCACTAAAACCGCACCCGCAGTTGTTCCAAAAATGGTTCCAAAGAATCCTGAAAATTTTGCCATTACACCAATTTCAGAAAGTGTCATCTGAATTTCGCGTATTAAAAAAGTTTGACTTAAAGCACCGGCAAACGCATCCCCCAGTTTATAAAAAACAATAAACAATAAAATCCACCACGCTTGTGGACGCTTCATAAAGTCTAAAAAGGGCAACACGGTACAATCCCAGATCCGTCTTGGCGGGACAATTTCAACTTCAGGATTAGGCCCCAAAAACGTTGCAATCGTTCCGAGTCCCATGATTGCTACCATGCTTAAATAGGCCGCAGACCAACCCCAAACATCGGCAATTACCAATGCCATCCCACCCGAAACCAACATGGCTATTCGATAGCCATTAATGGCCATGGCAGCTCCCATGGGACGTTCGTTGGCATGTAATACATCAGTTCGATACGCATCGATGACGATGTCTTGTGAAGCCGAAAAGAACGCGACCAAGCAGGCCAAAAAGAATAATGCTTTAGGGTGTGTATCTGGGGTAAATAGCACCATACTGCCTAATGCTGCACACAACAGAAATTGGCAAATTAAAATCCAACCTCTCCTTCGCCCTAAGAACGGAGGTACCCAACGATCCATCAAAGGTGCCCACACAAATTTAAAGGTATAGGGTAACGCCGCTAATCCAACAAAACCAATTTCCTTCAGTGAAACATTACTCTTGGCAAACCAAGCTTGTAATGTCCCGCCAGAAAGTGCTAATGGCAAACCTGAAGAAAAACCGAGCATTAATGTCACAGCAATGCGGCGTTCGGTAAAAATAGACAGTATGTTTTTCAAATGAAGCTCCACTTACCTCGGTTTACTTTATTTTAGGCCTTTGATAAACCGCTTTGTCTCCGGCAAACTCCTCGCCCAACCAAAGAGAAGTTGATCCTTGTGCCCTGCTGGCAGCATTTCCTGTGACACTGAATAGCATCATGGTTCGCTCTGGCTTAGCATAAGCCACTGACTGAGTACCAATGCCTTCGATATCCGGCATATCACGGTTACACCCAAGACCCAGAATGGAACTATCCGGTCCATTACTCACGAAATCTAAAACAATGCCAGAATTTCCAGACTTTCCAAGTGTTTTATCCATTTGAGGATCAGCACTGAGATCAAAATCCCGAAAAACATACATCATGCCCGGTTTAATGTCTCTCTGTGGATCACGAATGACAACAGGTGTTGCGATGGCCTCTAGTGCTTTGGGTTCGGGCGCTTTCTCTAACCAGTCTGGACTGACAAAACCTTGTTGCAATTTCCAACGATGATAAAACAATGCGTCGGCCGTAGTAAAAGGACATGCAGATTCGGTAATATTTCGGAGCCATGAAGATCCATCTTCGGGCCCACCGATTTTTCCTTGAGGATACCAATTCCCTTCAGGACGCTGGCCACCAAACGCAAAACCACTGTGTACAAACGCAAAGGCACGGGGATTTGCAGGATCCCCAAACGCATAAGTAAATCGATCAAAACGAGCATCTAAGGTCGGGAGATGAATGGCCTCAGGCAACGTTGTCGGATGTGCCATCACGGATCGATCTATCCAATTTGCATCCTGAAATGCTCCAAAACGAGCGTCTTGTAATCGATGTTTTCCCGTCACGACTAATAAAGTCGTTAATGCAGCGGTTTGTAGAAAAGTACTTTTAGAATTACCATAAATCGTGCTTGGGTTTGGACCTAAAGCAGTTACTTGCCAGGGTTCGAGCCCACTGTAAGTGTAACCGGTTGGGACTTGTCCCTTATCGAATAGTTCTTCAAAATGCGATTGGACAAACTGTATTGCCCCTTCAATAGCCAATGCCATTTTGTTCGATTTGAGGGGGTAAGTGCATTCCTGGGCAGAGTATACAAAATCGGGCTTATAAACGTTGCGATAGGACACCAGCGCGCCATTCAGTGATTTAACCAAATCTAAATCTGTTTGTAATTTATCTAATACCCCTTGTTTCAATACGGCAGGATCAGAGTCTGCTTGGCTAATGGCTTTCCGAGTTTCTCCGATGAGCCACTCTAATTCTTGAGCTCTTCTTCTTCTAATATCAGCTTCCGATCCCAAGGCATTTACCACAAAATTTTTGGTTCCTGCTACTTCTGCTCTTTGTAACAATGCTTCGATTTGAGCTTTATCGAGTGCCATCAGAGTTCTCCTATCAACATAATACTTGCCTCGAGAATACACCCAAACGCCCCTCACTGGCAAGCACTCTAAAGGCTTGATTAATCACTGATATCGCCTTTTTTTCTGCGAAATTTCCACTTCAAAAATCAATTGATTAACTTTGGCCTACTGGCGACAATACAAGTTGATTCATTCAGAAACAAATGATAATTGTATGTTCCCGCAATCAGCATATCCGAGGGGTCAAACATAATGCGACTTTCAAAATTGGAAAAAGGATTCAATCACTAAAATTTACCGGTACTCCGAAGATTTATATCTTGAATCCCATACGCAATGTGATTTATATTTTATACACTATTATTGCATTTAAAAAAAATGGTTCGTAGAAATGAGCAAATTGGCCTCTACATGCCATCTATTATGCCCCTCTCCAAATTTTAGGAGAGGGTGGCGCGGTAGCCCGCCGGGTGAGGGTTAATGATGCCTTCGAGTCAAAGCTCAACCCAACATTACTTAGACAGGTGTTTCAACACAATCTCTCTCGATCATCTCAAACCCGCGCATGGTGACACAGCCTTGATAGACGTTACTCAACTCAGGATGCGGTGCACACCAATCGCCTAAAGCCAAAAATCTCGGTAAAATGGCCGAATTTTTTTCAATTTCAGGCAGACTAAAATACCGCCTAAATTGGACTAATCCGTCTCCTTGATCACGCCAATCTTCAGAAAGATTGCCTTGAACCAGGGTCGTTTGAAAATAAAAATTGATTTTATGAAGTTCGTCTTTTAAGTCAAAACATTCTAAGACGTGCAACAACTTGCCGGTTTTAACCTGCAATCCAGTTTCTTCATAGACTTCTCTTTCGACACATTCTGTTAAGTTCTCATTGCCTTCAATGCGTCCACCGGGTAAATACCAATAGTCTCCGTCATTGCTGACAAATAAGAGACGGTTTTCTTGAATAATGAGCGCACGTGCTGCCAAACGAAATCCTGCTTTCCCTCTCATCCAAAGATACTCTTTTTACGATACGATTCCCTTAAGAAAATGCTGAGAATTCCAGAGAGCAACAGTCCAACCGGGATCACAGCTAATGCTTGTGAATAATCTGCTGCCGTTAACACCGGCATATTATCAACCAGCTGTATTGAACTGTCTAATATTTCACCAATGATGGGAGGAATTAATGCCCCCCCTATCATCGTAAACATATTGATGAAAGAAACTGCGGTTCCATTAACCGATGGACGAGACAAATCATTACTAACGGCAAAAATAATAATTTCGACACTCGCAAAGAAGGCAGAAAAGAATAGCAAAGTATACATCCAAGCAATCGAATCACTGGGGAAAAATACTAACAATGCCATGAGTCCCGCGGAAATAAACGATCCCAATATCAGTGGAATGCGACGGCTTTGGATCAGATCTGAAATAATCCCCCAAATTGGGCCGCCAATGGCAAAGCCTAGAAACACCATCGAAGATCCGAACGCCGCTTGATCCTTAGACATGCCCGTTGATTGTAAAAAACTCACTGCCCATATTTCAGCAAATCCAGTGATAGGTAAAAAGGTTAAACACCCAATCAAACCACTGATCCACATTTGTGAACTGTAGATCATCTCTTTGATCCCATTAAACTGATGATGAACGACTTCTGACAACGATTCAGTCTGGGAATCCTGTGAGTGTTGAGTGCCATCTCTTAACACCAACCACAACAATAGGGTTAATATCAATCCAACGACAACGGAATAGTTCAACGTCTCTCGCCATCCCACCATTTCAACGAGATATGTCATCGATACTTCACCGCCAATCGCACCTAACATGCCCATGGCGGTACAAAGTCCTGCCATCATCGCAAAGTATTTCGAGGGAAGCCAAATACTGGAAATTTTAAGGACACCAACATAAGCAAATGCCGAACCAAAACCCACCAAAAATCGCCCAACTTGCGCCAGTGTTATTTCAACCGTTGACGCAAATAAATAGGTTCCAAAGGCACATAAGAAACAAGCAAAGGTTAGAATTCGGCGCGGCCCAAAGCGATCCATCATGATCCCGACGGGAATTTGCATCGGGGTATAAGCGTAATAATAACAAGCGGCTAAATAACCAAAAGATGCTTCTCCCAATCCAAACACTTCTTTTAATTCTGCACTCATGACACTGGGAGCAACGCGGAGATAATACTCATAACAATAAAAAACCGCGCCCAAAACACACATGGTAATTGCGAGATGAGATATCGATTTTCCTGCAAATATTTTCTTCATAACCTTATCTAAATCTATTGTTGTTGCTTGTATGTTAATAAGAGAACCATTGGTCGGGGCGAGAGGATTTGAACCTCCGACCACATACACCCCATGCATGTGCGCTACCAGGCTGCGCTACGCCCCGAAGGCATGAATCATAACATTTGCAGATCTATTTGGAAATCATTTAGTCTTCTGGAGGATTTTTCTGCGCTTTACCTTGATTTTCTTGTACTTTGGCTTTCAACTTTTGGCCCGCTTTAAAGGTCACCACACGTCTTGCTTTAATGATTTTTGGCTCACCGGTCTTCGGATTACGGCCAGGGCGAGCCTGTTTATCGCGTAACTCAAAATTCCCAAACCCTGAAATCCGAACAGGTTCACCTTCTTCTAAGTGATAACGAATCTCTTCAAACACCTGATCAACAATATCTTTGGAAACTAACTTTGTTAGTGCCAATTTTTTCTGTAAGTCTTCTGCAATTTCAGCCTTCGTGAGCGTCATTTCTCACTCCCTCAAGATTGCACCAAATCGACTCGATAACATCGCAACGACTCTCTGTATAATACCACTTACCTCGTCTTCTACAAGCGTGCGCGATGAATGGCGCAAAATCAAGCCAATGGCAATACTTTTTTTAGTAGGATCAATGCCTTTGCCTTGATAAACGTCAAAAATAATCAGCTCCTCCAACAACTGTCCAACTGACTCATAAATTGCCGCTTTTAAATCACTCACCCATACTGTTTGTTCAATCAGAACCGCCAAATCTCGCCGAATCGCAGGAAATTTCGACAACGATTGGAATACAACCTTCGTCGGGATCTGAACACGCTCTAAATCTATCTCGAATAAAGACAGCGGCCCCTCTAAATCTAAGGACTTCAACAATTGGGGGTGCAAACTGCCAATAACCCCTACGGTTTGCTGATTCATTAGAATTTTTGCTGTTTGACTGGGGTGGAGTGCTGCATGCTCCCCCTTGGCAAAAGTAAATGTCGCCCCGGGAATAAGGCCTAATATCGCTTCTAAATCTCCTTTGAGATCATAAAAATCATGTTGCGTCTTGACCACTCCCCACTGCTCTGGCTGTAAGGTTCCAGCAACAACGCCACTGAGATAAGACTTTTCCACAAATGATCCATCGAACTCTTTAAAGCAAACGCCAATTTCAAATAATCTCACTCGCGCCGATTGACGACGCTGGTTGTATTGCACCGCTTGTAATAACCCAGGCCATAAACTGGTTCGCATCACTGCCATCTCAACAGTAATTGGATTAGACAATGCTAAGGGTTTTTCCTGAAAGTGAAAGTGTTCTAACCACTTTGGATCAGTAAAGCTATAGGTAATGGCTTCTGAATACCCCCGATCGGCTAATAACTGTTTGGCCCGTAAATCAAACGGCGTTGCATCAAACATCCGTCCAAAGGCTAAAGACCCACTTAACGGTTCTCCTTGGCAGTGCTGTAAACCATAAACCCGAATGATCTCTTCAATTAAATCAACATCCAATGCGATATCCTGGCGATAACTGGGCGGAGAGACTTTAAAACTATCCCCTTCTTTTTGCACCTGCATATTGCCAAGCTGAAAAATCCTGAGAATCGTCTCTTCGGGGATCACAATGCCCAGTAATTGCTGGATCCTGGCTTTCTTTAAAATAACCGATGGACATTTGGGCATAAAGTTTGCGGATTGATATTCCTGAACTGTCCCAACCTGTCCCCCGGCTGTTTCAAGGATTAATTGAACGGCGCGATCGATGGCCAATTTTTGAATGAATGGATCGATGCCTCTTTCAAAACGAAAAGAAGAATCTGTTCTAATCCCATAGTGCTTTGCAGCCAAACGAACCGCGATGGGATTAAAATAAGCACTTTCGATTAAAATAGAGTGGGTTGTTTCACTCACCGCTGAGTGCAATCCTCCCATGACACCGGCTAACGCTAAAACACCATGGTTGTCTGCAATCACAAGAGTCTCTGGTATCAGTTCAATCTTTTGACCATCGAGCAGCGTCAAATGTTCACCTGCGATCGCGCTGCGAACTTTAATTTCAGATCCCAGTTTTGCTAAATCAAAGGCGTGTAATGGTTGCCCCAATTCCAACATCACATAATTCAGGATGTCTACCAATAAGGAGACGCTTCTTAATCCCGCCATTTCAAGTCGATCTTTAATCCCAACGGGCGTTGGCACAGTCGGATTAATATTCTTAACAACGCAAGCCAAATAACGAGGACATAACTCTGGCTTTTCAATGTGAACGGAAATCGACTCATCGATAGTTGATTGAACTGCCACGATAGGCTTCGTCTGATAAGCCATATTGTTCAGCAAAGCAACTTCTCTGGCTATGCCTTCCATGCTGAGACAGTCCCCCCGATTCGGCGGAATTTTAAACGTCCAGATCCCTTGGTCTGCCTTTGCCCCGATGAATTCAAGACTGTCGACTTCAATACCCGCATTGGTTAATTGATCGGCTATTTCAGTCACAGATAATGGGGGATTGACTAAAGTTCTTAACCAAAGTTCACTAACTTTCATTGAAAAACACCCTCTTCCCAGTCACTCTAATATCCCCCTCTCAAGCAGAGAAGGGAATGTTCAGTTTAATCCCTTTTATTTTTAATTGTCCATTTTCAACAAGGGATAAGCCTGTTTGGCCGCAGTCCGTTCTAGCGATTGCAAATCGATCCGCTGTTGACCACAGGCCGAGGCATTGTAAAAGACCGTCAACTCTTTCATTTGTTGTAAGGGAAGATCAGTCATTTTGTGTCCCATGAGCACTTTAACCGCCAAACGACCGCCTTCTTCACCAATAGCACGTTCACGAACCCCTAAAGCCAAAGCAGCGCCGTTAATCACGGACCCTTCATCAGACGCAATTAAGGGAATTTGCAGCTTATCCGCAATGGGAACCAACAAACGGATCCCACTGGCCAGCAGATGATCTTTTAGTATCATTAAAGCGTTTGCCTCCGACGAAATGCTTCTCGCAGCCATTTCCAACTCAGGCAAATTTTGGATCTGGATGGTTTGAATCGTAATACCCATTTTTTCTCCCGAAGCCCGCAATTCCTCGACTTCTTGAAAATTTTTTTCATTGCCACTGTGCACAATGAGCGTCAGGTTTTTGAGCTCTGAAAAAATGTCACGAAGAAAATCTAACTTCCGCTGCCCACCAATCTCATCCAATATCCCGGTGACATTAATAGGGTCTCGTTTTTTTCGTTCCGCTTCCGAAAGTGTTGCTGCTAAACTGACAATCGGCTGTTTTTTCACCAATGATAAAGTCATTTGCGTTGCATTAGTGCCAATGGGAACAATTAAATCCATCTTCTGCCCAATAAACATTTCAATAATGCTCCGCTGAAGCTTTAGATCTCCTTGTGCATTTTGCACATTGAAAGACACAGCATCAGGGAACTCTTTTTCTACAGTGTGCTTAAATCCAGCCACAATTTCCCGTAACGCAGTATGTTCCATTGGTACCAGTATTCCGATTTGGATCAATTTACGAGCGGGTGACTTTAACTTCACGCTATTGATTATTCCAACAGCAATCAACAAAAAACAAATAATGACTAAGAATTTTGTTTTCATGACAAAAATCCTCTGATCAGGTTTATAAAAGTAACGGTTTTTTTAAATTGAATTAAACAGTTTGGGTGCGCCAGCGGCACCAAAGTGACAGGAATAATCTTGTGGCAACGTGAGTTTTGATCTTCATAGGGCAATTCTAAGTGCCATTACCCCCCCTGTCAAGAGGGAGTAGCTTCTTTGGGGATCGTCAAACCCAGTCTTCGCGCCAAGGGGAAATTAACGATGGTTTTGAGTCTTGGGGGATGATGCACGGGAATATCTTTGACATCCTCACCCTTTAATAACTTAGCAACGACAAGACCACTTTCAAGGCCGACTTCAACATAATCGTAACCAACAGCTGCTAACACCCCCCGTTTGACCAATAAAGGGTCGCTGCAAAACAAGGGTAAAGCAGCCGATCTTCGGTTTGGGGATTCCGCAATGTTAATGACCGACTCAATCGCCGATACCACCGTATTATCTTGTGGGAAATACAAAGCATCCACTTTGCCAACTAAACTGTGCATGGCTTGTGCAACATCCGCGGTTTTATTAACCATCGCTTCACGAACAGTAATATTAGAATCTTTGAGCAATGCTTTAAATTGATTAATGGTTGAAACAGAATTGGGTTCTGAGGAATTATAGATAAATCCAATTGTTTTAAACCGTGGGAGCATGGTTTGCATTAATGTTAATACAGCTTTTACGTCTGGTGCATCAGTGACTCCCGTAATGGGATAATGAGATTCTCCAGGTTCTAATTTTGCAGCACTGGGATCGCTCACGGCAGTAAACACAATCGGAATCCGTTTATCCATGCGTTTTGCGGTATAAAAAATCGTTTGGGCAGAAGGTGTCGAGATCCCAACAATGAGATTTAAAGGTGAACTTAATAACTTGGTGGCTATTTGAGTCGCTGTGACCATGTTGCCTTGCGCGTTTTCGTAGACAACCGTTAGGTTATCACCCACCACATACCCTTCCTCTTTAAGGGAATCTAACATGCCTTGGCGAACCGCATCCAAAGCCGGGTGTTCAACAATTTGGCTAACCCCAATTGTTTTAGCCGGTAATACTGCATTGCAGAGGCCTGCTGCCATCGGCAGCCAAACCAAAAGCCCACATTTAATCCAAGAAAAACGGTTCATGGTACTCCACCCTCTGTCCACCTGTGCGTGACACATTTTATGATGAACTCGCACTGACCGTCAATTTATGCAGACGTGCGAAGGTGCGTTAACAATAATTCTATATCTGCTGGGAGCGGAATTTCCCAATTCATTTCTTCTTCGGTCACAGGATGTGTAAGACAAAGACCTTTTGCGTGTAATGCCTGCCTGGGAAACGTCCTTAAAGCGTGCTGCAACTGTTCACTGGTGTTCGGCGGCAACCGGAAACGACCCCCATACGTTTTATCACCCACAATGGGGTGACGAATATGGGCCATATGAACTCGAATTTGATGCGTGCGACCCGTCTCTAACTCCAAGCGTAACCGAGTATGTGCAGCAAATTTTTCCAACACTCGATAATGAGTCACTGCAGGTTTACCCATCTCCACTACCGCCATTTTTACTCTTTCGTGGGGATGTCGCCCAATGGGAGCTTCAACGGTCCCACCAGACACCAAGATCCCACCCACCACTGCTTCATAGGTTCGTTTGACAGTCCTCGCCTGTAATTCAGCAACCAGCCGAGTTTGTGCCACCAAGGACTTGGCAACCATCATCAGACCCGTCGTATCTTTGTCCAGACGATGGACAATGCCCGCTCGTGGAATCTGCTGGAGCCTCGGATCATGATGCAATAAGGCATTGACCACCGTCCCTGCCCAATTGCCAATGGCGGGGTGAACCACCCAATTGTCAGGTTTGTTGAGGATCAGCAGGTGTTCATCTTCATAAATAATATTGAGTGGGATGGGTTCCGCCTGCCAATCGGAGACGGTTTCAATTTCAGCTTCGATGCTGATGCGATCCCCCAAGAAAACCTTGTCTCGAGGCCGACGAAAATCCCCATTAACCGTCACTTGATGCTTTTCGATCCATTCTTTTAAGCGAGAACGGGAATGTTGCGGAAACACCAAAGCCAAGGCTTGATCAAGCCTCTTCCCTACCGTTTCCTCTGAAATCTCAGAAGTTAAAGAAATTGTTTGATTGATGTTACTCATAGTACGAAAACCAGCTTACATTACCCAGGCTTCTCAAGCAAGCCTTTCTTGTGAAACAGAATAATTTGAATAACTAAATTGAATGTCCGCCTTGAAAGATAATTGCGACAAGATTCATCCTGAGTTAGACTGTATAACTTCTGATTTTAATGACAAATGAGGTCCTTTTGAATAGTTTTCGCTGTCTTCTCATCGTTGCAATCATTTTATCTTTGGCCGGGTGCAGCTCCAATAAGGATGCCTACAAAGGAATGTCTGCTACTCAAATTTTTGCTGAAGCAGAAAAAAACATGCAAAAGGAAAATTATGGCAAAGCCGTTAAAGACTTTGAAGCCTTAGAAGCCCGTTTCCCTTATGGTGAATACGCGGATAAAGCTCAGCTGGGGCTCATCAATGCTTACTATAAACACAACGAGCCAGCCTTAGCCCTTTCCGCAGCCGATCGTTTTATTCGAATGAACCCTCATCATCCTCAATCGGATTACGCGTACTACCTAAAAGGTTTAGTCAATTACGATCAAAATTATAGTTTTACCTTTCGCTATTTCCCGCTCGATAAAAGTGCGAGAGATCCTTCCTCTGCCGAAGAGGCATTCGAGACGTTTAAAGAATTGATCGAACGTTTCCCAAAGAGCCAATATGTGCCTGATGCTCGCCAAAGAATGGTCTTCTTACGGAATATGTTGGCACAGCATGAATTATTGGTCGTTGAATATTATATTAAACGGGGCGCTTTTCTCTCGGCAGCCAATCGAGCAAACCATATCATTAAATATTTTGAACAGACACCCGCAATTCCTAAAGCTTTGGCAGCGTTAGTCACTTCCTATCGAAAATTAGGAATGAATAAATTAGCCGAAGACGCTTTAACCACCCTGAAAGATAATTTTCCAGACAGCGAAGAAGCCAAACAATTTTCGAATTAATCTTCTTTTAAAGTCATTAAGGTCACGTTACCACCCGATGCGGCTGTGTTAACACTGATGGTTCGTTCAACCGCCAAGCGGGGCAATAAATAAGGACCACCGGCTTTAGGCCCCGTGCCTGACAAACCTTCCCCTCCAAAGGGTTGCACCCCCACCACCGCACCAATCATGTTTCGATTGACATAAATATTTCCGACTCGAACTCTCTGCTGAATATACTCCACCGTTGCGTCAATACGGCTGTGGATCCCTAATGTTAAACCATACCCAGATTCGGTAATCGCGGCAATGACATTATCTAATTCCTGAGATTTATAGGATACAACTGGTAAAATAGGACCAAAGATTTCTTCAGTTAACAGGGCCATATTGTCAATGAGATAAAGCCGTGGAGCAAAAAATACCCCTTTTGGCAACAGCGGTAAGGGATTCGGCAAAGGGCATTCATAAAGTAATTGAGCATCACGGTCTAAACGATTGGCGTGTCGAACCAACTGATCTCGTGCCAGACTGTCAATCACTGGACCAATATCCGTAGCCAAGTCTAAAGGATCTCCAATCGTTAATTCCGCCATTGCGCCTTTTAACATTGCTAACAAACGCGGCGCTATATCCTCTTGGACAAATAACACCCTAAGCGCAGAGCACCGTTGCCCGGCACTATTAAACGCCGAGGTAACAACATCGCCAACGACTTGTTCTAATAAAGCTGTCGAATCGACGATCATGGCATTTTGTCCTCCGGTTTCAGCAATGAGAGGAACAATCGGCCCTTGACGCACTGCTAATTGCTGATTGATTTGCCGAGCAATTTCAGTTGAACCCGTAAAGAGTACGCCCTGCACTCTTTCGTCGGTAAGAACATGCGCGCTGACGGTATGACCACTGGCTATTAAAAGTTGTACCACAGTGTTCGGGATCCCTGCTTGGTGTAACAGAGAAACAACTTTTTGTGCAATACTGGGCGTTTGATTGGCCGGTTTAGCGATGACAGCATTTCCCGCAGCCAATGCTGCAAGGATCTGTCCTAAAAAAATCGCCAAGGGAAAATTCCAAGGACTGATGCAAACCATCAGACCACGACCTTGCAAAATCAATTGATTACTCTCGCCAGTGGGACCCGGTAATCGTTTCGGTGTAAAATCTTCGCGGCAACGATAGGCATAATAACCGCAGTAGTCGATGGCTTCTCTTAATTCTGATGCCGCATCTTGAACCGTTTTACCGGCTTCGCGAATTAATAATGCCAACAGTTCGCTTTTATGTTCTTCCAGAAGCTCTGCCATCCGCTCTAAACAAGCAGTTCTCACTTCGATGGTTTGTCGATTCCACTCGCCGGCAGCAGCATGTCCCTGACTCAACAAAACCGAGATTTCGGCGACGTCTTCAATTGGGTTTATCGGCTGTTGCCAGAGATGCGGGCAAAAAGACTGAATATTGTCGATTAAGGGATCCAGTTCCGTCGCATTGGAAAAATCGACTCCGTTTGAATTTACTCTGTGCGGTAAATACATATCCTTGGGAAGCGGAATTTTGGGGTGGCGCACATTCGCGAATGTCCTTATTTTTTTAATGGGATCTTCGACAATGGCTGCCAAAGAAATAGACGTTTGACCAATTTGATTCACAAAAGAACTGTTGGCACCGTTCTCCAACAATCGCCGCACTAAATAGGCCAGTAAGTGCTCATGCTCACCCACTGGAGCATAAATGCGACACGGAATATTCAAATTTTTATCAGCGACAATGGGATCATATAGGGAATTTCCCATCCCTTGCAGACACTGAAATTCGAAGTCTCGATAATGTCCCGCCATTTCTAAAATGGCGGCAACTGTATACGCATTATGAGTTGCAAATTGAGGGTAAAGCACATCGGTTGCCGTTAATATTTTTTTTGCACACGCCAAATAGGAAATATCCGTCGAAACCTTTCGTGTAAAAACCGGATAATCTTTTAACCCACGCTCTTCTGTCCATTTGATTTCAGAGTCCCAATAGGCGCCTTTTACCAATCGCACCATAATGCGTGTTTGATGGCTGCGCGCAGTTTCAATCAACCAATCTATCACAGCGCTGGCTCGTTTTTGATAAGCTTGGACCGCAACGCCTAAACCACCCCAACCCGCCAAATTGGGTTCTTTTAACAAGTGTTCAACTAAAAGCAGTGAGAGCTCCAGCCGATCGGCTTCTTCGGCATCAATCGTTAACCCAATATTTGCCTCTTTAGCGCGTAATGCCAGCTCTCTTAAACGCGGAAACAATTCCGAAGTCACTCGATCTCGTTTTACCCATTCGAAACGGGGATGTAATGCCGAAAGTTTAACGGAAATACCTGGCGCCTGAATAGGACTCCCTTCCTGTTTTTCCTGGTCAATTGCTTGAATGGCCGAATGGTAGGCTTTATAAAATTCTTCTGCATCCCGAGCAGTTTTAGCGGCTTCTCCTATCATATCATAGGAATAACGATATCCTTTTTTTTCCCTGTTTTTGGCTTGTTGTAATGCACCCTCGATGGTCTCACTGATAACAAAATACTGGCCTAATTGTTCCATCACTTTGGTGACCGAACCGCGGATCAAAGAACTGCTCGCACGACTTATGACTCTCTTAAACATCTTTTCCCAAAAAATGCTTTTTTCTTGCGGCTCTCCCAACACCTTACCTGTTAATAAAAGGCTAAGCGTTGCGGCATTGACCCAAAAAGAACCCTCTTTGTTTAGATGCTGTTTCCAATCTCTGTCAACAATTTTATCTTGGATCAAACGGTCCCGAGTTTGACTGTCGGGAACTCGCAGTAACGCCTCAGCCAAACGCATTAATGCAATGCCTTCCTCTGAAGACAAATCATAGGTCTGTAATAATGCGTCAATTCCACCTTTTTCTAACCGATTTTTTCGAATGTGTTCTATCCAACCACTGGCCATATTCTGAATATGAAGCAGTTGTTCATCGGAAAACGAAATTTCTGTTATTAACGCATCTAAACAGTGCGCTTCGTCCATTCGATAGGCATTTGAAATGCTTTCGTTCAGGACAGGCTTCATCCTTAAGTGCTCGTTACCAACTGTTGAACTTTTTGGAATTCGCGTATAATTTCCGGCTCTGGTTTTTTATCCAATAGGCTCGTCACCCAAACAAACAGACTGGAAATAATGACCCCGGGTAATATTTCATACATCATTTCACTCAGCCCTAAGTAGCGCCAAAGGATTACAGTCAACCCACCGGACATCATTCCCAATACAACTCCATTTCGAGTGGTTCTATTCCAATACAAGGAGAAAACGACGGGAGCACTAAAGGAAGCACCAAGCCCAGCCCAAGCAAAAGCCACCAAATCCATAATACTTTGACTCGGCTTTTTAGCAAGATAAATGGCCGCACCCGCAATCAATACAACCGTCAAGCGCCCCACCCACACTAATTCTCTTTGCGAGGCTTTTCGGCGAAACAATGTGCGATAAAAATCTTCGGTTAACGCACTAGATGCCGCCAGCATTTGTGAATCAATCGCACACATGCTAGAAGACAAAATAGCGGCTAAAATAATTCCCATGATCCACGGCGAAAAGACTTGCTCCGATAATTCAATAAAGACCGTTTCTTGATTCTCTAAAGGACAATGGCAAAAATGAACGGCCCCAACAACCCCAACCAAAATGGCTCCAATCAAAGAGAGTGACATCCAACTGATGCACACCCGTCTGGCAAGTGGGATCTCGGCCACTGTTTTAACTGCCATAAATCGCACTAAAATATGCGGCATTCCAAAATAGCCCAATCCCCAGGAAGCTAAACTGACAAAGCTGCCAAAGGTCATCCCCTTGGTTAAGGACAAATATTCTGGATCAACCGATAATATCCGCTGCATACCCGCATCCCATCCTCCAACACTTTGAATGGCAAAAAACGGCACAACGAGTAAACAAAGCAGCATGAGATTTCCTTGGAAAAAGTCTGTCCAACTGACAGCCAGAAATCCCCCAAATGAAGTGTATAACATGACTATGGCTGCCCCTAACCAAAGGGCGTCGGAATAATTCAGATGAAAAGTGAGCCCCAACAAGATACCACCGGCATATAGCCCTGCCGCCACATAAAAGATAAAAAACACCAGCGTAATTAAAGCCGCAATCATGCGAATGCTTTTTGTGTCGTCCCGAAAACGATTGTCTAAATAGGCGGGCAATGTCACAGAATCATTGGCAATTTCTGAATAAACCCGTAAACGTTTTGCCACAAAACGCCAACAGGCATAGGCGCCGACGGTTAAACCGATTGAAACCCAAATTTGCCGTAACCCAGAAGCGTAGACAAGACCCGGTAAACCCATGAGCAACCAAGAGCTCATGTCAGAGGCACCCGCACTTAATGCCGCCACAGCTCCCCCTAAACGTCGTCCCCCTAAAACGTAGTCGGACAGATTACGTGTCAGTAGATACGCCACAAAACCCACCGACATGACGATCATGATATAAATCGTGAAAGTAACTAGGGCTGCAGTATCCAGAGAAGCATTGACGGTGTTCGTGTTCACTCTTTTTTTTCCAATTTAAGGTTACTCATGATTGGCAATCTTTAGTCATGCCTTTATATTAGGGAATCGAGCCCAGGAGAAGTTGACTTGGCTTAATGTTTATAAACACTGTCAGACATTTGATCCTGCACTTGATAACATTGAAAATTTAACAGCAATTCTTCTAATTGTTTTTCTCGTTGTTTCAGCGGATTGATAAACACTGGCAATTTCCAATGTTCATAGGTTGTTCGGCACTTAAAGTTAAATTTTTCATACCAATTTGATCCATTTTCATCTGAAACATCGATAACGACTTGCCTTATATTATGTTCAAACAGATCCTTAAGGGTGCCGCATAACAATGTTCCCCCATACCCTTGATTCTGGTGTTCCGGATCAATACACAGATCGTATAAATAGGCCTTTTTCTTTTCGATATGGGCATGAAGCTTACCAACAATCTTATTGTCACTCTGCACAACGAAAATCACTTTAGTGGGATCTTGAAAGGCTTTCATTAAATATCGCTGATAGTCCCGCAGAGAAACCCCAAAACATTTAACACCCAACTGAATGAGTTCTGGGATATCTGTATAGTGCGCAATTCTTAAATGAACGGCAGATTCTGAGGTTAATGCACTGCTACCTTTTTGGTTTTTTAATTTTTCATATTGATGCGCCGTGAGCGCGAGCTTGCGGGTAAAGCCTGCACAACTCGCCCCTTGGTTTCCCAAGTATTCCTTCAACGCCAAGCTTTCGTGATTACAGGTAAAAACATAGCGTTTAATTTCGACGGGATAATCCGCAATGACTTTTTTCATGTGATCAAACATCAACCCATAAACCTCTTGAGACCGATGGTCGGGATGAACCACAGAAGTCACTTCAACTTCATGCTCTTCAAAATGATACAAGGCCACATATCCGACCAATTTCTGGTCGGCGGTATAGCAAAGAATCTCGTGGATCCCCGGGTTTTTCCGGTTCTCGATACTGCTCCAGTAAAAAATGGGTTCGAAGCCATCTGAACGTTTACAATGAGAAACCAAACGTTTAGCTTCCAGCAACCGCTTGGCAGACAATTTTGATAAGGCGACAAGCTTAAGATTTTTCAGCTGTTCTTTCATCCAGAAACACTCGCAGCTTAAGGAATATAGCGATTATATAAACATTTGATTTATAATTCTAGAGGGAAAGTGTATTTGTTAGATAACTAATAACTAACTTTAATAACCCTTTCTATTCAGTGCATCAGCAGGGTTAGGTACGTGGAGTGGATTAATTTTTTTGATGGCACTGTTTAGCGTTCCCCCTACCCAAGATTCTTCTCTCCGGTCTTTAAAGTTTACGCTTTTCACACAACTTAAGAGATTCATATTACTGTCTTTATCATCAAAATGTAATGATTTTAACACTTCATGACCACGACTCGCATCCTCACAATTAATATGGAGCCCTTTAACGTTGAGACTCAAACCCTTTATGGTGTTACGAACACTCTCAAGGTCTTGTGCCCCCCCAGTAATTTCCCACTGTGCATTTTTATTGGCTTTGCAATACGCTGCAAATTCTTTATCTTGAGGAGGGACCCGAAACATCACGGGAGAATAAGGCATACCCGAACTTGCAGCTTTACGTTTCAGTTCTTTTAGAAATTCATCACAACGTCTTTCATATTCTTCATTGGTTTCGTCAGGTTTTTTACCTGGCATTGGTTGATACGTTGGCATGCCCAAACCCTCCCCTAATTTTAGTGACGCTTTTAATATATATCGGTTAAACAACTTAATTCATCAGTGTTATCTACTCAATATAGGTCGAATTGTATCTTTATTACTGTCAAATCTTTGGCGTATGGTAAACTGTTAACCTATCATTGCTTACAATCGAAAAATTTGGATATATAGCATGTCAACTTTCATTTTGTTTTTATTGTTGCTCTTCGCAGTCATGGCTGCCCTCTTTAAGCACCCTAAAACGTGCCGGACATTTTTGTGCCTAACACTTATCAGTTTCTATTTGATTGGAAATGGCATGCTTTCCAATACAATAATAACCCCGCTCGAATCGAAATTTAAGAACGGTGCTCTACATTCGTTTAGCGAAAAACCCAATGCGATCGTTGTATTGGGTGCAGGCATTATTCAAATCCCAGGAACCCACCGAATCATCCCAAATTTCTTCGCCTATTCCAGAATTTACGAAGGATTAAAGCTCTACCAAACTTGCAAAACCAGCGGTCATGAATGCACCCTCATCATCAGTGGTGGCGATCCCCTATCGATGGGGGTCTCGGAAGCCGAAATTTATCAACAAGAGCTGCTGCAATTTCAAGTCAAAAATTCTGAGATCCAAATAGAAGATCAAAGCCCGAATACTTATAAAAATGCGGAACTCACCAGCAAAAACTTAAAAGCCCAAGGCTATGATCGTATTTTTCTCGTCACCTCTGCACTGCACATGCAGCGTGCATTACTGTATTTTTCCCATTTTGGGATCCAGGCAATTCCGGCCGTCTCTGATTATGTCATACCCGAGCGTTCTCTTTTGCCCTTGGGATACAATTTAGCCATCACAGATCTCGCTTTACATGAATATACGGGTATTCTGAGATATCATCTTTACAACTTCTTAGGATGGAACGCCAAAGCCTCCCATCCTGGATACCCCTAAAACGTGCTCTTACTTCGGTAAATATAAATCCGTCACGGTTCCCTCAAACACTTCTGTTGCTAAAGCAACGGTTTCCGACAACGTTGGATGTGGGTGAATGGTCAAAGCAATATCATCTGCTTCACAGCCCATTTCGATGGCTAACGCGACTTCAGAAATCAAATCCCCAGCATTAGGGCCTACAATCCCGGCACCAATGATTCGATGGGTTTCTTTATCAAAAATAACTTTCGTGATCCCCTCGTCCCGCCCCAAACTTAAGGAGCGTCCACTGGCCATCCAGGGAAAAACGCCTTTTTCATACGCGATATTTTTCGCTTTAGCTTCCGTTTCAGTAATGCCTACCCAAGCCACTTCGGGATCGGTATAAGCGACTGATGGAATGCAAGCGGGATCAAAAAAGTGTTTGCGCCCAGCAATGACTTCTGCCGCAATCCTGCCTTCTGGCATCGCCTTATGCGCTAACATGGGATTGGAAGAAACATCCCCAATCGCAAAGATATGGTTCACATTGGTTCTTTGTTGCTTATCAACTGGGATAAAGCCACGCTCATCGACGTGAACACCGGCTTTTTCTGCCGCAATCAATTTGCCATTGGGTAACCGCCCAACTGCCGATAAGATTCGGTCAAAGGGTTGCGGTTCGCTCGGTGCTTCTTTTCCTTCAAAGCTAACCCATAGGGCATCTGCCCGGGCTTCCACTTTGCTGACTTTTGTTCCTAACCATATTTTTTCATATTTTTTTTGAACCCGCTTGTACAAAGGAGCAACAATATCTTTATCAACACCGGGGATTAAACCCTCCGCCAATTCGACCACCGAGACCTTAGATCCTAAAGCATGATAGACCGTCGCCATTTCTAAGCCAATAATTCCCCCCCCAATGACCAGCAAACGTGACGGAATATTGGATAATTCTAACGCACCAGTCGAATCCATCACCCGTGGATCATCCGGCAAAAAGGGCAGCTGTACCGGTCTAGATCCAACAGCAATAATCGCATGGGTAAAAGTGACTCGAGTTGTTCCTTCAGTGGTTTTAACGAACATCTCTTGCGGAGCATTAAAACTGCCTTCCCCTTGGATCACCGTGACCTTTCGTTGTTTCGCTAAGCCTTTCAATCCTGTCGTCAACCGTTTGATGACACTCTCTTTCCAGCCTCTTAACTGATTCAGATCAATTTTTGGTTCCCCAAACACAATCCCTTGCGTTCCAAAATCGTGCGCCTCTTCAATGACTTTGGCCGCATGCAATAGCGCTTTAGAAGGAATACAACCCACGTTTAAGCAAACACCCCCCAGGTTCTCATCTCTTTCAATGAGCACAACTTTCTTTCCTAAATCTGCGGCTCTGAAAGCTGCAGTATACCCGCCTGGTCCAGAGCCCAATACGACGACATCGGTTTGGATGTTCGCTTCCACCTGATTCTCCTTTTACAGTTTCACACATTCAATATCGGATAATTGTTTCACCAAACGCGTGATGAAACGTGCCCCCTGTGCTCCGTCAATCACGCGATGATCATAAGAAAGCGACAGCGGCAAACGAAGACGCGGCTTAAATTCACCCGCTTCGTAGATGGGCTTCATTTGAGCTTTAGAAACCCCTAATATGGCAACATCGGGAACATTGATAATGGGGGTGAAGGCAGTCCCCCCAATGCCACCCAAACTCGAAATACTAAAGGAACTCCCTTGCATCTCTTGAGCCTTTAATTGGCCCTCTCTGGCTTTAGCACTGATTTCACCCAACTCCTTCGCCAATTGAAAAATGCCTTTTTGATCAACGTCACGAACCACAGGCACCACTAAGCCATTTGGCGTATCCACTGCCACACCAATATGATAGTACTTTTTCAGGATCAATTCAGATCCACTGGGATCCAAAGAGGCATTAAAGTGTGGAAATTCCTTTAAGACCTCAACCACTGCCTGTAGAAGAAACACTAAGGGTGTTAACTTAAGCCCTTGTTGTTCAGCGGCTGCTTGTTGTCCCTTGCGAAACGCTTCTAAATCGGTCATGTCTGCATCGTCAAATTGCGTAACATGCGGAACCATCACCCAATTGCGGTGCAAATATGACCCAGATAATTTTTTGATCCGAGATAACGACTCACGTTCAATCTCACCAAACTGAGCAAAATCGACTTGCGGCCAAGGTGCAACGGACATCCCACCCGTTTGAGTGTCTCCCGATTGGATCCGTGACAATTCCGCTTTGACATACCATTGCACATCAATTTTTAAAATTCTCTGCTTATGACCTGTTCCTTTGACTCGAGATAAGTCAACCCCCAATTCACGGGCAAACCGGCGCACGCCTGGACCAGCATGAACTGAAGCAGAAGAATACGGGACTTTTTCGGGCATTTCTGGTTGAGTGCGACTTTTTGCTTCAGGAATGGTTTTCTGAGCAGCAGCCTGTGGGGCCGGCACAGCAGATTTGCGCTCAATAACCGGTTCTGCTTTTACAGCCAAAACAGTTACCACCAAACTCCCTTCCGACACTTTATCCCCGACTTTCACATGGACTTCTTGTACCACCCCTGCAAAGGGAGCAGGAACGTCTAACGTGGCTTTATCGGTTTCTAGAGTAATTAACGTTGCATCGTGCTCAATCTTATCTCCGGGGACAACAGAGACATCGATAACATCCACATTTTGATAAGCCCCAATGTCTGGGACCAAAACCTTTTGTACCGTCGCAGTGTTCTCTACTGCTGCATGATTCTGCTGTTGGTTCGCTTCTACTGCTTTAGGCAGCGAAGTACGCACTTCTTCCTCGGCAGTCTCAAGTGTGATGATAAGGCTGCCTTTGGAAACTTTATCCCCGAGCTTGACCTCGATACTGTGCACCGTCCCAGCAAATGGGGCGGGCACTTCTAAAGTTGCCTTATCGGTTTCTAAAGTAATTAACGGCGCATCACATTCAACGGTATCGCCAGGTACTACCAATATCTCGATGACATCGACATTCTTATAATCACCGATATCTGGTACGAAAACTTGTTTTAACATCCTCTATCCCCATCCTAACTTTTCTCGATTTTCCTAAGAAAAGTTTGCTGATTTATACGGTCACCGGATTTGGTTTATCAGGATCAATCTGATACTGCTGCATTGCTTGTAGCACCAACTCTTTTGAGATTTGACCTTCATCTGCCAAACCTTTCAAGGCAGTCACCGCAATATAATATCGATTGACTTCAAAAAACCGACGTAATTGATTGCGAGTATCACTTCGACCAAACCCATCTGTTCCTAAAACCAAATAACGGCGTGGAATATAAGCGCGTATTTGATCGGCATATTGCCGCATATAATCCGTCGCTGCCACAATCAAACCTTCGGTCGATGCCAAGCACTCTGTCACATAAGGCACTTTTGGCGCTTCCAAAGGATGCAGCCGATTCCAGCGATCTACATCGATGCCATCGCGACCTAATTGATTAAAACTGGTGACACTCCAAACATCGGAAGCAACACCAAAATCTTGTTCCAACAGACTTGCAGCTTCTATCACTTCTCTCAGTATTGTCCCAGAACCCAACAACTGTACGCGCAGTTTTGATCCTTTGGCCTGTAGAGATTTCAATCGATACATGCCTTTAATAATCCCATCTTCAACACCCTCGGGCATGTCAGGCTGTTCATAATTCTCATTCATGACCGTAATGTAATAATAAATGCTCTCCCGATGTGCAATCATTCGTTTCAGTCCATCGTGCACAATGACCGCTAATTCATAAGAATAAGTCGGATCATAGGAGACACAATTCGGTATCGTATTGGCTAATAAATGGCTATGGCCGTCTTCATGTTGCAAACCTTCACCATTTAAAGTGGTGCGGCCCGAAGTTCCTCCAATTAAAAATCCACGTGCCCTTGAGTCACCTGCAGCCCAGGCTAAATCCCCAATCCGTTGAAAGCCAAACATGGAATAGAAAATATAAAAAGGGATCAGCGTCATATTATGCGTGCTATAAGACGTTGCTGCCGATAACCAAGAACAAAAAGCGCCTGCCTCATTGATCCCTTCTTCTAATATTTGACCGTTTTTAGCTTCTTTATAAAACATGACTTGATCGGAATCGACTGGTGTATACAATTGTCCAACCGAAGAATAAATACCCAGTTGGCGAAATAATCCTTCCATCCCAAAGGTCCTGGCTTCATCCGGAACGATGGGCACGACTCGATTCCCAATCTCTTTATCTTTACATAAAGCCGTTAGCAATCGAACGAATGCCATCGTGGTCGAAATTTTGCGATCTCCAGTTCCTTTGAGCAGCGCATCAAAAATGGCCAATGGGGGCAATGTTAAGGTTTCGTCCGCTTCTAATCGGCGATTGGGTAACGAGCCCCCTAGCGCTTTACGACGCGCCAACAAATATTGAATCTCAGGACTGTCCTCTGCCGGACGATAAAAAGGCGCATCACCAACGCTTTCATCTGGAATCGGAACATTGAATCGGTCACGAAAATGCGTTAACTGTTCGGCGGTCATTTTCTTGGTGTTATGCGCAATGTTCAGTGCTTCTCCTGCATCTCCCAACCCATACCCTTTAACGGTTTTCGCCAAAATGACTGTTGGTTGCCCTGAATGGTTAACCGCTGCGTGGTAAGCCGCAAACACTTTTTGCGGATCATGGCCGCCACGATTTAATCGCCAGATGTCTTCGTCACTCAATCCTGCAACCAATTCACGCAATTCCGGATATTTTCCAAAGAAATTTTCGCGCGTATAAGCACCCCCATGCGCTTTATAATTTTGGTACTCTCCGTCAACCACTTCTTCCATTCGCTTCTTTAAGAGCCCTGTTTTATCTTTAGATAATAACGGATCCCATGAATCGCCCCAAATAACTTTGATCACATTCCAACCGGCCCCTTTAAAGACCGATTCTAATTCCTGAATAATCTTACCATTACCACGAACGGGTCCATCTAAACGCTGAAGATTGCAATTGATGACAAAAATTAAATTGTCTAATTTTTCGCGTCCTGCAAGACTCAAAGCTCCAGTAGATTCTGGTTCATCCATTTCACCATCACCACAAAAACACCAAACTTTACGCCCCGAGGTTTTTTCTAAACCTCGAGCCTCTAAATAACGCATAAATCGTGCTTGATAAATGGCCTGTAAAGGCCCCAATCCCATGGAAACGGTTGGAAACTGCCAATAATGCGGCATCAACCAAGGGTGCGGATATGATGAAACACCTTGGCCATCAACCTCTTGCCTAAAATGGCTGATCTGCGATTCGGAAATCATCCCTTCTAAAAAAGATCGCGCGTACATGCCAGGTGATGCGTGTCCTTGAAAATAGATCAAATCACCATTTTGTGACCCATTCGCTGCCCGCCAAAAATGATTAAAACCAACATCATATAGGGTTGCAGAAGATGCAAAAGTCCCAATATGTCCCCCTAAATCTGGATCAATTTTCCCTGCTCGAATCACCATGGCGACGGCATTCCAACGAATTAAAGAACGTATGCGCCTTTCCATCGCAGGATCACCCGGAATTTTCGCTTCCCGTTCAACAGGAATTGTATTGAGATACGGCGTCAGAAACCCTGCATCGGCAATGCAGCCCATTTCTCGAGCTTTATGCATTAATTCTGTTAATATAAATTTAACACGGTCTTGACCTTCAACCGTTAACACAGACGTTAAT
Source organism: Gammaproteobacteria bacterium (assembly GCA_013286785.1). Lineage (GTDB taxonomy): Bacteria > Pseudomonadota > Gammaproteobacteria > UBA6186 > Azoamicaceae > CADEGZ01. The sequence continues at coordinate 89,573 of JABDFC010000004.1, forward strand.
GCCTCTAACCATTCTTGTGTTTCGATGGGATCTTGATCATCTGTTCTCATCATTTAATCCTACTTAGGTTCAATTTACGCTAATTTTTCATTTTGGCTTTGGCCCAATAAATCTGCTAATAATTTCCAATCAAAAGCAGGTCCTGGGTCTGTTTTTCGCCCTGGAGCTATTGTACTGTGTCCCACAATTCGGTCCTCTGTTATTCTTGGGTAAGTTTTCCGCAATAGCTTCACCAGTTTCGTTAAGCACTCATACTGTGGTTGGGTGTAAGGAATGTGATCGGCTCCCTCCAATTCAATGCCAATCGAGAAATTATTACAATCTTCCCGACCGGCAAACCAAGATGCCCCTGCATGCCAAGCACGCTTTGTGAAAGGGACATATTGTACAATGGCACCACTTCGCTCAATTAAGCAATGACTTGAAACCTGCAGCGAAGCAATCTCTGCAAAATAAGGATGCAAAGAAAAATCGAGCGAGTTGGTAAAAAATGCGTCAATGTGCGAATGGCCAAACTCACCAGGCGGCAAACTAATGTTATGTATCACCAAAAGGTCAACTACGGTGCCGTTCGGGCGCTCATTATAGTTAGGGGATGGAACCTGACGCACATTCAGCAATAAGCCTTTTTCAACATCGATCTGCATATTCGGCTACCATTTACTCCACTACAAATGCCACATCATACCTTGAACTGGCCCCTTTGAATATATAACGCTGCGGGGATCCCTTTTTCAACATTTCTACCTCGTCTTTTTCTTCTAATATGGGGACCGTCCAATGCTTAATGAGTTTTCCTTTGTGATTACGAATCGTTAATTGCGCCGATCCAATCAAATCATCGATCTCAAAAGGAGAGAGCTCTTGATCACTTAAAGCTATAACTAACTTAATTGATTCTTCATCCTGAAGCACCCCTTGCCAGAGTGTGAGATCTTTGATTCCAGACACCTGCTTAGAAAGCCAGTGAGCTGGATAGATAGGGACCCGGTTTTCTTTGGACTCCCCTAAATTGGAATACTGGGTGATATTAAAGTAAACATCATCCCCTCCCTTATCCACGGTCTTTTCAACGCGTATATCCCGCAATTTTAAGGTGGCTTGCAGTTCTTTGGCGGCAACGCTTCCGACCATAAACCAGAGCAGAAACATTAAGGTAATCAACTTTTTTTGGTACATGCTGTGTCCCCAGAACTCTCAATATAGGGCTATTTTAATCCCCAACAACCAAGATACCAAACTACCCGTGACAAAATACAGAAGTCGACATAAAATAAAGTTATCTTTCAATACCATGGATGGTAGCTGGATATGACTCAAAATCCCGAACTCATCGAAAATAGCCATATTTCGAACTATGTCGCCAAACTCAAAAATACCGGCGACATGTCGACGCTGCTGTCGAAACAACGAAAGAAACCCTTTATTAATTCGATGTATTTCGACAGTCATCCCTTACTCAACATGAGAAACTGGTTTCACACCAAAAGGGTAATTCTGACAGAAAATTTGGGCAGAGAAAGTGACCTTTATGCCCTACTAGAAATGAAACAATAAAGGAGCTAATGATGCTGGCTGGCGCAATTTTTATCGCTTTACTCTTTGGGTTAACTCTGTATCTCATCCTCATTTACAACAATCTGGTTGCCCTTAAAAATAATATCTCACGAAATTGGTCTAACATTGATGTGCTTCTAAAACAACGTTATAGTGAATTGCCTAAGTTGATTGATACTTGTAAAGAATATATGAAATATGAACAAGAAACCTTACAAAAGATAGTCAATGCACGACAATCGGCTATTTCAGCAACAAATGCCCAAGACGTAGTTGCTCTAGGACAAGCGGAATCCGCGTTAAAATCAGGTCTTTCTCGTTTATTTGCTCTATCTGAAAACTATCCTGATCTAAAAGCGAATCAAGCTTTTAATCAACTTCAAACCAGAATTACCCAGCTAGAAAATGATATTGCTGATCGCAGAGAACTTTACAATGAAAGTGTGAATCTGAATAATATTCGTATCCAACAAATACCCGATGTGTTTATTGCTCGTGTTTGTAATTTTACCGCTGCTAAATTGTTGACTTTTTCTGCAGAAGAGATCCAAGACGTTGCGGTTGATCAACAATTTAAAGGGTAGTCATGCACGCCTTGATCAACACTGATATCATTACGGCACTTATTTATATTTTCGCCCCCATTATTTTCGCCATCATCTGTTGTTATTGTTCTCTTAGTTGCCTAAAAGAAGCCCGAAGTTTAGAAGACACTCCCACCTCAAAGATCCGTTCGGCTGCACAAGGATTTGTTGAATTAACCGGCTTAAGTCGAGCCTTTCCTGACGACACGCTCTACGCTAAACTCACTCAAGAACCCTGTGCTTGGTATCGATACCGGATCGAAAAGTTAGTCGCAGAAGGCAAAGGGTATTCCTGGAGAATTATTGAAGAGGGTACTTCAAGCGATCCCTTTCTGCTGAGAGATGCCACAGGAGAATGCATTGTCTTACCGGAAGGAGCTGAAATCATACCGACCACCCTAATCCGTTGGCGCGGCAGTAGCCCTAGTCCCAATCCCCCTTCAACTTCTCTTTTAATACGTTTTTTTTGGAACTGTTTCGGAAGTTACCGATATACCGAATATCAAATAACAATCGATACCCGCCTTTATACCGCGGGGATGTTTTATACCTGGCCGTCGAATCATCCACAACTCTCTAGTCATTCCGCGGTAACCGCTTATCTCGAAAAACAACCCACCAGAGAATATAATGTTTTAGTTAAAACTGGATTGCCCAAAGATGAACATTTTATCCTTTCCGCTATTTCTCAAGATCGATTGGTCTTTCGTTTTAAGATTAAAGCTCTACTCTTTTTTCTCGGTTTTCTTTTCCTAGTCATCGTAACGGTGACTTCTAGCTACCCTTTGATTAAACAAGTTCTAGCCAATCCCACACTCAAAGCTAGATTCACTCTGTTCAAAAATATCTTTTGATCATAAATATACTCATTACACTTCAAGATGAGAAGCGAATCTCCTTTTCCACACCGTTCGCAGCTTGAAGTACGATGGGTATAGATTTGATGAGCTATACTGGATCATATTGATTCAGATCGATGCACGGCACTTTTAGTGCATTTACAGCGTATTGGAGAAACACGACGATGAATACCACTCCTATTAAAACCCTTGTAACGATTTTATTGCTTGCAAGCCTTGCACTCCCCTGTGCGCCCCTTAGCGCCGGGGAACGCAATCAGCCTAATGCGGCTAAAAAGCAAAATACCCAAGACTTTTTGTTTGTCCAATCTGCACAAAAAGCCATCATAAAACGCAATGAAGATAAGACCTATACCCTAACGCTCAAACAAGTCGCACCGTATATCACCTATTTTTCTAATAGACCGGAGCGAATTGTCAAATCAATGCCCCTGACGGATTTTTTAGAGCTTTGGCAAGCCAGGGGCGAACAAGGATTCAAAGGAAATCCCCCAAACGTTGCAGTCAATGGCGTTCAGATCAAAGTCTTTTCCCCCAACGAACAATTGAGTTTTGTCGTTGAATTATCTGATCCTCATTATAACCAACGGACCAAGACCTTAACCTATACCGCGAAATTACTGCCTCACAGTCCAAACCCGTTACCTACAGATGAATTACTGCACGACATTACATTGTTTATCGATGACGTGTGCCTAACTTGTTGGTAACCTTTTTTCTACTGAGGTAAAAGCTGATCCCAATGAAGATAATGAGGCAACCAAGCACTCAATAACCCACTTAAAAAACCGTAAAGATGGCTTTCCCAAGAAACTTTTGCTTCTTGCGGAAAAATCCCAAGGAAAATCCCACCAAAGTAATAGAGAACAATACCCGCCAAGATTAAGGTAACCGCACTCGGATTAAAATAGGCCATCACAATGATAAATCCAAAATAACCCGAGATGAGTCCGCTCGCACCAATATGATTAGCGCGCCGCCCTAATAGCCAAACCAATAAACCGCCCAGCAGTGTAATACTACCAGTCGCCCAAAAAAATACCTCAGTTCCACTGGCTAACAACATTAAGCCCAATACGAACAAGGGAATGGAATTAAAAAAAAGATGATTAAAGTTTTGGTGCAAGAGAGGACAAAATAATACCCCCATCAGACCAGACAAACGCCGCGGAACTATTCCGAGATGATTTAAATGAGAACCCGAAATCCAGTTCACAATATTGAAGAGCCATAACCCGCCTATGCCGAATGACCATGGCACTAAAAGAGTATGACTCTTTTCAAAGAATGTAGTAAGTTCAAGAGCTAAATTCGAAAGCATGGCTCTTATTCTATCGCAACTCATTCTATTTGAACATCATTCAAACAAACGTTCTGCACTTTAAATTTGAAAGCGACCTGCAATCATCGACTTGACCTGCTCTCGTTCAGTAATGGGATCAATTTTTATGAAGATATCGGTAACTCCTTTACCCGAATAACTGACGACTTTAATGCCACCATCCACGTCCATTTTAAACCGAATATGCCCTGGAGGATATTTATGGCGACAGGCCTCAGAAATCCCCAACACAACTTTCTGTACGGCAGGAATTTTTTCAATCCACAACAGATTATTTTTGAGATGCTTATCGACACTGGTATGACGCCCTTTCATGCACGTTGTCTCGGCTTTAAAGTTATTATTCTAAATCCAACTTCCCAAATTTTCCCTTTTCACTGTAAGTCTTCCTCGTCTACTCTGCAACGAATCCTTGACAGTAAAAAATTAAAATGAACCCATCCGTTGACAGACGAGAATAAACTGAGCTAAGTTAACAGACCGAACAGTTTCAATTTCTTAAAGGATGGGGCAAGATTGCATGGCTGCAAGTTCATTATATGTGTCTGCGATCGTCGCAATACCCAATTTGATTGACGAAATCAAACGACTCGCAAAGACTGAAGATCCTAGGTCTGAAGATCGTGCAGCGGTTGCAAAACGTCGTCTTTCTCTTATCACCCAACTCGCTGAAAAAATATGCACCCTTACCCATTGGTCACGCCTCGATCTCAACAGCTTACAACTCACCGATCATGAACTCGGAATTCTCTTAACTGAAATTCAAAAAAACCCTACGATTTTGGAATTAATTTTAGATCACAATGAAATAACGCACGAAGGCGCCGAAAAAATAGCGTTCATGCTCCAAACCCATCCTCTAACGGCACTCTCTCTCTGTAACAATGACTTGGGTAACATTGGAGCAGGCCAGCTTGCTAATGGTCTATTAAGAAATAGGTATTTGCGTTTTCTTGATCTCGGCTTTAACAACATTGACACACACGGCGCAGCTGCTCTTGCTGAATCTATCGCAGCCAACCCAGACAATCAGCTTATTTTCGTTGGCCTTAGCTGTAATAATATTACCAACCCAGCAATGATGGCGTGGGCCGAAACACTGAGAGGAAACACAAGATTTCTTGATCTAGAAACGGACGGAAACACCCTAAAGGAAGAAGAAATTACTTCAACTTTATCAGAACTCACCCGTATTTTAGAAGATAATCAAAAAGCAGTAAAAAGTCTCATGCACAATAATGCAGAAACTCTAAAGAGACTTGCTGCCATGCAGCCAGATGCCATTAAAGCATTGGGTATTGAACAATACACTGAACAATTTCAACAGGCTAACGAAGCCATTACGCAAGGAATTGAACAATTAAAAATGACTCGGGTTGATAAAAAAGTGATCGTCCAGTGGAGACAGTGGCTGGATAAACTGACAAAACAATGCGAACAAAACTTAGAAGATGTAGCGACTCAATTTTTGTCAATGATTGCTTCTCCTCTAAAACCTCCTGTCGAGCTCGACGCTCTCGCGCTTACTCAATCGATGCGGGATATGCAAATTTCTTTTAAGATATCACCCCATGAATTGACCATCGAATCGGAGGAATTGGGTCGGGGCGTTTTTGGAGTGGTACGCCGCGGTGAATGGCGACATATTCCAGTCGCGGTTAAAGAACTACATCCAACAGAAAACACTACGATTAAAAGCTTATTTGTTCGGGAAATGCAGATCATGGCCCAACTTCGTTCACCTAATATTGTACGACTGTTGGGTATTGGACCAACGATGATCGTCATGGAATATATGAGTGGCGGTGATTTATCACAGCTGCTCCATAAGAATTCAAGGCCTCTATCCCCACGTTGGATCCAGAACGCTATTCTTCAAATTGCTTACGGCTTAGCATTTTTACACGCAGAGGGCATTATCCATGGGGATTTAAAACCCACCAATGTCTTATTGACCGCTTCAGGAGAACCAAAATTAACGGATTTTGGTTTATCTGTTCTTGAAGGTAATCTAGATCCATCTTTAGATTCTCACGCCAGAGGCACCCCCATATGGATGGCGCCCGAACTACTGGCCGCACTGCGAGCGAGAGTCCCCTCCACTATCACGAAAGAAGCCGATATGTACAGTTTTGCCTTAATCATATGGGAAATATTGACTCGAGAAGTCCCTTATAAACAACTGGCCACCTCAATTGAACGTCTTGTTCAACTGGTCGTTGATCAAGAGGTTCGCGAAACGATTCCCAAAAACACCCCAGCAAATTATGTTAAAGTGCTCACGTTTTGCTGGGATGCCAATCCTAGAAAACGTCTGCCTGTCGATACAATTATTCATGAGTATCTCAAACCTAAGTAGTCGATGTAGGGTTACCATCCGACATAGGCTATAACCCTTTTTTAGATAGTTCAACAAAAAAGCTATATAATTAAATAACTATATTGTGATTGGATAACCAAATGAAGAAAGTCTCCAAAAGCCCCGAAATTATCTTTGGTTTAGTCGCGCCCATTGGTACCCAAATTCAGCCTTTTCAAAACCACCTCGAGCACCTGCTTAAAAAAATGAACTATGAAATGAAGATCATTCGCATCACCGATTGCTTAGAAAAACTGTTACCTAAAAACAGGAATTTAAAAAAAATCAAAAGTCTCAATACTTATTATAAAATGGAAGCCTGTACCGCTTACCGAAAAATGAAAGGCCCCGGATATTTTGCAGGCTTGGCTCTTAAACAAATTCAAACAGTTCGAAGTAAAACCGTCAATAAGCGTACAGCCTACCTCATCGTCCAACTAAAAAATGTTGCCGAACATGAAATCCTCCAGAAAACTTATGGTGAGAATTACATTCAAATTTCTTGTTTTTCCAATTATGAAAACAGAAAAAAAACTCTGCAAAAAAAATACCAAAAGGATCCGAAAATATCCCAAAAAATTCGGGAACTAGCCAATCAGACTACTGAGACATTAAAAAACATTGATCACAATATGGCTTTCAACTACCACAAACTACAACCCGAAATCATTAACAACCTTCTGCAAAAAGACTTTGCAGATTTTGAACATCCAGAGAAAGACACAGCAATTAAAACCCATGGACAAGGCATTTCGACTTTATTCGATAAATCACATTTTTTCGTTAACTTGGATCAACCCAGCCAGAGTATCAAAGCACAAATCAAGAAAATCGTCGATCTTTTATTTGGTCAGCATGAAGAATACCCAACCGCCGATGAATTTGGTATGGCAGTGGCCTATAATATCGCCAGGCGCTCAAATTTTCCGGGCGATCGACAAGTGGGTGCTTGTATCGTCTCTGAACACGGGGAAATTATCTCGGCAGGTTCTATTCGAGCTCCTGCCAGTCATGCCAATCCAAAAAAATCAGGACAAGATTCAATTCAAAATAGCTATGAACAGCAGCTACAAAGGCGAAATCGCTTTAAAAATCTCATTACTGAGATCAAAACAAAGACTAAGCATCTTGACGAACAAGACAAAAACGCTTTAGAACAATTAAAACAATTTATTCACAATAACTTAGAATTTCACCCCTGTACACATGCTGAGATGTCTGCCATTTCAGACGCTGCAAAACTGGGAGTCTCTATTAGAGGAGCAACTCTCTACTCTACGACATTTCCCTGTCATATGTGTTCCAAAGACATTATTACCAGTGGCATAAACAAAGTGGTATTTTTGGAAGCATTTCCGAAAAGTAAAAATGAGGAATTGTATTCCAAAGTCATTGATATTGATCCAAATCAGCAATCCCCTAACAAAGTTCCCTTTTATACGTTTTTTGGTGTTGGACCCAAGCGCTACAACACGCTGTATAGCCTAGAAAACAGCCAAACATTGAGGAAACGAAGTGTTCAAAATCCAAAACCCAAGAAAAACCTCATCCCACCGCTGTTAAAATTCCGAGTGAGCGACTTTTATGAGCACGTTGAAACAACCATTATAAAACATATTAATCGAGGCAAAAAAACACCCGATCCCAGTTTTGTTTTTCGTGATCTCTTATACTAACTACTGCTCAACAGAAAGGCCTAGTTCTCAATTTTGTTACTAAAGTGTATAGACCGAACACTTGTTCACGGACATAGGTAACACATTTTGGCTATGCTGAACTCATTTTTGAGTCGGTATGGAGTGCTTATTTATGGCCTGGGCAGCTACACTGCTTACCGCCAGCTGTGTTTTTATCCAATATAAGAGATGGCCTTCTCATTGACAAGGAATAGGCCGACGATTAAACTAAGCCTTCCTATAACTTTTGTGACAGTCATTGGAATGATGCGTACCGTTCATTGGTTTAAAAATTGTTTTCGATTTAGACACAGTTCATTTTTTGAATTTACTCAAAAAAACTGTGGGGTTAATCGTCAGCAATTGGAGACCAAGTCATGCATACAACGAATCATTCATCTTTACCAGGAATCACTGAGTCTATAAATCGTCTTGCAGTCCTTGCCCTCTTCCTCTTAGTTTTATCCTCATTCCTGAGTCTATGTTGGGGTGAAACCCGTCTTGTCAATCAAGCGCCTCACCGAAAAATTGGGATCAGTCAAATTATCGATCATACTGCGCTCAACACAGTACGAACTGGGATCCTAGAGGCACTCCAGGAACAAGGCTACCAAGAAGGGGTTAATTTAACCATTCTCTCTGAAAATGCTCAAGGAAATATGGCCCTATCGACCCAAATTGCCACAAAATTAGCCTCCGCTGGATTAGACGTTGCAGTCGCCATTTCCACACCTTCTGCTCAGACATTATTACACGCCATCCACAAGCAAGGCAGCCCATTGCCCATTGTTTTCACTGCCGTGACAGATCCAAAAACTGCCAAATTAGAACCAACAGAGACTTTTATGCCAATCACTGGTATCTCTGATGCACCAAACTTACCCGTTCTTGTTCAATTATTCGGCAAACTGTTACCCCACCTAAAAAAACTGGGGTTAATGTACAATCCTTCAGAGTCAAATTCTGTCGCCACAGCCCTAGAGCTAAAAAAACTATTGGCCCTAAAAAACATTGAAGTGATCGAAGTCACAGTGAACCAAACAGCAGAGGTGGCGCAAGCAGTGCAAACCCTGATGGGCAAAGTCGATGCGCTTTATTTCCCTCAAGATAATACCATCGTAGCAGCCCTACAAACGGTCATACAGATTGCCCAACAATCACCGACGGCATTGCCCATCGTTTTACCCATCTATAGTGAAGATCCTTATGTCACACGCAGTGTTTTAGCAATGGTTGGCTATGATTACCGGGATATTGGATATGACACCGGCCTCTTAATCGCTCGCATCTTAAAGGGCGATAAAGCCTCAGAAATCCCCATACAACGTCCGACGCATTTAAAAGTTCTGGTTAATCAAACAGAAGCTCAAAAGCTCAAGTTAATCATCCCAGAAAAACTTGAAATCTCAGATATTCCGATCATAAAATATCATTAGAAAACTTGAATGATAGCTGTTTTTTGTCGTTATTTTAGATCGATGATTGAGCTTAACAAAGACCGATAAATAAACTTGGCATCCTTTAAGGGGATTCCATATATCTTTTAATTTTGTATCAAAGGGCTATAGATCGTCATTCGGTTAGTCTCCGTTTTCGGTAATGGTCCAGGTCCTAGCAAAATGGAATGTCGTTGTTGAAAAATTGTAACGACTTCAGATTCTATCTCCTGCCCATTTTGTTTGATAAGCTTCGCTTGCAGCGTATGACTGCCTCTGTCTAACCGAGGGATTGTCATGCTCGCCAAATTCATTAGATCTGCTGTCGGTTCGCCATCCAAAAAAATAACCACTTTATCCTCTTGCCTAAGAGCTGGAGTTACTGTAACTGAAACAGTCAGTACATTAGCATCGTGATGAAAGGTTTCTTCATTTCGCGGGCTGGTAATTTTAATGAAAGAGGGCCCTGTCGGCAACGGTTGATTCGCTGCTACGGCATAACTGCAATATACCCATAATAATATTAAGAACGTTGTCATCCGTGTTAGCGCCACGGCATCTTCTCCAAATGAGCCTCACCCTCAAAGGATAGTCCATATAGCTTAAAAAATCAGTGCTTGTATGACTCGTGACACCTCCTATAAAATAATAGCCAAACTTCATGCTATTTATGCAGGACTCTAATCAAGATATGAAAAAATTAAAAAGTTCATTCTTTAAACGTTCAACTTTAGTCGTTGCGCAAGAATTGTTAGGAAAAGTCTTGGTTTTTAAAAATTTCAGGGGAGTTATTACCGAAACCGAAGCTTACATGGGTTTTGATGATCCGGCATCTCATGCCTTTAGAGGTCTGACTCCACGGACTGAGGTTATGTTTGGGCCTGCTGGTTTTTCTTATGTTTATCTTATTTACGGGATGTATCATTGTCTGAATATCGTGACCGAAAAAGAAGGTTTTCCGGCTGCTGTTTTAATCAGAGGAGTTAAATTATTAAGTAAAAGCGGCCTACATTTAGACGGTCCAGGTAAAATTTGCCGGCACCTAGGGATCACTCGAGAACATTCAGGACTTAATCTCATCACCGACAACGAGTTCTATGTCGGCTGCATTAAACACAATTTTGAATTTACCACAACCCCTAGAATCGGCATCAAAGTGGCTACAGACAAACTCTGGAGATTTCTAGCCAAATTGCCAAAGGAATAGTTTTATTTATACCCCTTGATAAAATGGAAAGTTAGATCTTAGGGCGAATATAATGGACTTTCGAATTTGTATCTGTATTAGATCGAATCTGTTTAGGCAACATTTGTTTCAGGATCGGGTAACTCACCCCAACAAGTACGGCCGTAAAAACCAGAAACCCGATGAACAAGAAGAAGGAATCAACCTTAAACCTATAAATCAATCGATCTCTAGGATACGTGGAAAGAATGAAAGGTTGATCACCCGACAGGTTAGATTTAACCAGCACATTAATTTCGCTAGGGGCGTATTTTTCGACATAATTAGCTACCATTACATTTGTCTGTATTCGAGGATCATTCGCACGCCAGGTATAAAAAATGCCAGCAGCATAGAGAGAGGTTTTTAGTTCTAACCGAGTTTCGGTATAGCGATAATTTAAGGTGATATCGGTCAAAAGAGATGATTCAGAAGAAGGATCCGGTGGACCATCCGGATATTTACTATCGCCCCGCCAGCAGATGATCTCTGTGCCACTGGCTTCTACGCCTAGAGGCAGCACAATGCATTCTCCAGTCTCATCTTTTAATAGAAAAGGTTCGACAGAAGCCTTTTTCTCTATGGTTCTCCAAGGATTTCTACCGCCCGTATATACTTCGATTTCATATTTATACCAAGCACAAGG